>JBEKIM010000490.1:0-5104 GCA_050011755.1 Bryobacteraceae bacterium | reverse complement strand
CGGCAACCCATCACCCACAACCCATAACCGTTCACTGTTTTCTTATGGCGACCGATAAACCCAGACTGATCGACCCCACCGGCGAAACCGTACAGGCGCAAGCCGTGGCGGCCCGCTATCGCTGCGAGTATGTGGACCTGCGCGAAGGGTCCATCGACCACGATCTCTTCCGGTCCATCCCGGTGGACCTGATGTTCCGCTACAACTTCGTACCCATCCGCGCGCAGAACGGCACCCTCGACATTGCCCTGGCCGATCCGCGCAACCTCAACATGATCGACGAACTGGCGCTGCTGCTCAACAAGAAGCTGCGCGTCAAGGTCGCTACGCTTTCCCAGATCTCCGACCTGCTCAAGAAGACCGAACAGTCCCAGCGCGTGCTGGAGGAGGTTACCGAGGGCTTCACGCTGGACGTGGTGGTCGACGAAGAGAACTCCGACGAGACTCTCTCCATCGACAAGCTCACCGCCGTCGATAGCGACATCGCCCCGGTCATCAAGCTGGTCGACACCACCATCTTCAACGCCCTCGAACGCCGCGCCAGTGACATTCACATCGAATCGCGCGACCAGGAAGTGGCTATCAAGTACCGCATCGATGGTGTGCTGCACTACGCCATGCCGCCCATCGCCAAAGACTGGCATTCGACCATCCTTTCGCGCATCAAGGTCATGAGCGAGCTGGATATCGCCGAGCGCCGCGTGCCGCAGGACGGCCGTTTCCGCGTACGGTACAAGGGCCGGTTGATCGACTTCCGCGTTTCCATCATGCCCACCATCCACGGCGAAGACGCCGTGCTCCGCGTCCTCGACAAGGAGTCCATGAGCGAGAAATTCGCCAAGCTCTCGCTCGAAGTGGTAGGCTTTTCCGAAAACGACCTGGTCAAATTCCGGCGCTATATCTCCGAGCCGTACGGCATGGTGCTGGTCACCGGTCCCACCGGCTCCGGCAAGACCACCACGCTCTATGCCGCGCTCAGCGAAATCAAGAACGACGAGGATAAGATCATCACCATCGAAGATCCCGTCGAGTATCAGGTCAAAGGCATCACCCAGATTCCGGTGAACGAAAAGAAAGGGCTGACCTTCGCGCGCGGATTGCGTTCGATTTTGCGGCATGACCCGGACAAGATCATGGTGGGCGAAATCCGCGATCAGGAGACCGCCCAGATCGCTATCAATTCCGCGCTTACCGGCCACCTGGTTTTCACCACGGTGCACGCCAACAACGTGCTCGATGTGCTGGGGCGCTTCCTGAACATGGGCGTGGAACCCTACAATTTCGTCTCGGCGCTCAACTGCATCCTGGCGCAGCGCCTGGTGCGCGTGATCTGCGATTATTGCCGCCGGCCGATGCAGTACGAAAACAGCGAAGCGCGCCGCGCCGCGCTGATAGAATCCGGCCTGGACCCCGCCGAGTGGGAGCATATCGAGTTGATGGAAGGCGCCGGCTGCTTTGAATGCGGCGGCACCGGTTATCGCGGCCGTACCGCCATCCACGAATTGCTCGATCTTACCGAGAAGATTCGCGAAAAGATCCTGGACAAGCGGCCGACCTCGGAAATCAAGCGCATGGCGCGCGACGAAGGCATGACCTTCCTGCGCGAATCCGCCGTAGACAAGGTCCGCAAGGGCGTCAGCACGTTGAAAGAGATCAACAAGGTCACGTTTATAGAGGGATGAATACTCGTTTTACTCGCGGTCTTAGGTTATGGGTGATAGGTGATAGGCTGCGTGCGTCCGCAGCCACCCATAACCCATCACCCACAACCCATCACCCATGAGACTCCCCACTCCTATTGCCGCCATCCTGCAGGAGCCGCCGCCCTCCATGGTCTTCGAGCTATCGGAAGCCGGCATCTCGCTGGCGCGGCTGGCCTCCAAAACGGAGCTCGACTTCCGCCCTCTGCGGCCCGGTGTGCTGGCCATCACGCCGCTCAAAGACAACGTGATCCTGCCCGACGAATTGTCTCTGGCGGTACGCGAAATGGCTCCGCAAAACGGAAATCGCAAGCGCCGCGACGTGGCTCTCATCCTGCCGGATTACAGCACGCGGATCGCGGTCCTCGATTTCGACAATTTCCCTTCGGATACCAAGGAACAGCTTTCCCTGATTCGTTTTCGCATCCGCAAGAGCGTTCCGTTCGACGTCGAATCGGCGGCCATCAGCTATTTCGTGCAGCCCGCGGCAGCCAAGAAATTCGACGTCGTGGTGGTGGTGGCGCCGCTCGAAGTCATCTCCCGGTACGAAGCGCCCTTCCGCGCGGCCGGCATGAATCCCGGCCTGGTGACCACGTCCTCTCTGGCCGCGCTGAACCTCGTTGAAGACGGCGGCATCACCGTGGTCGCCAAGATCACCGGGCGGGTGCTGACCGTGATGGTGCTCGAGCATGGCCGCCTGAAATTGGTGCGCTGCCTCGAAGTCCACGCCAACGATGTGGCCGAAATTGCCGCCGACCTGTACCCGACTTTTGTGTACATCGAAGACAACATCGGAGCCAAAGCCGAACGTTTGCTGCTGTGCGGCTTCGCGGACCACATGGAAGCGGCGCGGCAGCAATTTCAAAGCGAACTGGGCGTGGAGGTGCAGCCCGTGCGTTCGCCTTTGGGTTCGCCCGGCGAAAATAACGCGGGACTACTCGGATATTTGAGGTCGGTGGCCCGTGACGATTAACCGATCGCCGGCCAAATGGTTCTAGCATGAGAATCCCTATCAATCTCGCCAGCCAGCCCTTCCGCCGGGACCGCGCCGTTCTGGTGGCCTCCGGCGCTTTGGCCGTCCTGCTGGTCGTGCTGCTGGTTTTCCTGATCTCCCTGAACGGCATGGAAAGCGGACAGGCCGCCGAAACCCGCAAGGAAATCGCCCGGCTGAATTCGCAAATTCAATCCCTTTCGACCCAACAGGCGCAGCAGGATGCCATTCTGCGCAAGCCCGAAAACGCCGAAGTCCTGGAGCGCAGCCTCTTCTTGAACGCGCTGCTCTACCGCAAAGGCATCAGTTGGACGCGGATTTTCGCCGACCTTGAGAAAGTGGTTCCCTACAACGTACGCATCATGGCGATCCGCCCTTCGGTGGCCGGACCAAATCAGATTTCGCTCGATATGACCGTGGGCGCGGATTCGCCCGGGGCCATCATCGATCTGTTAAAGAACCTGGAGAGTTCGCCCAGTTTCGGTGAAGTGTACTCCCACAGTACCCTGCCGCCCACCCAGACCGACAAACTCTACCGCTGCAGCGTGAGCGTGAATTATGTCCAAAAGCTTTAGCGTTTCACCCAACCTGCTGGCGGGTTCCGCGCGCGTGAACCTGAAGGACCCGCGCGTGCTCGTGCGCGCCGCGCTGGCCCTGCTGGTAGTGGCCAACATCGCCGCCGCGCTGCTGGTCTTCAAGCCGTGGGGCGGCTCCGCGGAAGACCTGGCCCGTGAACAGGTCGACCTGCAGCAGCAGCTCACCTCCATGCACGCCCGCCTGGATCGAACCAAGGCCCTGGTGGCGAAAGCCGAACGCGCGCGCAAAGAAGGCGACGGATTCCTGACCGAATACACCGCCGACCGCCGCACCACTTTTTCGACCATCACCGCGGAGTTGGATCGCGTGGCCAGCGAGTCCGGCATGCAACCGCGTCCCGCGTCGTACGAGCTGGATCAGGTGGAGGGCAGCGACACCTTATCCCAACTGAATATCAGCGCCGCCTACGAAGGCAGTTATATCGGCCTCACCAAATTAGTGAACCTGCTCGACAAATCGCCGCACTTTCTGATTATCGAAAGCCTGACGGCGTCGCCCCAGCAATCCAACGCCGGCGACCTGCTGAGCGTCACCATTAAAGTAGACACCTTCGTGCGCGAGCAAACGGGGCGTCCGATATGAAACTGGCCACGGACCGCAAAAGCCTCGAGAAGTACGCCTTGGGCGTCCTGTTGCTGGTGGGTGGCTACTTCTTCTACAGCAACGTGCTGTCGGGGCCTTCCAGCTCCGAACCGAGCCGGCCCAGCCGTCCCGGGCGCGCTACGCCGGCGGCTCCCACTTATGCGCAGCCCCTGCCGGCCCCGCGCCGCGCCGCATCTGCGCGGTCGAGCGCCGAATTCCGGCCGTCCCTCAAGCCCAAGCGGCCCGAAGATCGCGTAGATCCCATGACCATCGATCCGACCCTTCGCCTGGATCTTCTGGCTAAAGTGCAGGCCGTAAACATCGAAGGCGGTCGCCGCAACCTCTTCCAGGTCGGTGCGGCTCCCTTGCCGCCTGAGCCCAAAGTCACCGTGGCAGCCGCGGCAGCCCAGCACGCCGCCGTGATGGGTCCCCAACTTCCGCCCCCTCCGCCGCCCAAGCCCGCCGAGCCGCCGCCTCCGCCGATCAACCTGAAGTATTACGGCTACTCGAGCGCCAAAGACAATCGCAAGCGCGCCTTCTTCCTGGATGGCGACGACATCCTGGTGGCGGCCGAGGGCGAGACCGTGAAGAAGCGCTATCGCGTGGTGCGCATCGGCGTCAACTCGGTGGTGATGGAAGATACCCAATTCAAGCACGAGCAGACTCTGCCCTTGCAGGAGGAGGCCGCGGGATGATGCATAATCCCCGGCGCGGCGAATCCGGGTATGCCATGCTGTTGGTCTTCCTGATGGCGGCCATCATCGCCATCGCGCTGTATAGCGAGGTGCCGCGCATCGCCTTCGAAGCCCAGCGCGCGAAGGAGCAGTTGCTGATCGAACGCGGCGAACAATACAAGCGCGCCATCCAGGTCTTCGTGCGCAAAGTGAATCGCTATCCGGCCACCATTGAGGAACTGGAAAGCCTCAACAACACGCGGTTTCTGCGCAAGCGCTACATCGACCCCATGACAGGCAAGGACAAGTGGCGCCTGATTCACGTCAATGGCGGCGTGCTGACCGATTCCATCATCCAGCAGAACAAGCCGGGCCAGGATCCCACGAAGCAGGGGAATACGAATACCTTTATCGGCGAAGGCCCCATCATGGGCGGCGGCAACGATCCGAACCAGCAACAGATCAATCCGGCGTTGCGCCGGCGCCCCAGCGACGACCGGCCGGTGGCGGCGGCCGAAGCGGCCGCGCCGCCCGCGCAAGACGCCGACCCGGACAACCCC
>JBEKIM010000489.1:0-5118 GCA_050011755.1 Bryobacteraceae bacterium | reverse complement strand
CTTCAGTTCGCGCATCGCGGTGCTGAAAGAACGCTCGAGGCGGGCGCGCTGGGCCGAGACGCGATCGAGCAGGGCGAATTGTTCCGTGCCCGGCTCGGTGACGGTAAAGACCTTCTCTTCAATGCGATCCGTGCGCATGAGCAGCCAGTGGGCGACGGCCATGCGTTCCAGGAGGATTCTTTCGGTGGGGGCTTGGGGCTGCCACTCGGATTCGAGGACATCCCAGAGTTGCTGGTAGGCGGCTGCGTCTTCGTGGATGAGGACGATGTCGCGCGCGCGGAGTCCGAAGGTGAGGGCGTTGAGGCGGACAGCGGCCTTGCCTTCGGGGGAGACGGGACCGGTGGAGTGTTGCGCGTTTTCGCGGTTGGCCTGGTGTTGTTTGCGGGAAATCAGCATGAGTTATTCCTTTGGGTTGGATTTGGGGATGGGATGAGGCGTCCATACCCGATTCCATTTTAGGGCCGAGGGGAAAGGGAACAGTGGTATGTGGAGGGTGGGGAGTTAATAAGTAGCGTGGGTACAGTTAGATGCGACGGAGGATTTAATTATGCAGATTGGTTACCGTATGCCGGCCAGTGCCTTTCGTACGCCAAAGATCAGGATCGGGTCTGGAGAACCTCCGCAGGCGTAGACGCCTGCCCCATCAAAAGTTCAAACGCCAACCCTGGCGTTTGAACTTTCTCGTGATGACTGGCCTCTTGCCCGTGGCGCACGCATCAGCCTGCCGGCGGGGCTTTTACGTCCGGCTACCGCGAACAGTTCGCCAATCTACCGGGGCTGCCGATAGCCGGCCAGCTTGGCCCGTAGGATGCGGACCAACTCCGGATTGCGGCCGGCCACGGCCAGATCCAGGGCCTTGCTCGCGGCCTGTATGGCATCTTGCATACGGCCCATCCTGTTATAGAAGCCGCCCAGCATATCGAAGCATTGCCAGTCCTGGCCACCGCTCAGGTCCACGGCTTTCTGCAATTGCGAGATGGCATCGGCGAAGCGCTCGGCCTGCCCCAGCACATAAGCCAGGCTGAAGCGATATTCAACCGAAGCAGGCGCCAGTTCCACGGCTTTCTGCAATTGCGCGAGGGCATCGTCGGTCTGGCCTTCCTTCGCCAGCACCGCCGCGAGTTTGTTGTGCGCGTCGGCCGAGGACGGATCCATGGCGACAGCCTTGCGCAGGTGCTCGAGTCCCTCCGCGGTCTTTCCGTTCTGCGCCAGGACCGTGCCCAGATCCGCCTCCACCGAGGGATACGCGGGATTAAGCGCCAACGCTTTCCGGTAGCTTAAGATAGCGTCGTCCAAGCGGCCCGTCTGCACCTGGACGAGGGCCAGGTTGGCAAAGACACCGGCTTCATTGGGAGTCAGCGCGCCGGCCCTGGTGTATTCCGCGGCAGCCGCGCCTAGATCGCCGGTTTCGCTCAGCGCGGATGCCAGATTGAAGTGCGCTTTGCCATCGTCCGGGTCCAGTTCGAGGGCCTGCCGCCATGCCGTGACAGCCTCGGCGAACTGGTTCTTCTTCATCAGGTCCATGGCCACGTTGAACAACCGGTAGAACTCGGTGGCGGGCGCGTCGATGCGCTCCAAACCGCCCTTCGGAATGTTCACGAACTCGGGAATGTTGGCCGCGCGATTGGCCGCCGTGGTGGCGTCGACGATGATCGCGGGGCTGTCGTTGCCGTTTTGGTCGATGTGGGTGAGGTAAAGCTGCGTATATAAAGAGCGGCTCTTCGACGAAAAAACCAGCCAGCGTCCATTGGGCGAGAAACTGTGCCACGAGTTCATCAGATGCTGATTGCAATTCAACCGGCGCGCCACGCCGCCCTGCGCCGGGACGATGTACAGATGGCTGTCGGGACGCATCAGAAGGCCGGTCCGGTTCTCGACGAAGACGATCCATTTGCCGTCGGGCGAGACCTTCGGGAAATCGTTGCTCATCCCGTTTTCGGAAGCGCCGGCGATTCTCTCCGGCTTGCCGCCCTTGCCGTTATTGAACGGAACGCGGTACAGATCGTATTGGATCTGGGTTTCGTTCGGATCGTTGGCATAGCGGGAAGGCGGCTGGCCGGGCGGATACGGGTCGCGCGCCTTGGCCCTCGAAAACACCAGGTAGCTGCCATCGGGACTCCAAAAGCCGCACGCCTGGACATATTCGGGGTCGTCGGCGCCCGGCAGAGGCTGTAACTTACCGCTCTCACGGCTGTACCACGCCAGGATGCCGCGCGTGGGGTAGAACACCTGCACGAATCCATACGCCGGATAGAAGCCCTGATACAGTCTGTCGCCCAAATGCCGGCTTCCCGAACCGGGGACTTCCACGGAAGTGACCACGTATTGTCCATTGGGCGAAACCTGCGACATGAATCCGAATCGCTGCGGAGTATTCTCCGTGAAGTCGCTCCATTTAACGATGTACTCCTTGCTGATGGAACTGACTTTCTTCACCGGCAGCAGGCTGTACAACGCCTTGTTATTATTGGGTCCATCCACGTCGAGGCCCAGCGTTTTGCCGTCCCGCGAAACAGAGTGGCAGTTCGCGCAGGTGGGCAGTTTCTGCATCACCGTGGTGCTTTGGGGCTCGTCCAGGTAGCGCAGGCGCCACTTGATCATCGGCAGCAGGGAATCGGGCAGAGGCTTGATCACGCCCTTTTCGCCTTGCGGGATAGCCGGCAGCAACGGCACGTCGCGATAGAACAGCGCCGCGCCCACGGGATCCGTCGAGGTTTGGATGGTCACCTGGCCGCGCGAGACGGCCTGCGCGGCGCTTCCGGCGGCGAAGCCTGCGATCACCACTTTCGCGGGACGCCGGCTGGAGCGCGTTTTGATAGCCGCCCACGTGGTGGCGTCCGGCTTCCAGGTGTGCGCGGCGGCCTGCTCGGGCGTCAGCGTGGGAGGCACAAAGCCGCCGTAGCTATCGTCTATCTCGCCCACGCGCAGCAGTTCGCCCGTGGCTTGCAACTGGATGTCCGGCCCTCCCGCGGCGAAAACAATCTGGATGTGCCATGTCGCGGCGTTTCCGCTGGGATCCCGCCAGAGAAATGTCGGGGCAGTGATCTCCGGCGGAAAGACGGAGCCTTCACTCGGATAATCGATGATGATGGCCGCCGGTTGGTCTGGCAATTGCTGCGGTCCGAAGCCTCGTAGCAGGAGGAGGGAACCCGCGGCAGCAATTCCGGCGGTAAGCAGACGGGCAGTAACTCGCACGGATTCTAAGCTGAAGTTATAGGGTATCAGAAACGGACCTGTTTTTCCGGATTTCGAACAGATCGCCTGTCAGGGCAGGCTCTCGCAGGTGCGGCGGTAGGGGACGGCGGGCCCGAGGTACCGATGCCACTCGGCAAGGGTGAGATTGCGAGTGAGGCGCGCGCAGGCTTCCTGGCGCAGGCAGGCCGCGCGGAGCGGCTGGCGGGTGATGCGAACATCGTTACCGGCGCGCGCGGCGATTTCGACATAGCGCCCATGGTCAACGAAGCGCGCCGCGGCGGCTTCGCCCGCGGTAGGCAGGCGGGAGACCTCCTGGTTCGTGGAGATGTCGATCACATGCGCGGCCGCAGGCGTGGCGGCGAGCACCTCTCGTCCGTCCGGCGTGAACAGGACGAAACGGACCGCGGCCGGCAAACTGACGCGTACAATCTCCTTGCCGGTGGCGGCCTCGAAAACACGGGCGGTCTGGTCGTCGCCGCCAGTGGCCACCCACCTGCCATCGGGGCTGAAGGCCACCGCCTTCACGGCAGCTTCTTCGGTCAGGCGCGAGATTTCTCTTGCGCCGCCTGCCTCGAAGACGCGCGCGGTGTGGTCGTCGCTGCCCGTGGCCACAAATCGCCCGTCCGGAGCGAAAGCCGCGGAAGTGACCACACCTTGCGCATCGAGATGCGCGAGTTCTTTGCCCGTGGCGGCTTCGAATACACGGGCGCCCTTGTTGTAACTGCCGGTGGCGACGCGGCGGGCGTCCGCGCTGAAGGCCACCGCCATCACCGGGCCGGCTTCAACCAGGCGGGAAATCTCTTTCCCGCTGGCGGCTTTGAAGATTCGCGCTGTTCCGTCGTTGCCGCCGGCGGCCAGCAGCAGGCTGTCCGGACTAAACGACAGGGCATTCTCGATCCCGGCCAGCCCCGTCAAACGGGTCGCTTCTTTTCCCGTGAGTGCATCGAATACGGCCGCGGTGGCGGAGCCGGTGCTTTCGGCGATCCAGCGCCCATCCGCGCTGAACGCCGCGGGGGCCGCGGCATACGGCTGCGTAATGCGCGAAACCAAGTCCAGGCCGCCGATTTCAAAGACGCTGATGGTGCCGTCCATACCACCCGCCACACATTGTCCTGCAGGGCTGAACGCAACGCCGGTGAGTGGACCTTGCCCGGTCAGCCGCGACACTTCTCTCCCGCTGTCGGCATCGAAGACCCGCGCCGTACCATCGGCGCTCCCGGCGGCGACCCACTTTCCATCCGGGCTGAAGGCCACCGTCCTTACCGGGCCAGGCGTGGCCAGGCGCGAAACCTCTTGTCCGCTGCCGGCCCAGAACACGCCAACGGTGCCGTCTTCTCCGCCCACGGCGACCCATTTCGAATCCGGACTGAAGGCCACGGCCAGCACGCTGTTCCGCGCCGCGAGGTGGGACACTTCCTTCCCGGTGGCGGCATCGAATACACGCGCGGTGAAGTCGCCGCCGCCGGCCGCTACCCATTGCCCGTCCGGGCTGAAGGCGATGGCCAGCACGCGGTCCGGCTCACTTGCGCGCCAGCGTTCCTTACCGGAGCGGGCCTCGAACACGCGCACGGTATGGTCGTCGCCGGCGGCTGCCACCGCACGGCTGTCCGGACTGAATGCCACCGCGCCAACTTCATAGCCTTCCGCCACGCGCGCGATCTGCTTTCCGCTGGATGCTTTGAATACGCGTGCGCTTCGATCCGCACTGCCCGTGGCCACCCACATGCCGTCTGGGCTAAACGCCACGGCGATTACGGGTCCCTCTTCGGTAAGCCGGGACAACTCCTTTCCGCCGGCCGCTTCGAACACGCGCGCGGTGCCGTCCGAACCGCCAGCGGCCAACCACTTTCCATCCGGACTGAAGGCCACGGCCAGCACCCAGGAGGGTTCCAGCATGCGCCAAACTTCTTTGCCGCCGGCGGC
>JBEKIM010000488.1:0-5119 GCA_050011755.1 Bryobacteraceae bacterium | reverse complement strand
CTTCCGCCCTTCGGGCCTAGTCATCCGATTATAATGGCCGTGAACTCCTATGCGACGTCATCGATCTATATTCGTGCTCGTTTTCTCCGCGCTGGCGTGGGGACAGACCGCCCAAACGCAAAAAGTGAAGGGGCCATGGCTGGACAAAGCGCTGTCACCGGACAAGCGCGCCGATCTGTTGATAGAGCAGATGACGCTGCAGGAGAAGATCCAACTGGTGCACGGCACGGGTTGGGGCGCACTCAAGCCCGGTGAGCCGATACCTCCCGGATCGAATGAAGGCGCCGGATTCGTTCCCGGAATCGATCGATTGGGGATTCCAGCAATCAACCTCGCGGATTCCGCGGTGGGCGTCCGGATGGCTGCGGTGGAGAGCCGTTATGCCACGCTGCTTCCCTCCACGCTCGCCGCAGCGGCCAGCTTCGACCCCCAGGCGGCCTATCTGTACGGCTCGGTCATCGGCCGCGAGCTGCGCGACCAGGGTTTCAATATGTCCATCGGCGGCGGCGTGGATCTTATCCGCGAGCCGCGCAACGGGCGCAATTTCGAGTATGCGGGCGAGGATCCGATCCTCGCCGGAATCATGGTCGGCCAGCTCATGAAGGGCTTGCAAGCCCAACAAGTGATGGGCGATATCAAGCACTATGCGTTCAACGATCAGGAAACCGGGCGCAACATCTTGAACGTGATCCTCGACAAGCGCTCCATGCGCGAAACCGATCTGCTGGCGTTCCAGATCGCGATAAAAATCGCAGAACCTGCGGGCGTGATGTGCTCGTATAACAAGGTCGATGGCGATTGGGCCTGCGAGAACGACTACCTGCTCAACCGGGTATTGAAGAAGGAGTGGGGCTTCCAGGGCTGGGTGCTTTCGGACTGGGGCGGCACGCACTCCACGACCAAGGCTGCCATCAACGGGCTGGACCAGGAGATGCCCGGCGGCCGTTTCTTCGGCGCGCCGCTGGAAAAAGCGGTGGACAGCCGCGAGGTGCCCGAGGCGCGGCTCAACGATATGGTGCACCGGATTCTGCGCAGCATGTTTGCGTGCGGCGTGATCGACAATCCGCCCGTACGCAGCGTGGTGGATCCTTTCCAGGGGCTGGAGGACGCGCGGCACATCGCGGAGGAGTCCATCGTACTGCTGAAGAACGAGGGCGGCTTGCTGCCGCTGAACGCTGCGCGCGCGGGATCCATTGCGCTGATCGGGTCGCACGCCGACGTGGGCGTTCTCTCGGGCGGCGGTTCGGCGCAGGTGGACCCGCCGGGAGGAGACGCGGTCAGCCATCATAAGGGCGGCTCCCCATGGATGCATCCGGTCTGGTTTCCTTCTTCCCCCCTGAAATACATCCGCGCCCGCGCGCCGCAGGCCACCGTGGAATTCAACGACGGCGCCGACCTGGCAGCCGCCGCCAAATTGGCGAAAGACTCGCAGGTGGCCATCGTGTTCGTCAATCAATTCATGAGCGAGGGACGGGATGCGGCCACGCTTTCCCTACCCGATAATCAGGATGCCCTGGTCAGCGCGGTGGCGGCGGCCAATCCTAACACCATCGTGGTCGTCGAGAGCGGCGGGCCGGTCTCCATGCCTTGGGCCGGGAGCGTGAAGGGCGTGCTCGAAGCCTGGTATCCGGGAATCGGGGGCGCGCAGGCCCTGGCCGGGATCCTGTTTGGAGACGTGAATCCTTCCGCGAAGCTGCCGGTCACTTTCGCCAGGAGCGACGCGGATCTGCCGCACCCCACGGTACCGGGTATCGATCTTAAGCCCGCCAATCACCCTCCCCCCTTCGAGGTCGACTATACCGAGGGCTTGAAAGTCGGCTACAAGTGGTTTGAGGCCGAGCACAGAGAGCCGCTGTTTCCTTTCGGATACGGTCTTTCGTATACAACCTACGCCTATTCGGCTTTGAACGCCGACGGCGGCGCGCACACGGTCAGCTTCAGCGTGAAAAACACCGGCAAGCGGGACGGCACCGAGATCGCCCAGGTTTACGTGATGCTTCCTGCCGCGGCAGGCGAGCCTTTCAAACGCCTGGTGGGCTGGGAAAGGGTTTCCCTCAAGGCTGGCGAGTCGAAGACGATCACGTTGCCACTAGATCCCCTGTATCTGTCCATTTTCAATACCGGCAAGGATGGATGGGAACTGGTCGCCGGGGACTACAAAGCGTTCGTCGGGCCGCTGACATCGGCATTCCGTATGGGCGACTGAGGCGGAACAAATCCCGCGAGAATCTCGTTATGCAGGTTATGAAAGCGCTGATCTGCTTTTTGCTGTTGACGGGATTGACGTTAAGCGCCGGCGAATTGACCGGCAAATGGAGCGGCAAATTCGATATCACCAACTCGGCCGGGGAGACCAAGGAAGACTCGGCCGTAATGACCCTGAAGATAGACGGAACCAAGGTTAGCGGTACCGCCGGCCCGAACGAAGACCAGCAATGGACCATCAAGAATGGCAAACTGGAGGCAGGCAAGCTGACTTTCGAGGTAGCTCCGGAAGGCGACGGGAATAGCGGACGGATCGTTTTCAACCTGGTGTTCGACGGCAACACCATTCGCGGGAGCGCAGCGGGGACGGACGACAACGGCGAAAAGATGTCCGCCAAGGTGGATTTGAAGAGCGCAAGCTGAAAGGCTGCCCCACGGAGGGCAACGGGCGCGCTATACTGGTTAGCTTGGAATAAAATGCCGAAACGTACCTTTCAACCAAACAATCGTCGGCGCGCGAAGACGCACGGCTTCCGGACCCGTATGGAAACCAAGAACGGGCGGGCAGTCCTGGCGCGGCGCCGTGCACGGGGCCGCCACAAACTCACGGTCAGCTCCGAGAGGTAAGCATCCCTGGCTTCACGAAACGCTTCCCGAAACGTGTACGTCTGTTGCGATCCACGGATTTCCGCAGAGTTTACGATAGGGGGTCCCGCTTTTCGAGCCCCTTCTTTGCGGCGTTCTGCGTGCGGGAGCCGCAGGCCGACGGCCCGCGGATCGGTTTCACTACTCCGCGCGCGCTGGGCAAGGCGGTGTCGCGCAACCGCATCAGGCGGCGTGTGCGCGAAGCGGTGCGCCTGCATCTAGAACAACTGAGTCCAGAGTGGTCAATCGTTTTCAATCCGCGGCGCAAAGCGATGGAAGCCCCGTTTCCGGACCTGGAACGGGAGATACAGCGTCTTTTTCAACGGTGCAGTGGGTCGTGATCGGAGTTCTGCGTTTTTATAAGCGGTGGCTCTCACCCCTGCTGCCTTCCGCTTGCCGGTTCTATCCGACCTGCTCGGAATACATGATGCAGGCCGTCGCGAAGCACGGCGTACTACCGGGCGTTTGGATGGGGACCAAACGTCTGGCGAAGTGCCATCCATTTCACGCGGGTGGCGTTGACCCCGTCCGGTAAAACACAAACAGCATGGCAGAACCTAATAGCGGCGGAACGTCCGGCGGCCCGGAAAAACCCAAAGAGCTGTCCATGGAGCTGCGGCTCCTGCTCGCCTTCATTCTGATGGGCGTTGTCCTGTTCCTGACGCCGTATTTCTACAAGACGGTAACGCCTCCAGTGAAGAAGACCGCTCCGGTGGCCGCCAAAGTTGAGCCTGCGCCGGCCGTGCCGGCGGTTGTTTCACCGCCGCCCGAAACGGCTGCTACCACCGGATCCCAGAGCGCCGTGCCGCCAGTTGCCGCGCAGAGGGAAGAAACGCACACCATCGATACCGACCTGTTTCAAGTCACCTTCAGCAATCGTGGCGGCGTGGTGAAGAGTTGGCTGCTAAAGAAATACAAGGACCACAGCGGCGCGCCGCAACAGTTGGTGAACACTTCGTCGCATACCGATCTACCTGCCGCGCTCTACTTTCCGTCGCAAAAGCCCTCAGTGGACCTCAACCAAGCGCTCTACCAGGTTGACACCGATCCTGCCGGACTCACCATCAGCTTCGCTTATTCGAATGGAAAAGTCATCGCGCATAAATCCTTTCAGTTTCGAAAATCCAGCTACCTGCTGAATGTTTCGACGGAAGTGACCGATGGCGGCAATCCCTTGTCCCACGAAATAGAATGGCGGGGCGGTTTCGGCGATATGGCGGTCTCGAACCCGGCTGGCGATCAGCAGACACTGTACTTCGATGTGACCGAGGCCAAGCTGAAGAAGAACGGCGCCAAGGCCGCCAAAGACGGTCCCGTGACAGTGACCGGCAACTATTCCTTCGCCGGCGTCGAGGACAAGTATTTTGTGGCGGCGTTCCTGCAGGAACGGTCCGCGCAGACGGTTTCTCTGGTGGATCAGCGCAGCCAGCCCACGGCGGTCGCGATGACCACCTTTAGCGATAGCGAGCCGACCCCGCGCGAAACGAAAGAGGTACCCTTCGCCGGCGCGGCCGTCGGGGATGGTTCCGCGAACCGCTTCTCGCTTTACGTCGGCCCGAAGGACATCGATATTCTGCACGCGGTGAATCCCAAGCTGGAGCAGGTTGTCGATTTCGGCTGGCTGAGCATCCTGTCGAAGCCGCTGTTCGTCGCCGTGAACTGGATGGCCACCCGCGCCGTTCACAACTACGGTTGGTCCATCATCCTGGTGACCGTCGGCCTCAACTTCGTGCTGTTTCCGCTGAAGATCACCAGCATGAAGTCGATGAAGAAGATGCAGGCGCTGCAGCCGCAGATCACCGCCATCAACGATAAGTACAAAGGCATCGGCCTCCGCGATCCGAAGAAGGCGGATCAGAACCAGGAGGTGATGGAGTTATACAAGAAGCACGGCGTGAATCCCATGGGCGGATGCGTTCCCATGCTGCTGCAGATTCCGTTCTTCATCGCGTTCTATAAGGTGTTCTCCGTATCGGTGGAAATGCGCGGCGCAAGCTGGCTATGGGTGACCGACCTCTCGCAGCCCGAAACGCTGGCCATTCACCTTTTGCCCATCATCATGGTCGCCAGCCAGTTCGTGATGCAGAAGATGACTCCCACTACCACCGGGGGCGACCCCAGCCAGCAGAAGATGATGCAGTTCATGCCGCTCATGTTCGGTTTTATGTTCTATAACCTGTCGAGCGGGCTGGTATTATACTATTTGACCAGCAACCTGGTGGGCGTCGCGCAACAGTGGTTCTTCAATAAGACCTCGCTGGCAAGCGTG
>JBEKIM010000487.1:0-5150 GCA_050011755.1 Bryobacteraceae bacterium | reverse complement strand
CGTGATTACCGAACATGAGATTCCCTACCGCTTGCGGTTGCCCGATCGCCGCTTTCACCGGCACATCGGGGCGTATGCCGCGCACCGTTTCGACCCGGCCGGCCATCGCCTGACAGCGGAGCAATGGAACGAGCGGCGCGACGAATTCCTGCCCGCCGCGAAGGACTTTGCATATATCCGGAATCTGAACACGCCCGTGATGGAGGTCGGCAAGATCGCGCACTGGATCTCGAAGCCGACCACCGGCATTCACGGCATGCCGTTCGAGTTCGAGTATGTACGGCGGGAGCAGTAGACGCCGCTGATACAATAGCTGGGTATGTTCCTTCAGTCGCTGAAGATTTCCGGCTTCATGTCGTTTAAGGACGTGACCTGGAAGCCAGAGCGTCTGAATGTGCTGATTGGCCCCAACGGGTCCGGCAAGTCAAACTTACTGCGAGCGTTGGATCTAATTCGCGCCAGCGCGACAGGCGATTTGCGCGACTCCGTAATCAGAAACGGCGGTCTACCTCGGTTGTTGTGGGGCGACTCGGCGCAGCATGCGCGGTTCGAAATCGTTACCGGCGACGGGATGCCCTCGGCGAGACAGAACACTTACCGCTTCGCCCTGGCACCCCTGCCTCGGTCCGCGAGTTTTAGGGTGGAGGCCGAATCGCTTAGCCTGTCGGATCGGTCCGCATCGGTCTTCCGCCGGGAAGGGGAAGCCTTGACGGAGGGAGGACCCGCCACCGGGCTTCCGGAGACCGAGACATATCTGTCCCTCTCAGCGCGCTGGATGGATCCGCCCCTTTACACGTTTCTGCAGAAGCTAAGCGCATCGGCAATCTACCACGACCTGCGCGTGGACGAACGCGCGGAGATCCGACGTCCCGCCGTCGTCAGAGAAGAAAGGAACGTGACACCCGACGGACAAAACCTGACTCCCGTCCTGAAAACACTATATGAGAGTGACTTCAAGGAGGCCATCGACGCTGGCATGTCGGCTGCTTTTCCGGACGACTATAACGAGTTGCTCTTTCGCGAGACCGAGCCAAACCGCATTCAGCTTTATGTCCGCAGGAAACACGGCCATCGCGAGGACAGCGCCGCCGACCTGTCGGACGGCACCCTGCGCTTCCTGCTCCTGCTAACGATCCTCGCCACTCCCGATCCGCCGCCGCTTATCGCCATCGACGAGCCCGAGTCAGGCCTGCATCCGTCCATGCTGCCGATCATTGCCGAATTTGCCGCAGCCGCAGCCACGCGGACACAAGTCATTCTCAGCACCCATTCGCCGCAGATGCTGGACGCCTTCGGCGACGCCCTCCCGGCGGCGACTCTCTTTTCGAATGGGTAGGAAATCACACCGAGATGAAGACGGTGGCTGGTGACGACTTGAGAAGGTGGGTTGACGATTACTCGCTCGGACGCTTCATTTTTTCCGGCGAGGCCGCCGCAGTCTTGTGAACTTCGCGCTCTACGTCGAAGGTGACACGGAAGCGAAGGCGCTGCCACTGTTCCTGAAGCGCTGGCTGGATCCCAGACTCTCGCACGCGGTCACGGTCAAGCCGGTGAACTTGCAGGGGAGTAGCAATTATCTGAAGATCTTCGCCCAGCGAGCCGCGAAAGACATCGAGTCTAGCGGGCTGATTGCGATTATCGGCCTCCTGGACTTATAGGGCCTGCCGCTGCCCGGCCTGACAAACCTGAGCACCGATGAGAAGTACACGTGGGCTAAGGCCGAATTGGAGCACCGCGTCGGGCACCCGCGATTCCGCCAGCATTTCGCTGTTCACGAAACGGAAGCCTGGCTGCTCACCGATCCTGGAATCTTTCCGCCTGCGATTCGGGATCGCCTCGAACGATACGCCCGCCAGCCGGAATCGGTCAACTTCGAGGAGCCGCCGGCGAAACTGCTCCATCGTGTCTACCAAGCTGGCAGCCGGAGCTACCAGAAAGTAGTGCACGGCTCCGTGTTGTTCCCCAAACTCGATCCAAACCTCGCCTACAAAGCATGCCCACGTTTGAAAATGCTTCTGGACGAGATGCTGCTGTTAGCCAAGGCAACCGGCCAGTGACTGCCGGCCCAACACTCACTCCAGATGGAACACTTCCGCCAACGCCAGCATGCCTTCGTCCGGCCGGCGGCCATCGAGCGCCTCAAAAAATGGCGCCATCTCCCGCTGCCATCGTGCGTTGATCTCGCGGCCGGCCATGCCGTCGAGCGCCGCTTGAAAATCCGGCGTCTCCAGATATCCGACCAACAATCCATCATCCCGCAGAAATAGCGAATAATTCCGCCATCCGGTTTCGCGCAGCGCGGCCAGCATCTCGGGCCACACCGCCTGGTGCCGCTCTTTGTACTCCGTCAGCCTCTCCGGCCGCACTTTCAGCAGAAAGCACACGCGCTCCATCACTTCACCTCCGCCAACGGGATCTTCAATAGCGACGCCAGCTTACGAATGCGCCCCATGTTATGCCCAACGCCCAGGGCGCAGTGGTGCGTGGGCCCCTCCATGGACCAACGATTGACGAATTCCGCCGGTCCCGGTCCAAACCTCAGGCGCGAGTTCGTATTGCCGATGCGCAGGATCGGTCCCGGCAGCGATTCGCCCTCGGCGGCGACCAGCTTCAATTCCCCGTCCGCAGTCGCGGTCAGACCCAGGATGGTCACCGGCCCGGTCTTCACCTTGAACTCCACGGAAACGCCGGACCCGCGCTTGCCATGATATAAGCCCAAGCCGCGCAGAACCGGACGCGCATCGCTGACGGCGATGTGGCCGGGGCCGTCATGACCCATCAACACGAAGTTATCGCGGAAGTCCATCGCGTAGAATTCGGTGAACGAGCCACCCGCGCCGAATCGATCGAGCATCAGCATGGCCAGGCACGTCTTCAAATCGCCCTCGCCGCTGGCAGCGATTCCGCGCGCGGTGAGCAGCGTGTTACCCAGGATGAAGCCCGCGCCCAGGCGCTCGAATTCATTGGCATCGAGTCCTCGATAGTAGTAAGTGAGGCCATCGAGCGCGAAATCCGCGGCCAGCCGGTCGAGCCCCACCGCCACGCGCGCGGCCCAATCCAGGTCGTCCGCCGCCACGCTACCGTCTATCGAAAACAGTTCGCGGGCCGCCGCGAGCTTGGCGTCGACCTCATCCGCGCGAGCCGCAGCCACACGCGCCGCGAGGTCGTCCATCTCCAGGATCTCGACGTGCGCGCCCAGCTTCGCGTGCACCGTGGTGAAATCGGCATACATGTCCAGCATGCCCGGATAAGTATGGCCGAGGAAGCCGATGCGGCACTCGCGGATCCCGCGCGCTACAGCGGCGGCGCGGCACCAGTCTTCGATTTCACGCCATGCGACGGCGTCTTCGTGAAGCTGTCCAGAGACCAGGTGGAAATCGATGCGGGCGCGCGCAAAGGCGTTGGCGATCTCCGGCACAGCACAGACCGAACAGTTCGCCAGCCACTCGGCGGTGTCCGCGGTTTCGTAATCGAGCGCGGCCGACGGTTGCAGGTTCAGCACCAGCACCGGAGCCCGCGCCTTCTGCACCACCGGCAGCACTTGCGACGAGGTGGCATAGGTGGCCACGTAGCAGAGTATCAGGTCCAGATCTTCACCGAGGAAACGCTGTCCGGCCGCGCGCGCCTGCTCGGGCGTATCCACCAACCCGGCCGAAAACACCTCGCCGCCAAACGCGCGGGCGCGCTCCTCCACCACACGCCGATATCCTTCCAGGCGCTCCTTCATGCCGGCGAACTGCGGCCAGTAAGCCGCCAGTCCGATGCCGAATACGCCGATGCGCGGGCTCATGGGTAGTTAGGCATATCGTAACGCGGGTAGCTGCAAATCCAGAGTCACCCACCGCTACAATAGGCCTTATGTCCTGGTCAACCGTCCGGGTGCCCGCATCGAGCGCCAACCTCGGGCCGGGCTTCGATGCTCTCGGCCTGGCGCTTTGTGTCTATCTGGACTGCCGTTTCCGGCCCAGCGAGCGCCTTTCCATCGTGGTCACGGGACGCGACGCGGCGGCTATCCCCACGGGCGAGGAGAACCTCATCTGGCAGACCGCGCTCTCGGTGGCAACTGACGTCCGCATGCCGTTGCCGCCCATCGAGTTGATCATCGACAATCAAATTCCCTTGGGCAAAGGGTTGGGTTCGAGCGCCGCCGCGCTCACCGCAGGCGTGGTCATCGCGGACCGGCTGCTGGGTCTCGGCTGGCGTCCGCCGCGGATTCTGGACGAAGCTGCGCGCCTCGAGGGCCACCCGGATAATGTGGCCGCGTGCGTCTTGGGATCCATTGTGGCCAGTGCGATCGATGCCGGCGGCGCCGTGCGCGCCGTGCGCCTGGAGTTGCCGGCGCGCTTCGGCATGGCGCTGGTGGTGCCCGATTTCGTACTGCCTACCGCGGAAGCGCGCGCCGTCCTCCCGACGTGCTACAGCAAGGAGGATGCGGTGTTCAACGTCCAGCGTGCCGCACTACTCATAGCGGCGCTGGCTGCCGGAGCCACGTCGGCGTTCCCGGCCGCGCTCGAAGACCGTTTCCACCAGCCCTATCGCGCGCCGCTGGTGCCCGGCCTGGCGGATATCCTGAAGCTGCGGGCCCCCGGGTTGTTGGGCTGCGCCTTAAGCGGGGCAGGCCCCTCCATCCTGGTTTTTTACGAAGCGGGTTACGACGCGGTCTGCGACCTGGTTCGCCAGATCTTCCAGCTTCATGGACACGCCGCCGAGATCCTGCATACCCAGATCGCCGAGCGGGGCTATGAGTGTGGAGGCTAACCGCGGCCATGTTTGCTCTAGAGGCCTGCTCTAGGCCCGCTCTAGCCCGCCTCTTCGAACATGCCGGTCTTGCGATTCTTCCGCACCCCGTTCCAAGGGAAAATCCGGCCATTCATCGCCACATACACCCCCGGCGGCAGGGTCTGCGCGAATGCCAACGCGCTGCCCAGGTTGAACAGGCCGTCTGAACTGCCGAACTTGTAAGGAATCATGGCCCCGGTAAGGACGATGGTCTTATCGTTCACGCCGCCCGCCAGCACGCCGGCCGTCTCCACCATCGTGTCGGTCCCGTGCGTGATGACGATACGGCGCTCGGGCGCGCTCCGGCACTGCTGGAGGATGATCTGCCGGTCCTCGCCGGTCATGTGCAGGCTGTCGATCATCATCAACGT
>JBEKIM010000486.1:0-5163 GCA_050011755.1 Bryobacteraceae bacterium | reverse complement strand
CAGGCCGCGTTGTTGGGCAAGGCGATCGCGCATGCCCGTGGCATTCGCGCGGGAAATGTGTTGCGGCGGGGATGGGCCACGCGGGCGCAGGCGGGGCTGAGCAATGCGCAGCGGCGCGAAAACGTAGCGGGCGCTTTCCAGGCGCGGCGCAGGGTGGCGGGATTGCGGATCCTGCTGGTCGACGACGTGATGACCACGGGCGCAACCGCGGGGGCCTGCGCGCGCGCATTAAAGAAGGCCGGCGCGAAATCGGTTTCGGTGCTGGCCCTGGCGCGCGTAGACCGGAGATTTACGGATCAGGCGGACTTAGCCAAACGAAAGGGACCTGTTTAGATGACCAGCTTGAACAGACTGCAGAAACCGGTTCTGGTTTTGAATGCGAGTTACGAGCCGATCAACATTTGCGCGGCGCGGCGCGCGTTGGTGTTGGTATTGAAGGGCGTGGCGTCGGCGGAGGAGGAATCCACGCAGCATATCCACTCGGCGCGCGCCGCGGTGCGGCTGCCGAGCGTGATTCGCCTGCTCGAATACCGGCGCATCCCGCACCAGACGCGGGCGCTGTCGCGCAAGAACATCCTGATGCGGGACCGCTACACGTGCCAATACTGCCACCGGACGCTGCCGTCCTCTGAACTGACGCTTGACCATGTGGTGCCGCGCTCGCGCGCCGGCGAATCCAACTGGGAGAACCTGGTGGCGTGCTGCAATCCCTGCAACAACCGGAAAGGCAACCGCACGCCGGAAGAATCCGGGATGAAACTGGCGCGTCCGCCCAAGCCGTTCAGTTTGCACACCAGCCGGCACCTGATGCGGCTGCTGGGCAAGAGCGACGAGCAGTGGCGGAAGTACTTGTTCTATTAGCCGCCTGAAAAGCTAGTGCGGCTCGTCGATTTTCAAAAACTGGTCGGCGGCGACATCCTTCAACACTTGCAGAATCCCGCTGGGCCAGCGAATTTCGATGGATGCGACCTTGGTTTCCTCGCCCAGGCCGAAGTGCACGCGCTTATCGCTCGAAGACATGAAGCCCACGCTGATGGCGACGTGATTGTAGAGTACGCGGCCTGAAGCGGTAGTCGCTTTCACTTTCGCACCCACCGCGTCGCGCGCGCTCTTGTGGCCGGTCAGGCTCAGCATCAGCCAGTGATTGCCGCTGTCGGCGGTGTTCATCAGGATGCGCGGCTTTTCGTTCAGCGAAGTGACCACAATGTCCATGGATCCATCGTTGTTGAGATCGCCGAATGCCGATCCGCGCTGGTAGCCCTTGCGCAGAAAATCTTTGCCCATGCTCCCGGATACATCGATAAAGGTCTTGCCGCCCATGTTTTCGAACATGGTGTCGTGCTGCGGCGAATTCTCTTTCATGTCGTCTACGTCGCCGTTGGCCGAGTAGATATCCTTCCACCCATCGTTGTTGTAGTCGATGAACCCGTTGCTCCAGCCGGAAAAGGGCAAGCTGAGCGCGTGCACCTTGGAGGCGAAAGCGGATGTGAACAGGTTGCCGCGATTGCGCAGAAGCTGCCAGGCCTGGGTCATCAGGTTGTTATAGAAGATATCCACGTTGCCGTCGTTGTCGTAGTCTTTGGCATCCGAGCCCATGGACGACCCGGTGTGCGCGCTCTCGTTATACGCCACGCCGAGTTCCAGCCCTTTTTCCTCGAACGTGCCGTTGCCCGTATTCATGAAAAGGGAATTTGGCTCGGTGTCGTTGGCAATGAAAACATCCTGCCAGCCATCGTTATTGAAATCGGCAATCGAGATACCCATGCCTTTACCAGGCGACTTGGCCAAGCCGGATTTTTCGGTGACGTCCTCGAACTTGCCGTGGCCCAGGTTGTGATAGAGCCGCGGCGGAACGCTCTGGTAGCGCCGTGGATCGCAATAGTATTCCCGGCCGTCCTTGGTGCAGCGCAGGTCGGTCCGCGGAGTCCAGATGGTGTAGTTGGAGACGATCAGATCGAGCAGGCCGTCGTTATCGTAGTCGAACCAGGCGCCGGCCACGCTCAGCGTATTGGACGGCTTGCCGCCGATGCCCGATTCCGCCGTCACATCGGTGAACGTCCCGTTGCCGTTGTTGTGGTAAAGAACGTTTCTGCCGGCGCTGCAAATGAAGAGATCTTCATAGCCATCGTTATCGTAATCGCCTACTGCCACGCCGAAATTGAAATCCAGGTTGGCGCCCGCCAGACCTGCTTTGGCGGTGACGTCCTCGAAAGTCCCGTCGGCGCGTTGTTTGAGCAGGCAGTTGTAGTAAGAGGGGTCCGTCTTCCTCAATTCGGGCAACTGCGCGCCATTGGTGAAGAACAGGTCCGTACGGCCGTCGTTATCGAAATCGAACAGGGCGATGCCGCCGCACATGGGCTTCGGAAAATACTTGCGGCTGGCGGGGCTGTTATTGCTCTTGTAGGAGATGGCGGAACGGGGCGCGGCGTCCACGAAACCGGGGCGCTTGGGGGATTCCGCATGGCCGGCGGGGAACAGGAGCATGCCCAGCAGAACACGCGCCCTTCCCGCGATGCACAAGCTCCTGGGAAACCGCCATGGGTTCGCCTGGCTCATCGGGTCGGTAAATTAATCCCCCGCATGCACTCTTCGGGGGATTCTAGCACGCAGCCCGAACCGCTTGCTATCATGAATGCCATCATGCCCGATCTGAGTTCGGTTTCCGCCCCCATGTCCGAAGCCGTGACCCACGGCATTCGCGTGGAAGTCATGTCGCAGTATTCGGCGGAGAACTCCCGGCCGCTACACGACGAGTGGGTGTTCCAATACACGGTGCGCATCACCAATCAGAGAAATGAGACCGTGCAACTGCTCAGCCGCCATTGGGTCATCACGGATGCGCTCGACCACATCGACGAAGTCGTCGGTCCAGGCGTGATCGGCGAGAAACCCGTGCTGGCGCCGGGTGAATCGTTCAAATACTCGTCGTGGTGCCCGCTCAAGACCCCCATAGGGATGATGTACGGGACTTATCAGATGGCCAGCGGCAGCGGCAACGAGTTCGAGATCGAAATTGCGCCTTTCGCCCTTAGGGCACGATACACGGTGAATTGAGCCCCGCAGAGAAGGGCTTGGCGTTAGAAGCCGCGTGCGCATCGCAATTGCGCTTCGTCAAACCGGAGCCGGCCGGACGCCAGTTCCGCGCCCGTGTAGAAGGCTTTGGCGATACCACTGGATGCGTGTTTCGTGGTCCCGGTAAGGTAGTGATACAACTCATGCGCGAGTACCCGCGCCATGGCGCAGCCGAGGAGGCGCTCGCGCGCTTCGGGAAGGGACATGGCCAGCCGCGCGGTCATCAGGCTCCGGATCTCGTTGCAGTCCACGTCGCTGAATGGCAGGATCTCGCCTTCCGCGACTTGGGTCCAACCCAGTCTACCGGAAGCCGGGCCCACGGCAGGCCGCGAGTCCACGTGGCACGTGCCTTTGAAGCTGACCACCATCACCCGGGCCGCGGCCTCCCGGCCGTCGGCTTGCTCCAGCGATACCCACTCAATGCGCAGGTGAAAAGGAAACATGATGGCATCCAGCTCACTTTTCATGTAGCCGACCGATGGCGGGGAAGGGGGAGTAGCGAATCGTGTGTAAATCGTCAGCGCGGCGGCAGGTTCGGCGATCTGGCTACGGAGCGAAGTTGCTGAAAGCATCAGCAGGACAAATGACATCGTGGTCTTCATGACGTCCTACCATCTACACGGTAACAGGATCTGAAAAGCTTTTATAGGGGGGCGCGGGCCGTGCCGCACGCGGGTTATACTGGCACAAATGAAAGTGAACCGAAAGCGCTCCGGTGGTGGGGCGGTGCTAGCCGGCATCGCCGTGTTGCCCACGATTTTGGCGCTGACCTTAACGGCTCAGACTCCGCAAGCGGCCGAGCTTACATCGTTCGAAGCGCCGGGCGCCGGCACGGGCAGCTACCAGGGCACGTTCGCCATGAGCATCAACTCGTCTGGGACGATCACCGGAGCTTACACGGATTCGAACAACATGACGCACGGCTTCGTGCGCGCGGCGGGCGGAACATTTACCACCTACGATGTAGCGGCGGGAATCGGCACCGAGGGCGTCAGCATCAACAACGCGGGGGCCATCACCGGATTCTATCTGGACGCCGGCGATGTAAGTCACGGCTTCGCGCGCGCCGCGGATGGCGCCATTGGCACTTTTGACGTTCCCGGCGCGGGAACGAAGTTCCTCCAGGGCACTTCTCCGCAAAGCATCAACGAAGCCGGCGAGATCGCCGGATATTATCTGGACGCGAACTCTGTAAGGCATGCGTTCGTGCGCGCGGCCCGAGCCATCACTTCTTTCGATCCTTCCGGCGCAACCGAGACCTACGCGGAAGCCATCAACCCGGCGGGGATTATCGCGGGATCTTATGCCGATGCGCAACATGTGCGGCACGGATTCGTGCGCACCGCCGACGGCACGATTACGTCCTTCGACCCTTCCGGCTCCACGGCAACCTACGCCTCGGGCATCAACGGCGCGGGCGCCGTAACGGGATGGTACACCGACGTAAACGGCGTGAATCATGGGTACACCCGCGCTGCCGGCGGAAAGATCTCAAAATTCGATGTGGCGGCGGCGGGCGGCGCAACCGGGCAAGGCACGTTCCCCGCGGGCATTGAAAAAGCCGGGGCTATTGCGGGTTATTACATCGACGAGACAAACGTGAATCACGGTTTCGTACGTTCCGCCACGGGCGAGACGTCTTCGTTCGATGGCCCCGGAGCGGCTACCGGCGCAGGCCAGGGAACACAGGCCGACGGCATCAACGCAACCGGAGTAACCACCGGCACGTACGTGGATACGAATAATGCGGAGCACGGCTTCGTGCGCACGCCGTCGCCCAAGTGAGCCGTGGCGCACGCTTTCAGGGTGCAGCGGCGAGCTTTAGTTCGCCGGAGCGGGACTGGAAAGCCCCGCCGGGTCGCGGTAGGGACAGCGGTTGCCCACTGCCCCCCCCGCACAGACCCGTGCTGGCGCTCCTAACGCACACTGTTCTTACCTTGGATGAGTGGCCGCAAACCGCTCGTTAAGCCCAGGGGTGTAGGATCTTGACTGCTGGGAGAGCAGCACCAAGCCGCTCTATGAGATGCTCCCAGGTCCAATGGCTGCTGAAAGCCAATAAAGACAAGGTCCCAGTACCGGTCGTCTTGATTC
>JBEKIM010000485.1:0-5168 GCA_050011755.1 Bryobacteraceae bacterium | reverse complement strand
CGGCACGCTCAAGCGTGCGCCACGGCCCGCCCCACTCCAGCTATGCTGGGAGCAGGGGGGGTGCATGTATCCGCTAAAAAAAGGCAAAGTTGCCTCGCAAGCCCACGTCGGGCTGCCGGAAGGGACCTTCGAGGAAGAGCACGGCCGCAAAGGCTTCTACGGCAAGAGCGCGCATCTGTACCATACGCACCCGCCCACGGGATGGGTGCGCTTCGAGGGCAAACTGCGGCCCCACTGCTTCGACCTGAACCTTCTGGAACCGCCCGATTTGAGCGATCCGCAAGGCTTGCCGGTAGCGTTCCTGGGGAATCGCGACGTGAAGCTCTACGTCTCGCGCCGCGCGGCGCCCATGCCCTTCTATTACCGCAACGCGGATGGCGACGAACTGATCTTCGTGCATCGCGGCGAAGGGACCATCGAAACGGATTTCGGCCCTATGCGGTTCGAGCGCGGCGATTACATCGTGGTGCCGCGCGCCGTCACTTACCGTATCGTTCCGGACAGCTCCGATAACTTCTTTCTGATCGTGCAATCCCGCGGCGAATTCGATCAGCCCGACAAAGGACTGCTGGGTCAGCACGCCTTGTACGATCCGGCCACCATCGTCACCCCCGATCCCGCCCCGATCCTGGACGATGACCGCGAGTGGGAAGTGCGCATCAAGGTGGACGACGAGATTTCCAAGGTCTTCTATCCGTTCAATCCCATGGACGTGGTGGGCTGGAAGGGCGACCTGGCCGTGTGGAAGATCAACATGCGCGACATCCGCCCGATCATGAGTCACCGCGCGCATCTGCCCCCCAGCGCCCATACCACCTTCGTGACCGGCGGCGCGGTAATCTGCAGCTTTCTGCCCCGGCCGCTGGAGCAGGACGCGGATGCCCTGAAGGTGCCCTTCTTCCATCGCAATACGGACTACGACGAGTTCATTTTCTATCACGACGGCGATTTTTTCAGCCGCGACAACATCAAGGCCGGCATGGCGACGCTGCATCCGCGCGGTATCCACCACGGGCCGCATCCCAAGGCGCTGGCCAACCAGGGAAAGAAGGCGTTCACCGACGAAAGTGCAGTCATGCTCGACGGGCTGAATCCGATCGACGTGCTGCCGGCGGGAGAAAGCGTGGAGTGGAAGGAATACTGGATGAGCTGGATGGAGAAAAAGTGATTTTCGCGCGGCCGGCTTCAGCGTGACGCCGGATTCCGCCGGTAGACGGTCCGCCGAATCGCCAGTGCCAGCGCCAACGCGCCGAAGCCCAACGCGGCGAGCGAGGAAGAATCGGGCTCAGGCGTTAGAAGGCCGGCGCTGGTGAGCGTCAACGATTGCGAGTCGATACTCAAGGTGCCGGTGCCCGTCGCGTGGCCCAGCGCCAACCCGGTCCCGCTGAACGAAAAGTCGTACAGCGGGGCGCCCGTCACGGAGATATCGATAATCCCCTGAATGGCGCCGTTTTGGATGGACGTGAAGTCTACTACCGGCGCGTTAAGGTCGTTGAACAAGCTTCCCGAGGCTACAAAAGCCATGGCGCAGCAGACGCCGGGCAAATCGGTTCCCAGCAGCGTTGAGCCATCGAACAACTGGGCTTGAATGGTGACTCCAACGGGCGCACCTACGTAGCCGGGTGACATGAAGAGGGTATCGCAAGGGCCGATCGGGCAGGGTGCGACGAGGGGATTCGTAGTGAAGGTGAGTTGGTAGATTTCGCCAGGTGACAGCAGCACGGTGGAAGCGGGCAGTGTCATGGCGGCGGCCAGGAGCAAGGCGAGGACCGGGAAGATCTTAGGGATGCCCATCGTCACACCGCAATGTATCAGATGCCAGGGTCCTATACAAGAAGCGGGTCTGGAGACCCGCTGCAGGCGTAGACGCCTGCCCCACATGCTATGATGCGGACTGTGCGCATCGGGCGCCGCCGTGTCCGCGGGAAGGGCTGAGCCCACCGTCACTATCGCTCGCTTCACGACGAATCTTCTTTTGGCCCGTCACGCGGACGCCGGGCAGCGACTAAAAAGGAGAATCGTCATGCCCGCCGCCGGAAATCCTCATCCCTTGCGCCGTCTGCCGCCGCAGCCCAATCTGGAGCAGTTGCGAAAACAGGCCAAGGACCTTTTGGTTCAATATCGCGCCGGGGCCCCGTCCGCCGCCGCGGAAGTGGAGCGATGGGAACGGCATCCCGATCCGCTGAAGTTCGCCCTGCATGACGCGCAGCGCGTGCTGGCGCGGGCTTACGGCTTCGAGAGTTGGGCCCGGCTAAAAGCCTATGTGGATGGCGCGAACGTCGCGCGGCTGGCGGATGCTGTAACCGCCGGCGACCTGGCGCAGGCGCGCGCGCTGCTGCATGCGCGGCCGGAACTGGCCGCCATGGACATGGCCGGCGACGACGAGCACCAGGCCCTGCATTACGCCGTGCTGCGCCGCGACGCCGCCATGGTCCGGCTGTTGATGGCTGCCGGCGCCGACGCGCGCAAGGGCATTTTCCCGCATCGCGATGCCACCACCGCCTTCGCGCTGGCGCGGGACCGCGGCTATGCGGATATCGTCGCCGCCATCGAGGCCGAGGAGCAGCATCGCCGCGAAGCCATGAGTTGCCCGAACGTCACGGTTTCGCCGGTACAGGACCAGATCGTCCGCGCGATCCACGAAAGCGATAACGGCGAAGCCATCCGCATGCTGGAGGCGGACGAATCGCTGATCCGCGCCTGCGATCGCGATGGCGCCACGCCGCTACACGCCGCCGCGGAAGCGGGCAATCTCGAAATGGTAGCGTGGCTGCTGAACAAGCGGGCCAATCCTCGCAAGCCGGATTTGAAAGGCCTGACCCCGATCGATCGGGCGGCGCTGGCGGCCGGTCCGCGCGACGATTCCGCGGAGAGGTTTCCGGCCGTCGCACGGCTGCTGATGGCGCACGGCGCGGAGCTGACCATCCGGGCGGCCGTGGCGCTGGCGGACCGGGAGCGTATCCGCGAGCTGGTAGGGGCCGACCCCGGTGTGCTGCGCGAGATCCGCTGGCAGACGGGAGGGCTGCTGACCTTGGCGGTGAAGCACGGGCGCCTCGATATCGTCACGCTGCTGCTGGATCTGGGCGCCGATGTGGACGAGCGCAACATGCTGGACGAATTGGAGGAGCCTACCTTGAGTTGGGGCAATCCGCTATGGCAAGCCTCGCTGGCCGGGCGGTGCGATATCGCGGAGTTGCTGCTCGACCGCGGCGCGGACCCGAATGCCAATGTATACGCATCCGGCTGGCCCATCGATCACGCGTACCGCCGCCGCGACGGGGCCATGAAACGGTTGCTGCTGTCGCGCGGCGCGAAGCCGCAGCCCTGGACGATCACGCTGGTGGGCGACACCGCGGAGGGCGGCCGCATGCTGCAGGCGGACGATACCGAAGACCTGGCGCGCGAGCTGGCGTGGTCGGCCGCCTGCAATGGATGTCCGGCCATCGTCGAGCTGGCCCTGCCGCGGCTGGCCTGGGCCGCGGACGATCCGCGCTGGCACTGGATTCTGATCCAGCCCATCCGCAGCATGGGCGATCGCGCCGGCGACGCGGACTTCTACGCGTGCATGGCCATCCTGCTGAACCGCGGGATCGACCCGAACGTGGCCCGCCGCGGGGAGACGGCGCTGCATTATGTGGCCGCGCGCGCTAACCCCACCGAAGCACAACGGGTGCGCTTCGCGGAGATGCTGCTCCACCACGGTGCCAGGCTCGGCGTGCGCGACGAACTGCTGCGGTCCACCCCGCTCGGGTGGGCGTGCCGCTGGGGGCGGACGGAACTGGTGGAGTTGCTGCTCGCCCGCGGCGCGTCCGTCGATGAGCCGGAAACGGAAGCTTGGGCGACGCCGCTGGCTTGGGCGACGAAGATGGGGCACGGCGAGATCGTGAAGCTGCTGCGCGATGGCAGGCGCTAGCGGGGCCCCATGGGTGGATCCGCATCGGCCGCAATCCGTGTTGGTTCAGTGCCCACTTCGATTTTTGAGCACGGGAACGTGTCTTATTGTCCGCCATCGAAAGGAAAGCTATTTAAGGTCTGATCGGCGAGAACGTAGACGTCGTCAAAATTGTAGCGTCGCCCCAACTTTGGTTTCCAATAGCGTCCATGCGCCAGCCAGTGCCGGAACTTAAACGCACCGCGGAGTTCACCAATGATTGAGCCGGTTCCAGAGGCGTTTACGACCCAGGCCTCGAAGATGTCGTCTTCAAGCGAAGCGTGCTGCCGCTTCTCTTGGTAAATCGTACGCAGAGCGCGCGAAAGCCGGTCCTTTTTCTTCTTGTAGCAGCGCTGCAAATAATCGATGCGGAAGGCCGCCTCCACAGCGGCCAAAACCGTCAAGGACGAAATTAGGTCCGATTCATTGAGTCGATTACCCAATTCGTCACTTACTTCATCCGCCGCATATCCGTCGAAGCGCGATGCGAACGCCGGCGCGGCGGCGCTGAAATACAAAGTTAGCGAAGATTCTACGTCCCGCTGATGCGTTGCGATTTCCGTAGGCTCCAAACGTTCATCGGAAAAGCTGACCCGCTTAGCCATTCGCAACTTCCATTAGAGCCTGAAGAAGCGATTCCCGCGTGAGCTCGATGTATCGGACCGTGGGAGGGCTCGTAGCGATCTTCCATGCCCAATGAATTTCCTGCGGAGCGGGCTTTGGAGCCGGAGGCCCGGATGTCCCGGCGATGCTGATAGTCACCTTCACCTTCGGGGCTGAGGACTTGCTGTCGACTAAAGCCAGGCGTGTTCGTCCCGCTCTTCCCACGACGTCCACGCGGCCCTTCATGCCGAAGAGCAAAGTGCCGACCGGGGTCATTCTGATTTCTTGCCTGCCAACCCTCAAGATCATCTGGCGCGCCTTATATGCGCCGATGTTTTCTTCGTTCAGGTCGATCTCGCGATAATCAATTGTGATGTCGCCCCTCTTGATGTATTCAGAGAGAAACGATTCAGTGGTTTCGTACAGGTTGTCCAAGTATTCCAACCACTCGTCCCGGTCTTTTGCCCAATTGAGCTTACTCCCGGCGGCCGCAGCCTGCTCCCGTCTGACGAACGCATCGAAATCCGCGGTACCCATAGCTCTAATGTACTCGCATGCCGCCACGGACAGAAGCTCCTTCGACCCTTCAAGAGACGGCCCGTATCGGCGCGCGGAGCCGACCGGGGCAGCCTCC
>JBEKIM010000484.1:0-5183 GCA_050011755.1 Bryobacteraceae bacterium | reverse complement strand
GTCTTGCCGGCGTCCACGGATTTGTACATGCCATCCCCGAACGAGATGTCCGATCGCAGATCGGTCTCCCCTGTGCCGGCGTACACGATGTTGGGGTTGGAAGGCGCAACTTCGATAGCCCCGATCGAGGCAATATGCTGGCCATCGAAGATCGGGTTCCAAACCGTCCCCCCATCCGTTGTCTTCCAAATGCCGCCGCCCACCGCGCCAAAATAGAAAGTGTTGGGATCGCCGGGGACGCCGGTCGCCGATTCAGCACGTCCGCCGCGGAAGGGTCCGATCATCCGCCAGGAAAGCCCGTCGAAAAGCGCGGCCGGAACAGTTTGGGCCGCAAGCCCGGACGCCAGCACCAGGGCTGATGGAAGCATAAGAAACGAACGCATGATTTTGGTCTGCGAGAGCATCGGAAGCGAAGAATTGTAATTATACCGGACCCGGGAAGACACACGCCGAAGCTCGCCGGATGTGAGAAATAGTACATGATATAATCGCGCAAGGCCATCGGAGGAAGGCCCTCATGTTCACTCTCAACACCGCCGTACGCTCCATCGCACTCCCCACGTTGCTCGCCACCCTCTCGATGGCCGTTACCCCACTGCGCGCCGGAACGCCGGCCGACGACAAAGAAACGCGGGACTACCGGCTGACCATGGAAAAGGTTCAGAAATATGTGACGGCAGCCACCGCCATACAGGCAGACTCAAAAGCAACCCGGTGCATGAAGGACAACGAGCTCAGCAGCGCGCCGTCGCTGGATGCCTTTGAAAAGAAATTCAACAATTGCCCCGGCGCGGTGGCCATCGTAAAAGGGGCGGGTTTAGCGCCGCGCGAACTGATGGTGATGAGCGCCGTTCTCTTTAGCGGAGTCATGCTGGTCGGCATGAAGAAAGCGGGCCAGATCCAGAAGTATCCGCCGTCGATTTCACCGGAAAACGCCGCATTCCTTGAGAAGAACGCGGACAAGATCGGGCCGATGCTACAACCCTTGATGAAGTCGGAGAAGTAAGGGCGAGCGCGATTTGGTGTCGTAGTTCACATCGTACGGCCGCGGACGGACAGATAATGGGTACGGGGTGGTCATGCGGCTGGGTCTATTGCTGGCGTTGATGTCCGGGGTGTCGCTCTGCGCGCGCGCCGCGGACGTGTGTAATCCGGCGGATCTACAAGGAGCGTACGGGTTTCAACTCAACGGCGAGACCACCATCTCCGGATCGGCTAAGCCGGCCGAAAGCCTGGGCCGCCTGGTCTTCGATGGCGAAGGCGGAGTAAGTGGCGCCTCATCGGTCAAATTCGCCGGGCTGCTTTTGGGAAACCCCGTCACCGGGACTTACGAAGCCCATACGGATTGCAGTGTGACGTGGAGCCTGCAGGACGATTCCGGAGCTTACCAGCACTTTAGCGGTGCAGCGAGCCCGGACGGGCTGCGAGTGCGCTTCCGGCAGACCGATCCAGGAGGCATGCGTCAGGGTCTCCTTTTGCGAACGGCGGCGCAGGAATGCAAACTCACGGATTTGCAAAGCAAGTACGCTTTCACGATAGAGGGCACGTTCGTTCCCATGACCGAAGCCGGCGGGCAGGGAGGTGCTGTGAGCAAAATCGCACTCAAGGGTGCCATGGAAGAAGACAGCAACCATCATTTTCAATTGAAGGTGGAAGACAAAACGCCTTATAGCGCGGATGTTGTAATTAGTATCGAGCCGGACTGCGGCGTGGATATGAGTTTGGCGCTCGCGCCCCCCGGAGACGGCGCGCCTGCTTCCATTGCCTTGCGTGGCATCTTAGTCGATAAGGGCAAGCAGATTCTGGCGATTCAGACCGATCCGGGAGCCATGGTCTCGGCGCAGTTTACCGCACCATAGCCCGCGCCGCCCGCGTGCGTCGCGATACACAGGGCTGACGCGGCGCGGATGCGGCGCGCGTCTAACAAAGCGGATGAGGTGGTGTGCCGCAATCCTGTTACTCGGCGCCGCGCCGCTCTGGCCGGCCAGTTCGCCGCCAAGCGAGAACGTGATCATCCAGCGATCCGTGCAGGCGAACCAGAGGGACTGGCAAGCAGCGCCGCAATACGACTACATGGAGCGCGACCAAACCGGCAAGGGTACCAGAACTTACCAGGTATCGATGATCCTGGGCACGCCCTATCGGAGGCTTGTCGCTATTGATAGAAAGCCCTTGCTCTCCGGCCGCCAGGCGCAGGAACAGCGCAAAATGGAAGCGGCGATGGCCGGGCGGCAGCGTGAATCGCCCGGAAGGCGGGAAGCAAGAGTTGCAAGTTATCGCCGGGAGCGGCACGCGGAGCACCTACTGATCGAACAACTGACGGAGGCTTTCGATTTCCGGCTCGTCGGCCAGCGGACCTTGGATGGACGTCCGGCGTATTTGCTGCAGGCTAATCCGCGGCCGGGATACAATCCCCCGAACCGGGACAGCCGGGTTCTGCGGGGAATGCAAGGGGAACTCTGGATAGACGCCCAGACATACCAGTGGATGAAGGTCACGGCCGTAGTCATACGCCCGGTGCAGATCGTCGGCCTGCTCGCGCGGGTTGAGCCGGGTACGAGTTTCGAACTGGAGTACCGCGCCGTTATGCCGGATATCTGGCTGCCTGTGCATTATGCCATGAAGGCGACGGCGACGGTTCTCGGCATGTTCCGGCATGCGATCCAGGACGACGAATCGTACTACGGATATCAAAAGGCCGGGCCGCAAGCCGCAATTTGAGGATTATGCTGGTGTGGATGACCCATCCAGGGCCGTTCGTGGCCGCCAGCATATGTGTGGCCGGCAACCTGAACCGCGACCTCAGGATCGCGCCCGTAGCTCCAGGCGATTATCTCTTTCAGGATGGTGAGACCTCCGTACCCTTCATTCGTGAAACCACGGGTGGCGGCGGAGCCAATACGGCTTGCGCCGCGGCCGCCCTGGGCGCGCGGGTTGCCTTTTTGGGCAAAGTGGGTGCCGATGCGCTCGGCCAACGATTGGAGGACGTGTTACGGCAACAGGGTGTCGAGCCGCGTCTGAAGCACGACCCCGCAACGCCGACAGGTACCTCGATCAATCTGGTCTACAAAACGGGGCACCGGCATTTCGTGAGCTGTTTGCCGAACAATGAGTCTCTGGCGTTCGACGATCTCGACCTTTCAGTGCTGGCAGGATACGACCACTTATCGCGCACGGATGTATGGTTCTCGGATGCCATGCTCTACGGCGGCAATCGGCGTCTATTCCGCGTGGCGCGCGCGGCCGGTGTAGCCGTTTCGCTCGATCTGAATTGGGATCCACAATGGGGCGTGTCGCCCCGGGAGGCAGTGGACCGCCGCAAGAAGGCGGCACGTGACGCGTTGCCATGGGTCGACCTGGTGCACGGCAATGTGCGGGAGTTGAACGAATTTGCAGGTAGCGGTGAACTCGAAGTCAGCTTGCGTCGCATTGTGGATTGGGGCGCGCAGGAGGCTGTCGTCCACATGGGCTCGGCCGGCGCCGGATACTACGACGGACAGGAACTGGTGGTGGAACCTGCCTATGCGCCCGCGGCGCAGGTGAACACCACGGGTACGGGCGACGTGTTGAGCGTTTGCATGATGTTGCAGCACCGGCTGGCGATCCCGGTGCGGGACAAACTTCGCATCGCTAATCGGATTGTGTCCGAATACATGGCGGGGGAGCGCAAGTTATTCGTAGAACTTTGAGACGCGACAGGGCCAAGTCGGCGAACTGAAGTTCGCCGCGGCCCGCTGAAGCGCGCGCCACGGCAATACCTACTGACTCAGAAACTGGCGCATATCCTGAATGACTTCGGCCGTCTTCTCGTGGATCACCCAGTGCGTACCGTCCGGAATGCGCCGCACCGTGAGGCTCTTCACGTACTCGTCGAGGCCGTTGAGGTTGCCGGTGAGCAGCGCGGTATCTTTCTCGCCCCAAATCACCAGGGTAGGAGTCTCGATCGGTTTCATGGCCGGCAGCGTGTTATCTGTCGCGCCGGGCGCACCATCCACGGGCGAGTGCAGCCGCGAGGCGCGATAATAATTCAGGCCGCCGGTCAGCCCGCGCCCCCAGTTGGCTACGTATTCCCTGAGATCCGCCGGCGAGGCCCACGGTTTCATCAGCCCCTGCAGCATCGCAAAATCGTTCTGGCTAAGAAACTTTTCGGCCTGCGGAGAAGTGAACAAATTAAAGTATGAACTGGCCTTCTGCTGTGCGGGGTTCCCGGACAGCTCGCGCGCGAACACGGTGGGATGCGGCGCGTTCACGATGATCAGCTTGTCCAGCATCTCAGGGTGCGCCGCCGCGAAGGCCCAGGCAATCACGCCGCCCCAATCGTGTCCCACCAGGATGAACTTGCGCGCCTTCAGCTTCACGGCCAAAGCGCGCACGTCCTCCACGATGACCGGGACACGATAGCTCTCGACGGCTGCGGGCTTATCCGAGAGATTGTAGCCCCGCATGTCGGGCGCCACCGCGTGGTGGTCCTTCGCGAATTCCGGAAGCAAATCCTTCCACTCGTACCAGAATTCCGGGAAACCGTGCAGAAACAGGATCAGTTCGCCCTTGCCCTGTTCCACGTAATGCAGCTTGACGCCGTTCACTTCGGCATAACGATGATGCCATTTGGTTTGCGCCATAAGAGTTGCCGTAGCCACCATGCCTATACTAAGCCATCTTCTCCAGAACCGCATCGGTCACCTCCTGTGTGCTGTTTGCGCCGCCCAGATCGGGCGTGCGCACCTTGCCTTCGGCCAGAACCGCGCCCACGGCCCGCTCGACTTCGCGCGCCGCCGCCGGCTGCTCCAGATGTTCGAGCATCATGGAAGCGCTCAGGATGGCGGCCAGCGGATTCACTACGCCTCTGCCCGCAATGTCCGGCGCCGAGCCGTGTACCGGTTCGAACATCGACGGAAACCGCCGCGACGGGTCCAGGTTGGCGCTGGCAGCCAGGCCCATGCTGCCGACGATGATGGCGGAGATATCGCTCAGGATGTCGCCGAACAGGTTGGAAGCCACCACTACGTCGAAACTCTCCGGCCGCCGGATGAAATTCATGGCGGCCGCATCCACCAGCAGCGACTCCGTCTCGATGCCCGGGAATTCGAGCGCCACATCGTGGAATGCGCGGTCCCACAGCGCCATGCCGTAACCTTGTGCGTTCGATTTGGTGATCGAGGTGACCCTCATCTTCTTGCCGC
>JBEKIM010000483.1:0-5185 GCA_050011755.1 Bryobacteraceae bacterium | reverse complement strand
TCCAGCCAAGCCCGTGGTTTATGCCCGGCACGAACAAGGCTATGGCCGCCAAACAAGGATCTCTCCGGCATTTGTGCTGGCAAGCAACGCCGTGCCATCTCGCGTAAAAGCGGCCGAGACCGCAAGCATGCCGCGGGCAGTGTTCACCGTTGTTATCTCTGCTCCAGTATTCAGTTAATATACGCCCCGGCGCGAGATGCAAGCAATTCCACCGGCGCCTTGATTGATTGGGCCGGCTGCGCACGCATGGCCATACCGAACCCAAGCAGGAGCGCGGTGAAACGGACAGAATTCACAAAGAGAAGAATACCACCGCGACACTTGAATGTAGAGCCGGGATCGTTCCACCGCCTATCCAGCCACGCCTGAGCCGGCAAACCCGCCCCCGAGTTTAGAAATCAGGGCCGCTGAGAGACAGCACCACGATATGGAGGGCGGCCACCCGGCTAGACCATTTGGCCCACTCCTGGTAGGTGACTCGGGGACGTGCCACCTGGGGAAGTCCTCCCATCGACTCCTGGAGAGTGAACTTATTACGCCCGGTTTTTAGGGGGTCAACACGATAGCCGTGTCCTGGCGAGAGGGCTCCACTGGGCCGTTCCTGAAGTGCCCGCACCATTACCACGAGATCGACGTTAGCTTCCCGGCCGAACTTCTCGAAGACGCCTGCCGCTGCATTGCCGAGTTGTTCCAGCGCCGAGTTCATGTCTGTTCCTTTGGATTCGGCTACAGTGATGCGCCGGGCTCCGGGAGCGTTTGCCGGTTGATGGAGTCCGAGGGCGTCGGCACACTTCGGCATTCCCTTGATTCCCAAGAAACCGCGAACCTGCTGGTCTCCTTCGATCACTTGAACGCAGTGCCGCTGGAAACGCAGATAGTCAAAAAGCTTTCGTTCCTGTTTCTCGCCGGTACTTGAAGACATAAGAGTCCCCTTCCTGCACTTTGGTGCAAACCCATTATCCAGCAATCCGACGCGTTGGATATCCGCCAAAATCCTTGGCGGCGCCAGGTTCACGGAACTAGAGCGGCTTCGTTCTTTCGCATGGGCCTGGAAGCGGGCACACGATGAAGGCGCTGCCGCTCGCCACGAGCAGCCCCCGGCTAAGCGGGGGCGGGCATTTGAAACGGCTCGTCGGCACTGCCCCCGTAGATATCGGGGACGTGTGCGTTCATCGCCCGCAGATGCATGCTGAGCTGGCCGCGGTGGTGCACCGTGTGCTTGATCCAAAAATCCATGTAAAGCACCAGCGGCAGGTTGAAGACGTTGAAGAAACTAACCGGTCCAGCGAGTTGCTCGCCTGAAACCGCGGCAATCTTGCCTGAAATCGGGGGCACGTGCTGGTCGTAATGCGCCAGGATCCCGGCTGCGGTGGCAGGCGCGGGCCCCTCCGCGGCGTCTCCCTCGAAACTGCCGGCGGCGATCGATTCGCCGAACCATTTCTCGCTTTGCACGATGTGCCACATCAGCTCGCGGGTGGTCCGTCCTTTCTCGCCCAGTTTGAAATCGAGCTGCGCCTCCGGGACGGCGGCCAGCACGCGGCGCGTGGTGGGAACTTCGTTGCCCAGACTCTGCAGGAAAACCATCGACAGGCCTTTGGCCTGATCCGGTGTAAACATGAATGCCTCCTCGGGAATTGTACAACATCACGCACGGACCCACACCGCGCTGGTAGGATCGAACGATGGCCGAACAGCACGGATTGAAGCGCGGCTTGGGGCTGCTCGAAGCGACCGCGCTGAACATGAGCAACATGGTCGGAGTAGGCCCTTTCGTGACCATCCCGCTGTTGATCGGCGCCATGGGCGGACCGCAATGCATGCTGGGATGGGCCGTGGGTACGGTGCTGGCGCTGTGCGACGGGCTGGTATGGGCCGAACTGGCGGCGGCCATGCCCGGCGAAGGCGGCAGCTATTTATACCTGCGCGAGGCTTTCCGCCGCACGCGCCTGGGCACCCTGCTGCCATTTCTGTTCATCTGGCAGTTCATCTTCAGCGGGCCGCTGGAGATCGCTTCGGGCTACATCGGATTCGCGCAGTATCTGGGGTACTTCCACAGCGGCATCACCGCGTGGGAGACGCGCCTGGCGGTATTGCTGGTGGGAGTGCTGGTGATCGCGCTGCTCTACCGCGGCATTCAATCGGTGGGCCGCATGACGGTGGTGTTGTGGATTGGCATGCTGGCCACGGTGGCGTGGATCGTGATCGCGGGCTTTACGCACTTCAATGCCCGGCGGGCCTTCGACTTCCCGCCGCACGCGTTTACGATTACGCCGGCCTTCATGGCCGGATTGGGCGGCGCGACCCTGATCGCGATGTACAATTTGCTGGGCTACTACGGGATCTGCTTTGTAGGCGGAGAGGTACGGCGGCCGGAGCGCACCATGCCGCACTCCATCGTAATCTCCGTATTGCTGGTGGGCGCGATGTACGCCCTGATGACGCTGGCCATCATGGCGGTAGTGCCGTGGCGCGAGGCGGCGGAGTCCAAGTTTGTGGCCGCCCGCTTCATGGAGACACTCTACGGCCCCTGGGCCGGCAGCGCGGTCACCGTGCTGATCCTGTGGTCGGCAATCGCCTCCGTGTTCGGGCTGTTGCTGGCCTACAGCCGCGTACCGTACGCCGCCGCGCTCGACGGATATTTCTGGAAACCTTTCGCGCGCCTGCACCCGACCGGCGATTTCCCTTATGTGTCCCTGGTGGTGATCGGCGGGCTGGCGATTGCGGGAGGAATGCTCAGCCTCGATTGGGTGGTTTCCGCGATACTGACGGCCCGAATCCTGATACAGTTCATCGCGCAGATTGCGGCCGTGGAGGTACTGCGCAAATCGCGGCCGGACGTGCGGCGGCCGTTCCGGATGTGGCTGTATCCGCTGCCCAGTGTGCTGGCGTTGGCCGGCTGGGTGTACGTGTTCGCCACGTCCGGATGGACGTTCGTGCTCTGCGGGCTGGGCGTGCTGGCCAGCGGGATGGCGGCCTTTGTGGTGTGGCGGCGATGGGGTGGACTTCCGCCCGCGTCCCCGATCGCCTAGCAGGCTGCGGAAAAGGCCCGTCGGGACGGCTCCCTTACGGTCGCGGCTCGGTAAACGGTCGCGGCTCGGTAAGCCGCTGCACTTCTGAACCGCGCGCGTCAGCAAGCGGTTTTTATGCAACGGCACGCGCCACGGCTTCGCGCGTGGCTTTCAGGGTATGAATCAACGTATCTTTAGGCAGACTGCGCACCATCGGCTCGATGATCCACTTCAACACCGACGGAATATCGCGGGTGAGGGAAATCGCGCGGCACTCGGCGGACACGCCGCCATCGCGTTCTTCAAAGCGCCAATACGAATTCAGGCGCCACAAGAAGCCGTACCCGGCGTCGGGCGGCTGGATCTTTTCTGCGGGCTTGCCGGCGTCATCCACTTCGGCGGTCCGGGTGGTGTAAGAGCGGCAGCCCCAGCGAGCACCGCCGGCATGAAAATAATGCACGTTATGATCGGTGTCGAGCACCACCGTGACGATCTTCTTTTTGAGCACGCGCAGGTAGATCTGAAAATCGTCGCCGTGCCGGGCGATCAATTTAGATTCGATCACCTCGGGCCGGTACAGCTTCTTGTGGTTGTCGTAATCCTGGATACAGGCCAGCGTGCGCGCCACGGTGGCGCCCGGCATGAAGACCGCCCCGATCCAGTCGTGGATCAAACCGGCCGGGACTTTATCGGGACCCTTGCCCCGCCAGAGTTCCGCGACGATCTTCCCCTGGCGCACTTGTTTGGCGCGTTTGGGCTCGCCGTCCGACCAAAGGAATAGGGGGCCCTTCAAAGTCTGTTCCATGGCGGCTTCGGCCTCCCGGATGTAAGTCTCGAAGGCCTGTAATGTCTCCGGCTTCAACTGCACCGGCTGCACCTCTTCCGCCATAGTCAGGGCCGCCGCTATTCAGGATAGCAGGGCGCGGGGCGAATAGGATCAAGAGACCCTTGATTCCTTTGTACGCCTAGGTCATAATCCTGGAAGGAGAACAATAGATGCCCGCCGCAATGCAATATGAGTTGGAAGCCCCGGTCACCGAGGATCTGGTGGATCGCGAAGAACTCGCGCGCCTGGCCAATTGGCACTGGGAAATGCGCGGATCGCCCGAAGGCCGCCAGGACGAAGACTGGTTCTGGGCGGAAGAAGAACGGCGCCGGCAGCTCCTGGCCGCCGGATACCTGCCCGAAGGGGTTTGAAAAAACCGAAAGATTCCGGTGTACTCAAGTCCATAAGGAACGCGTCCGGCAAATTGGGAGAACGCGTCCATGGCCTTTGAAACGGCGATCCGAACTGCTCTGGCTCTGACCCTGTGTCCTGTGGTTGGCATCCTCGCCCAGGCGCCCGAGCCAACGGCCGCATTGCGCGTGAACACGCAACTGGTCGAGGTCAGCGTGGTGATGAAAGACGGCCACGGCAGCCCCGTGACCGATCTGCAGGCCGGCGATTTCGAGATTTACGACCAGGGCAAGAAACAGGCAATACGGGTTTTCAAACGGGAAGACTATCGGCCTTCGGCGGCACAGCCCCCGGCCTCCCCTGCCCCGATTGCTCCCCATGCGCCGTCCGCCGATTGGTTCTCGAACCGTACCGCCGCGGAACATGGCGCTCCCAACGCACCCACGATCCTGGTTATCGATGCGGGAATACCTGGGATAGCCGTCGGATGACGTGGCAGGACCTGGTGTACGCGCGCGCGCAGGTGATCCGGTTTCTACGGCAAGTCCGGCCGGAAGACCGGTTGGGTATATATCTGATGGGGTCGAACCGGTTCTGGATCTTGCATGAGTATACCGAGAACTGTGCGGATCTCCTGGCGCGGTTGGCCGCCTGGAAACCCGCGGACGGCGCGGTCCCAGGCAATTCGAAGAGCCTGGATGTATGGAGCGAGTTTGCCCTCCAGGTGGCGGGAGTCGACGCCGAAACGGCCAGCGCCATCCATCGCGGCCAATTCTGGGGTACGAGTGCCGGACCGTCGCCGGTGCTGCCGGAAGGTGCCGGCGATGCGGCCAGGAAGGCCGGCGCCGATTTCGGGGCATACCTCCCGCCGGATCAAAACCGGCCCATCACCCTTCTGGAGTGCGCCACGGAACCAGGTCCAGGCCTACTAGTACTGATAGATACACTTCCCGCGCCCTTTAGCCATGTAATCTCTGGTACACTAGCCCACTCAGGGGGA
>JBEKIM010000482.1:0-5191 GCA_050011755.1 Bryobacteraceae bacterium | reverse complement strand
CCTCCGTCCCCCGCCAGGCGCCCCCAACGACAAATAATGATGAATATTGATGAACAATGATCCGGTATTTCGGTTTTGTAGGGCGGGCTGAAAGTCAAAACTCCAGTGGCGGGTATCTATGCCCGCCCCCCGCCCAGCCAACCCAGTGCCCGCAAATCCGCCACGGGCTCCGCGAATGAGCACGAACCGAAGCTGTGTGCGAAATCGCTGCGTGCGGACGCGATCTGGGCCGTCGTGATGCCCAGTCCGCGCCATCGCAAATCGCCGGCCATAAACTGAAAAGCTCCTACGTCGGTCTCGTTCAGAATATCGAGCAGCGCAGCCCGCTCCGCGCCATGCCACGCGAATGCCGCCCCCGCAAACACGTTTACAAATCCATGCATGGTGGCGCATGGGCTGTCGGCGGCATACGTCAGCGGACGCCAGGAGCGTATCGGATGGTGCAGCCCGGCGGTTGCCTTGAATGCCACGCGGCGTGACGCTGCGGCGCTCAGGAAATCGGCCAAATCTTCCGCGGACGGGATCGCGTCAGGCGTCAGGCCCCCCGTTCGCACTTTGGCAAACGAACCGGCCGGAATCTCTTCCAAAGGCGCTTCGCAATATGTCGGCAGCGAGAGCCGCTGCGGCAGCCTGGTCTCCAGCGTTTCCACTTGGGCTGGCAGCGGACCCGGCTCGCCATCCACCAACAATGTCACCCGCCAGTTGTCTCCCAGATTCGCTTCCGCCAACTTCGCCGCCGGCAATACCAGCCGGTTGAGCATCCAGCTTTCCGGCGAAGCCAGATAGGCTTCGTAATTCTCCAGTACCGCCGGCAGCGGGAGTCCCGCGGGCGGATAAAGCCCCGCATAATCGATCAGGTTGGCCAGCAGTGCGCGCACTGCATCCGGAATTCGTGGCATGATGTCAAAAGCCATTGTAAAGCCAACATTGAGGGAGCCCTACCGATGAACCGACGTAACCTGCTGCTCGCCCTGGCCGCCGCTGGAATTGACCTCCACGCGCAAGAGCCCTCGCCCGGTTCGCTTTACATTCCGAAACCCCAGCTCGTTGACGATCGCAAGCTGCTGCAGGATTTCATGGATGAGTTCGCCTTCGCCGATCTCGTCACGGCCAACCCCGGCATTCGTATCACGCACATCCCCACCTTCCTCGACCGCACCACCGCGACTTACGGCACCGTCTTCGGGCACATTTCCCGCCAGAACCCGCAGAGCCAGTGTTTCGATGGCCGCCAGCCAGCGGTCATCGTATTCCGCGGCCCGCACAGTTACATTTCGCCGACCTGGTACACCAAGCCCGAATCCGTGCCGACCTGGAATTTCGCGGTAGTACACGCCACCGGCCGCCTTAAGCCCGTCGACGATCCCAAGGCTCTCCATGCCCTGCTCGCGCGGCTCATCGCCAAGTTTGAAGGCCCATCCTCCGGCTACAATTTCGCCAAGCTGCCTGAAAGTTATACCAACGGCCTTATGGGGGGCATCATCGGTTTTGAGATGCAAATCGACTTGCTGGAGGGCAAGTTCAAGCTTGGCCAGGAACGTAGCGATGCCGATAAGCAATCCATTCTGAAGAATCTCGCCTCCGCCAAGCCCGCGCGCTCGATCTCAGAATTCACGGCTGCGTTTTACAAGCGCGGCTGATTGCCCCCACAAACCACCGGCCCGCATACACTACGCGCGCGCCGCCGAGTTCCGCGGTCAGTTGCTCCGGCGTGAAAAAGCGCTTGTATACCCTGTGCCGCGACCCATCCTGCAGCACCCGTTCTTGTACCTCCTCTGGCGCAATATCCTCGCGCCACGCCGCATCGACAATCAGCACTTGCTGCGCCACCCGCCGCGCTTCCGCCAGAAACCGCTCCCGCATGGTGCGGTCCAGGTGTCCATAGAAATGGCACGACATCAAGCACTCGAATGCGTGGGCGCGGAACGGCAGCCGCAACCCATCGCCTTGCAGTACGCACCCGCCCGGCACCCGCCCGCGCGCGATCCGCAGCATCGCCCGGCTCTGGTCCAGTCCGATAACGCGGCCGCTCACATGTTGCGTCAGGAAGCCTGTGCCGCATGCCACATCCAGCACCGATTGCATCGAAAGCGCCCGCAGGCACGTGCGCAACGCCTCCACTTCCTCGTGCCAGCCGGGCCTTACGCGCGCCGCGAACAGCCCGGTACCCAGATACCAGTCGTCGTATTCCGGCGCCCGCCGGTCGTAATAGGTCCTTTCGGCATCGTGCATCCCTTCTATCTTGCGACACATGCGCCCGGAGGTACCATCAAGGGTGGCCTTCATATAAGGAGACCTTTATGTCAGATTTTAGCCACGACTTCGATTTCATCGTGATCGGCTCCGGCTTCGGCGGAAGCGTCACGGCGCATCGGCTCACTGAGAAGGGTTACCGCGTGGCGGTCATCGAAATGGGGCGCCGTTGGACGCCCGACAACCTCCCCAGCACCAACTGGCTGATCTGGCGCTGGTTCTGGCGCCCGCGCCTGGCTCTGCGCGGATTCTTCAACATGGAGTTCTTCAAGCACGTCACGATTTTGCACGGCTGCGCCGTCGGCGGTGGATCCATCACCTACGCCAATACCATGCTGGTGCCGCGAAACTCCGTCTGGGAGAGCGGATCGTGGGTGGGCTTGGCCGATTGGAAGAGCCAAATGCCGCGCCATTACGAAACCGCCATACAAACCCTCGGCGTGGTAGAGAACCGCATTCTCGGCCCGGCCGACCATTTCCTCAAACAGGCCGCCGAGGCCACCGGCGTGGGCCATACTTTCTACCGCACCAGCGTAGCCGTCTTCGAACCTCCCGAGGGAGAAGCCGGCGGCAAGACTTATCCCGATCCCTACTTCGGCGGCGATGGCCCTGAGCGATCCACCTGCATCGCATGCGGTGGCTGCATGGTTGGGTGCCGTTACAACGCCAAGAACACCCTCGATAAGAACTATCTCTATCTCGCCGAAAAGCATGGCGCGCAGGTCTTCGACGAAACCCGGGTCGTCGATGTGAAGCCTCTCGGCGCCGCCGATGGCAGCGCCGGCTATGAAGTGCACACGGTGAATTCCATCTCCCTGTTGGCCAGCCACGCTCGCCGGTTCACTTGCCGGGGCGTGGTCTTCGCCGCCTCGGCCCTGGGCAGCATGGACCTGCTCTTCCGCCTGAAACTGAAAGGCTCGCTGCCCTCCCTCAGCGATCAACTCGGCAACCGTGTGCGCACCAACGCCGAATCGCTGATCGGCGTGCGCGTCCCCGGCAGCCGGGAAGATTTCTCCAAAGGCATCGCCATCGGCTCAGGCATCTATCTCGACGACTACACGCACATCGAGGCCGTTCGCTATCCCGCCGGTTCGGACGCCATGGGCCCGTTGGCGACATTGCTCACGGGCGGACGCCCCGGACATACCCGCATCCTGTCCTGGCTCAGGACTCTTTTCGGCTCGCTCCTTCGGCACCCCATTCGCACCGCCCGCGCGCTGCATCCATTCGGCTGGGCCCGCGAGTCGGTCATATTCCTTTGCATGCAGACGCTGGATGGTCACATCGACATGCGCCTGCGCCGCCGCTGGTTCTGGCCCTTCCGCAAGATCCTGGTGAGCCAGGGCAAGAAAATTCCCACGTTCATCCCACAAGCCAACGAATTTGCGCGTAAGGCCGCGCAATTGATCGGCGGCACACCGATGAGTATGGTCACTGAGATCCTCTTCAACGTCCCCGGTACGGCGCACATCCTGGGCGGTTGCCCGATGGCCGGCTCGTCCGCCGCCGGCGTGGTGGATCATCGCAACCGCGTCTTCGGCTATAAGAATATGTATATTTGCGATGGCTCGGTGCTGGCGGCTAACTTAGGCGTGAACCCGAGCCTGACCATCTGCGCCGTCACCGAGCGCGCGATGAGCTTCATCCCGCCGGCGGCGGAGACGGATTGGAACGATGCACCGGAGGTTCAGGGCTGAAACAGGAACGGCCGCACGCGCTCGCGTAGACGCGTAATCTCGCCGGCATTGTGTTTGAGCAGTTCGTGTCCCCACGTCGTATTCGCGTCTTCGCGGCAATCCTTCGCCAAATCCATCCCGATTGTCTCGTAGGACCCGAGCGTGGCCTTCTTGAGATCCTCAGGTTCAGTCCAGGCGCCAAGGACAAACACTCGTTCCGTCAAACTCTTGGGAATGACCCGCTGCGCTTGGCCCAGCCTATCGTCTTTACCATCGAAATCGATCAATAGAATCATGAACCGGAACGGACATTCGTTCATCATACCAACGTGGTCTGACTGGAAACATTCCAGAACCCTTTTCCACCCTCCGGCGGGCGCGAGCACTTGAATCTGTCGCTCCGCAACACTCCGATCCCGGGTAAATCCGGTGGCCAATTGCCGGTTGGCGTCATCTTCCGGAAGCACCAGGATGTGTGGCTGATGCCTGTTAACGCTCATGGTTTAACATCGCCGCGAATCAGTGCATTGACTAAGTCCCCGCTCACCTGCAACTCGCTCAGCGGGCGAACGATCGTGGGCTCAAGGTGGTTGTTACGGTATAGAACGAGGGTATTCTCGTCGGAGAAGCGGCGAATCGCTTCGGGATTGTGCGAAGTCGCGATGAACTGGCCGCCCTGCTGGAAGGCCCGGCGGAGAGCCATCACGAAGTGTCCAACTTCATCCAGAGCGAGATAGTTGTCCGGTTCATCCCAAAAGCAAAACACGGGGCCATAGGAGTCGTTCGCGGCAAGCACCAGGGCACAGATCATGAAACACTTCTCGCCATCGGACAGGTCTGCAAACTCAAGCTCCACGGAGGCTGGAGGGCTGCCCTCGCCGTCGAATTGGATAGACAGGCTCCGATAGTCTCTGCCAATCAAGGGGTTCTTGATATCCCTCAGATCGGGCATTACCTGCTTCAGATAGTGGTCGATCCTGCCATATGCGGCGGGAGCGGAGGCCAAAAGGCCTGAAAACCACGCCCCAAAGTCACTGACCTGAACACTAGGCTCTAGCGTCTCGTGGTTCGAATCTCCCGTGATTAGAGCGGGTATCGGTCGAAGAATAAGCATGCGAGCAAGCCACCGCTTGAAGATGAACAAAGGGTCAACCGGATTCTGCTCCTGAACGATCGGCAAAGCCACCATGTGCCAGTCGATGCGAAACTGCCCCTCCCTTTCGGGCTCGAGGCCGATCCGTGCGAGATGAACATCCGCACCC
>JBEKIM010000481.1:0-5195 GCA_050011755.1 Bryobacteraceae bacterium | reverse complement strand
GGCGGTTGGATTCGGTGTGGTTCGATTTCACGATGGATGCCCTTTCGATTTCAGGGTAGCGGGGGGATTTGGGGACTACGGGTACGATTTCTGCAAGCTATTGAAAAGAGGGGAGAGATATTGTTGTGCCAGGCTGTGACTGAAAAAGGTTTCTCGCCAAGACGCCAAGGCGACCGCCAAGGGCGCCAAGGAGGCGGAAAGAAGCGGGACTTGAAAGTCCCGCCGGCACGCTCAAGCGTGCGCCACTAGGCGGCTAGTTCGAGGTGGGCCACGGTTTCGAGATGATACGTCTGCGGAAACAGATCCACGAGGGTCAGACGGCCGATGCGGTATCCGGCGGCGATCAGTCCCGCCAGGTCGCGGGCGAGGGTGGCGGGGTCGCAAGAAATCAGCGCCAGCTTCGGCGGCCTTAGTTGCGCCAGGCGCGCGACCATATGCTTACCGATGCCGGCCCGGGGCGGGTCCAGCAGCACGAAGCCGGGAGCGGTTTGCAACTGTTCCAGCCAGACTTCCGCATCCGTCTGTTCCACGCGTAAGGAGACTCCGGCGCGCTCCGCGTTCGCGCGCAGGTCGCCCGCCGCCCGGGCACCCGATTCCACCGCGGTGACCGAGGCGAAGCGGCCTGCCATCGCCAGCGAGAACAGCCCCACGCCCGCGTAAAGGTCGAGGGCGCTTTGGCCCTCCGCGCCGTCCAGCGCGGTCTCCACCAGCTTATCGATGAGGAAGCGGTTCACCTGGAAGAACGAGCCATGGCTGACGCGCCAGGTGTGTCCGGCGGCGGGGTAATCGAGCGCGCCCGAAACCAATCCAGGGATGCGTTCGGCGCACCAATCGAAGAAACGGCGCGCCACGGGATGCTCCGTCTCCAGAACATTTAGCTGTATTTCCGTTTCATTGGTGAACAGCTCGATGACCCGCAGAAATCGCGGCCAACGGGAATCGCCGAGCATTTCGCGCAGAACGGCGATGGCGGCGTTAATTGCGGGCGAGGCGATGGGGCATTGCGCGATGGGGCAAATCTTGTGCGATTGCGCCTCCAGATATCCCAGCGCGCCCTTGGCGATGTGCAGTTGCACCCGATTGCGGTAAGCCCAAGGCTCGCCCGCCACCACGGCAATTTCGGGCGCCGGGATCTTTCCGATGCGCCGCAACTGGTCCTGAAGAATGCCGCGTTTCAGCGCCAGTTGTGTTTCGTAAGGCGCGTGCTGGTAATGGCAACCGCCGCACCGGCTGAAATAGGGACAAGGCGGGGCCACGCGTTCCGGAGCGGCGGCCAGCACTTCGAGCAGGCGGGCGCGCAGCATTCCGGGCTTCTCCGCCACGCCGCGTACGCGGACGCGCTCGCCGGGCAGCACGAACGGCGCCAGTACGGCGCGGCCCTCCAGGCGGCCCAACCCCTCGCCGCCGTAAACCAGCTTCTCCACGGTGATCTCAAAATCGCTTAGGATAAAATTTACTCCTTCGAACCCACCTACCATGAGAGCACGAGTCTTCTCCGGCATGCAGCCGTCCGGCAATTTGCACATTGGGAACTACCTGGGCGCGCTGAAGAATTGGGTGCGGGTGCAAGCGGAATACGAGTGCATCTTCTGCATCGTAGACCTGCACGCCGTGACCGCGTACCAGAATCCGGGCGAACTGCGCGCCAAGATTATCGAGATTGCCGGCTTGTACCTGGCGGCCGGCATCGACCCGCGGCAATCGAGCGTGATGGTGCAATCCGCCGTGCCGGCGCACACGGAGCTGGCCTGGATGCTGACCTGCGTGACGCCGGTCGGCTGGCTGGAGCGCATGACGCAATACAAAGCCAAGTCCGCCAAACAGGAATCCGTGGGCGACGGCCTGTTGCAGTACCCCTGCCTGATGGCGGCCGATATCCTGCTCTACCAGGCCGCCGCCGTGCCGGTGGGCGAGGACCAGGCGCAGCACCTGGAACTGACGCGCGATATCGCGCAGCGGTTCAATTCGCTGTACGGCGAGACCTTTGTGATGCCCGCGACCAGTCTTCCGGGGGTGGGCGCGCGCATCATGGGCCTCGACGATCCTACCGCCAAGATGAGCAAATCCGCCGCGGGCGCGAATCACGCCGTGGCGCTGCTCGATCCGCCGGACCGCATGCGCAAGATTCTGATGCGGGCCACCACCGATTCGAACCCGGGCGTGGATTTTGAAAAGCTGGGGGAAGGCGTGGCCAACCTGCTGAACATCTTTCAAGCTTTTTCGGGTTGGACGGACGACCGGATGCGGGCGCATTTCAGCGGCATGCGATATGGCGATCTGAAGAAGCAAGTGGCCGAGATCACGGTCTCGCAGTTGGAGCCGTTCCAGCAGCGGTATCGCGAGATCATAGCGGATCCGGGATACGTTCCCGGAATTCTACGGGAGGGCGCGGAGAGGGTGGCACCGATCGCCAATTCCACCGTGGAGTTGGTGAAGCGGCGCATGGGCCTGTATACGGAGAGCGGGGCTTAAAAGCCCCGCCGGCACGCTGAAGCGTGTCAGGATGGCCCTGCGGGCCACCAAATGTCATGAAAACTCAATTTGGAGGGCGGCCAATCCTGGCCGCATGATTGCCCGCCCCCCGATTGGGTTTTCAACGGCGCGCCACGGCTTTATTGCGCGGCGCCGTTCACCGTGAGGAACTCAACCCGCATCTGCGAATCGGTCTTGGCCAATGGCGAGTAGTAATACCAGAGGGTGGCTTTGAGTTGTGCCGGATCGCCTTCCGGGATCGGGAACAAAAAGGATTCCGCGCGCGTCTCGCCGGGCGCCAGCCGGGTATCCGATACCTGCCGGTCGGCATTCAGGAAAGCGAAATGCTCGCGCATCAACACGGTGCCGTGATGGTCCGCCACCTGCCGTGCGTAAAGCCTTTGTTCCGCAAAGTGCCGCCCGCCGGCGGAGTCGGCTTGCAGTTCCATAACCAACTGGCGCAGGGGCGAACCGGTAGGCAGGTAATGTCCCGCGGTCTGGTTGCCGATCTCTACGGTGACGCGCAGGCCGGCCCCTGGCCGGGCGCTCGATATACGGGCGGTAATGGCTTGCGCCAGGCGTTCTACGGAATGGCTGCCGGCCATCTCATGCACATTGATTGTGCCGGTCCCGGACTGGGGCCCGCGGGCATCGGCTATGTTTCCGGGTACCCGCGCCATGTGGCAGGACTGGCAAGTCCGCCCTTCTTTTGCGTATCGGCTGTTCTTCCATTCCGAATAAGTGGTGAGGACGGGGAATCCGAAACCATTGCGATGCTCATGGCATGGCGCGCAAACCTCCGCGGAGCCGTGCAGCGGCATGGCAGTGCCGTTGTGGGGCATCCCGGCGGCCTCTCCCTTGGGTCCGGCCCTGTCTTTGGAGAAGGCGAGAACGGCCTTTGGATTCGGTCCGTCGAAATCCACGCGGCGGACGGAGTGGCAATAGTCGCAGGTGACGCCTTCCTGAATCACTTTCTCGTCCGCGGTCTGTGATGCCAGCGGGGCGTGGCAACCCAGACAGATCGCGCGCCCATCCTCCGGGAAATCGGCCTGCGTGCGCTCCAGGACGTCCTGAAAGAGGCGGCCCTCCATGGCCTGCGCGTGTCCGGACGCCTTCCAGGATTCATAGATGGCGGGGTGGCAGTTGGCGCACGCTGTGGCGCTCGATGGCACAGTTTGAGATTGGCTTGGGGGCGAACTTTGCGTGCCGGCGGCCGGAAGCAGTAGGAAGACAATTGGCCAAAGCATGTTCTGCACGAATTATATCTATATTCGGAGTCGAAAACCCGAGTATTGTCTGGTGTGTGCTTGGATGCGCTTGGAATATACCGGTTTCTCGCAAAGACGCCAAAGTGACCGCCAAGGGCGCCAAGAAGATGGGAACAGTTTGAGATTGAATTGGGAGCGACCCTTGATCGTCTAATTGTCGCTGCGGTGTGCACTGGATGTACTTGCCGTATACAGAATATGTAATGGCGCACGGTGGGCGATTAGAGGTTTCGCTTGCAAACGCTTGATTCAACAGATCTCGCGGCTGGTGCGAAACGTGCCAATGTGGTGAGCATGATGACAGAACTGGAACGCCATCTTGCGGAATGGACTAACGCGAGACTGCTGGATGCGGAGAGCGTCGAACGCATTCGCGCCTGGGAAAGCTCCCGGCCGCGTCCCGAGGGTCTCACCTGGCCGGTGCGCATCGCGCTCGCTTTCGGGGCGATTCTGCTCGCCGCGGGGGTGTTATTGTTCGTGTCGGCGCACTGGGCCGAGCTGTCGCCAACGGGACGCATGGCGCTGTTGATCGCCACGGTGGCCCTTTTGCACGGGTCCGGCGGCGCAGCCGCACGCCGCTTCGAAGGACTTTCGGTAGCGCTGCACGCGGTGGGTAGCGTAGCGCTGGGCGCGGCCATCGCGCTGGCCGGACAAACCTTCAACCTGAGCGAGCATTGGCCCGGGGCGGTACTGTTATGGGGCATCGGCTGCGCCATCACGTGGCTGCTTCTGCGGCACTGGACGCAGGCCTCGCTCTGCGCTGTGCTATTTCCCTGGTGGCTGGCCGGCGAATGGGATGTCCAGGTTCCGCTGGCGAGTTCCCGCTCGATGCTGCCGGTTTGGGTGGGTATTTGCGCGCTGAGCCTGGTATATTTGAGCGCCAGGCGGTCGGCGTCCGACGATCCGGCACGCAAGGCGTTGGCGTGGTTGGGCGGACTGGCATTCCTCCCGGCGGCGGCGGTATTGGCGACGTATGGCGAGTGGGAGCGAGGCGCCGCCGCTTTTCAATCCCAAGGCTACTCGATCGCGTGGGCGGTGGCGCTGCTCGGCCCGCTGCTGTTGGCGCTGGCGCTCGATGCCCGCCGGGCTGTTTGGAGCGGTGTAGCCATTGCCTGGACCCTGGTTCTGGCGGCGATCGCCAGCGTGCCGCCCGTATCCCCGGCAACGTACGCATGGTGTGCGATGGGCGCCTGCGGCCTGGCGGCGTGGGGCCTCCGCGATGGGCGTCCCGAGCGCGTCAACCTGGGCATCGCGGGTCTGGCGATCACGGTCCTGGCTTTCTATTTCTCAAGCGTGATGGACAAACTCGGGCGTTCGGCGAGCCTGATGGGAATCGGCCTGCTGTTCCTGGGCGGCGGGTGGTTGCTCGAACGGACGCGCCGCCGGCTCTTGACTCACATGATGTCGAAGGAGACTTTATGAAACCGCTGTATCGCAGTGCAATTGTGGCAGTTG
>JBEKIM010000480.1:0-5196 GCA_050011755.1 Bryobacteraceae bacterium | reverse complement strand
GGCCCGCGTGGCGGTTACCGGCTGCAGCTTCGGCGGCTATCACTGCGTGAACTTCGCGCTGCGCCATCCCGAGCTCGTGGGCCCTTGCGTCAGCATGGGCGGCGCATTCGATATTCATCAGTTCCTCAACGGCTACTACGACGACAATTGCTACTTCAATTGCCCGCCCGATTTCCTGCCCAACCTGAACGACGACCGATATCTCGCCGAATATCGCAATGGCATGAAAATGGTGCTGGCCACCGGCGAAACCGATATCTGCCTGAATGAGAACCTGCGCCTCGACGGCATCATGAACGCTAAGCAGATTCCCCACTGGTTGGATGTTTGGGGCAACGGTACGGGCCACGATTGGCCCTGGTGGCAGCGCATGGCCGTCAAATTCTTCGGCTAGCGTTGTGGGGCAGGCCCGCAGTGTCTCCAGACCCCGCCCAATCGCTACCTCCCCGCGGCCTTTTCCAACACCTCCGCCATCCGCGCCTGCCATTCCGAAAGCGTCGCCGTGCGCATGGACAGCAACTCCGTTCTCCCCGGCGTCACCAGCCAATTGGCCGGAATGGCCATCTCGGCGAGCATCGAGTAAACAAACGGCGCGGCATAGACCGCCGGAATCGTTACCTTCAGTTCCCCGAGTGCCCGCTGCATGTCCGCGACATCGTCATCCACGTTGAACGCCAGCAGCACGATATCGTCGCGCCCTTGGAACTGCCGGTACAGCTTCTCGAAGTATGGCAACTCCGCCCGGCAGGGGCCGCACCAACTGGCCCATAACGTCACCAGGGTGGCCTTGCCCGCCAGGTCCCCAGGCTTGTACTGGCGGCCCAGAGTATCCGTGAACGTCAGGCCGGCCGGCAGTTTCGTCCAGGCGTTCGTGGCACCGCTGCCTGCGTCGAAGTTGCCTAGCGAACTGTGGGCGGCCCAGTCATTCCATCCCTGCATCGTGCCGCCGAGTTCCTTCCAGATGCGCTGCGCCGCCAGCAGCGCCTCGTCGCGGCGGTCGGCCGACGGGCGTCGCGGCGGATAGGTCGCAATCGCGTTTCGATAGTCGATCAGCGCGTCGGTCTTGCGCCCTTCAGTCTCCGCGACCAGGCCTTTCAGATACCAGAACATGGCCTCGTCCTCGGCAAAGCGGAATTTTTCGCCGGCAGGCGCCGAATCGGCGGGACGCAGGCGGTTCAGGATATTGTCCTGTTGGATGAGCAGATCCTTGGCGCTGGCCCCCCGCCCCAGCCGGACATAGGCTTCCACCAGGGCGTTATAGCCCCAAAAAGTCATCTGATCGTGCTGCTCTCGCAGATCCCTGGCGGATTCACCGGAAACATCGTTTGCGTGGTTGGGCGAGAATCCCCGCTCGACCGCGGCCACGCCGGCGAAAACAAGGTCCGGGATATCTTCCGGAATCCCGCGCTCGGCCAGCCCTCGCGCGATATCGATGGGCTGCGGAGGCAGTGTCGGCATACCATCCGGATCGGCCTTTGCGGCAGCCAGAAACAGGGCCACGACTTCGTGGATTTCGGCGGGCGTCGTGGACGTATCGCGGACGATGGCCCAGGCTGCGCTGCTCGCGATCGCCAGAGAGCCGGGAAACCGGCGCGCCAGGGGAACCGCCGGCTGCCATTCCTTGCGCCAGTAGGCTGCCATCTGCTCCGGCGTGCCGTTCTTGGGGCGAGGGTTTGGATCCCGGGCTGCGAGGTACGCTTCTCTTACGGCGGATGCGGAATTGGGGAAACGCGTGGCGATCTCGTGCTCCGCCGCTTTCGCGTATTCATCGACGCCGTCTTGAATGAATTCGATGGATCGGAGCGTCGCGAGCCACACCGCGTTGCGTGGCACACCGGGGGCGAACAGGCGCGCCATATCGCGCTGCAGCCGCGCCACATTCCCGGCCTGCTCGTCGGATCTGCTTTGCGCCGCTTCCAGTCCCCACAATACCGCGTAAGCCGCCAGGGCTTCGGGATCCGTGCGGTCCTTGAGATTACGCCGGATGCGTGCGCTAACCTGAGTCACCACGGCCATGTCTTTGTTCCAGCGTAAATCGGGAAATGCCCGGACGCTCTCGGGGCAAACCGCCTCGAACCTATCGAGATGCCGCTTCACTCCGGCAGCATCCGCGTGGGATGGAGCGGAGTAAATCTGCGCCAGCAGCAGTTCGGGCAGCCCGAACTGCGGTGCGCGCTGGATGGCCCGCTCCAGTCGCGTGATGGACTGCGTGGTGTTGCGGCCGGCTTCCGCCTTTGCCGCCAGGTATAGGTAAACCGCATCCTCCGGATGTAGGGCCAGCAGCTTTTCGTACTCTTCCATCACCTGGGGACGGTCGGCCTCCATCCTGCCCATGCGAACGTGCTGGTATTCCTCATGCAGGAACACATCGTTGGGCGCTGCATCCAGCGCTTTGCGAAGAATCCCGATCTTCCGCGCAGTCCGTTCCGCGGCTGGCAGCCGCATATCGTCCGGCATCTGGACCGCGCTGAGACTGCGCAAGACCGCAGCCGAAGCCCCGCATGTCTGCCCGTAGAGCGACGCGGCCGCAGCCAGGGCCATGAAGGAAACCGGCACACGCCGTCGCATGTTAGCCCGGCGTTGCCGGGGAGTCTACGCACGCACCCAGCAGCACTGCCCCCGCCGCGGGGATATAGAAAAAACCGATCGAAAATCCGCCGAGAATAGCGAAAGCGCAAATGATAAAGGCCGCCCCAATCCAAATGGCCCGCTTGGGAAACAGAACCGGAAGCAGGGTAAGGACCACAGGGAACGCCAGCAGAACCAGGATCCCCTGGCCCGCCGATTGAAGCAGTGTCGTCCTGTGGAACTCGCCGCCCCAGTAGCCGCTACCCGACGGATACACTAGCAGGAATACCGAAGCTGCCAGCGCCAAAAAGACGGAGATCTTCGCCAAAACACTCTTCGTCACTGGATATAGGATAGCATCCCCGGATCTGACCGGCGCCCGATTTTTCATCCTTTCCCATCAACCGCTTGCGCGGAACATCCCCCGGTTTCCGGCATTCCGTCCCGTATAATTGGGGCGAGAAGAATGCGAGCCGAAGCCGGCACCTGCAGTGATATGCTTTTCGGTTTTGGGTTCGTCGTATTTCAGCCACAATGAAAACACATGACTTATTGGCTTCGATCGTAACAAAATGTGAATCGGCGCCGTGGCGCACGCTTCGAGCGTACCGCGGTGAACTTTAGTTCGCCGTCTTGATTTTCGAATATCGCCGCCAACGAACTTATAATGAAATCATTACAAACCGCGAAGCCGGCCGCTGAACCCGGATCGCTGCCTCCCATGTCCGACACCCCCGCTATCGCCATCCATGACCTGCGCAAGACCTACGGCGACAAAGCGGCCGTAGATGGCGTAACCCTGGTCGTGCCGCGAGGCTGTTTCTTCGGATTCCTGGGTCCCAACGGTGCGGGCAAATCCACCACCATCCGGATGTTGACGGGCCTCGTCCCTCCGACATCCGGCTCCATCGAGCTGCTCGGCATGCCATTGCCCGATCGCGAGCTCGAAATCAAGCAGCGCATCGGCCTCGTGCCCGACGAATCCCTCCTCTTCGACCGCCTCACCGGCGCCGAATTCCTCGAGTTCGTGGGCCGCATGTACGCCCTCCCGCGCCCCGTCGCCATCGAGCGCGCCCAGTCCCTGCTCGATCTATTCGAACTGCGTGAAAAACGCAAGCTCATCGCCGAGTATTCGAAAGGTATGCGCAAGCGCCTTGCCATGGCCGCCTCCCTAATCCATCATCCGGATCTGTTCCTGATGGACGAGCCCTTCGAGGGCGTGGACGCGGTGGGTGCCCGCCTTATGAAGGATATCCTCCTCGACCAGGTGCGCCGCGGCGCCACTATCTTCCTCACCTCCCACGTGCTGGAAGTCGTGGAGCGCTTGTGCGACCGCGTTGCCATTATCGACAAAGGCAAAATCGTGCGCGAAGGCTCCCTTGACGAACTGCGCGGCGGCACCGAATCGCTCGAAGATGTCTTCGTCCGTCTGGTCGGGGCCGGCCACGAATTCCATGAGTTGGAGTGGCTGAAGTGATCCCGGCCATCCTCCGCGCGCAATGGCTTAGCATGCGCCTCTTCCGCCTGGCGTCCAGCCGGCGCAGTGGCGTGTTTACCGTCATTGTCGCCGTGCTTTGGTACGGCTTCTGGACCGTTCTGGCCGTGGTTGCCGGGGAGCTCGCCGCCGCGCCGGCGCTGCGCTCCCACATCGTGAGTTTCCTTCCGGTCGCCTTTTTGGCGGTATTCGCCTACTGGCAATTGGCGCCCCTGGCGTCAGCCAATATGGGGGCCTCGCTCGATTTACGCAAGCTGTTGGTCTACCCCGTGCCGCGGCGCTCTTTGTTTTTCGTCGAGATCCTGCTGCGCATTGCCACCTGTGCGGAGTTGCTCCTGCTCATGGCGGGAACGGCCATCGGCCTCGTTCGCAATCCCGCATTCGGCGGATTGGCTTCGCTGCCGCGCGTGTCTCTCGCCATGCTGCTGTTCGCCGCGTTCAACCTGATGCTGGCCGCCGGACTCCGCAACCTGATTGAGCGTCTGCTCACCCGCAAAGGCATCCGCGAAGTCATCGCACTCCTGCTCATGCTTGCGGGCGTTCTCCCGCGCCTGCTAATGGTCACCGGTGTTGCCAATCGCCGGCTCGCGCACGTCTTCCCGGCTTCCGCGAATCCGTTCTGGCCCTGGGGCGCCGCGTCCCATTGGATGCTGGGTCCGGCGGCCGGTCCGCCGCTCATCGCCCCGGCCGCGGCGCTCGCCGCCTGGACGCTGGCCGCCTATTTGTTCGGACGTTGGCAGTTTACGCGCAACTTGCGCTACGACTTCCAGGAAGCGCAAGCCACCGTAGCCGCCGCCAACGACCGCCCTTGGGCCGAACGCCTCTACCGCCTTCCGTCCCTGTTTTTTCCCGATCCGCTTGGCGCCATCGTCGAAAAGGAACTCCGCTCGCTGGCCCGCACCCCGCGCTTCCGATTAGTCTTCGTGATGGGCTTTTCCTTCGGCTTGGTCGTCTGGCTGCCGATGATGCTGCGCGGCCGAGTCGAGCATTCCGCCATGTCCGGTAATTTCCTGGTGGTCGTCAGCCTTTACGCCTTGTTTTTGTTGGCCCAGGTCACCTACGGCAACGCCTTCGGATTCGACCGTTCCGCCGCGCAGCTCTATTTCTTTGCGCCCGTGTCCATCTCTCGCGCG
>JBEKIM010000479.1:0-5196 GCA_050011755.1 Bryobacteraceae bacterium | reverse complement strand
CATCCCTACAAGCAATCCCGCGAAACCAAAGCAGAACTTCTGGTTGCACGGCGGATTATACGCGGCCATGATAGCGCTCTCCAAAAGTTGCCGTTGCCGTTGCGTTGACCCCGGCATCGCGTGAAAGGCGCGATAGAGCCGGCCCAACGTTCCGGCAGCTTGCCGCCAGGAATCATGGCACTCATGGCTGACGGCGGCCCGGCCCCACACGTTCTCGGATTCGCCGATATACAGCAGCCGGAATGGCCTGGGGCGCTGGCCAGGATCATCCGTGAGAATCGCGTATAGGCCCTCTTGCCGAATGAAACTCGATAGCGATGCCGCCAGCGGCGACGGAAAACTCTCTGGCTCCGTGAAAAGGGCGTCGGAGAATTTAATGCCGCGTGGCGGCGGAGAAACTGGTGGTATGAACATAGTGTCCTACTTTCCCGACTTGTGAATCGCCGGATCGACGAGTTTGTACGTGGTCCCTTTCATTGGGGCCGGAGGCAGCGGCTCTCCCTTCACTGCGGTCACTTCCGGCCCTTTGCCGCCTCTGGGTCCGATTTGTTGATAGAGCCCGGATCTCGGAACCGTTTGACCGGGCCTCAGTCCACTTGTCTTTGCCATGTTGCTGTCCTTTCACCTTGTAAAATTGGGCCGAAGCCCGTTCGTTAAAAACCTCTTCCCCAAAATCATCTACTGCGTCCTGATGCGCGCCGCCGCGCGGATGGTCAGGTTGTTCCACTTGAACCGGTTGCGGATAATCTGGGCCATTTCGTCGTAAACCCGCGCCTTCCCCTCCGGGTCGGAGATGGTGATGATGAGCGAAAACGGCTGCGGCTGGAACGCATCCTCGTCCTCGATCCCGTGGCGGGTTAGCAGTTGCAGCTTCAGCCGCCAGCGGTCCCCGCGCTCGCCCTTTTCATCGAGGTTCCCGTAGTAGGTGCGCACGGGCGCCCATTTCCGCAGCTTCTCAACCTGATACGACTCGTAGAGAATCCCCGCGTTCTTATGCTCCGGCGGCACGAGGCCAACGAACTTCGACTTTACGGCTCCGGTTTCCCGCGACTTCTGCCCGCGGTAAACGCCGAAGTGCGCATCGATGTGGGTTTCGCAGTACTCGGTCCCCCACCGCGAGCCGCGCGCCGGCGCGAACGCCACTGTCATCCAGATTTCACCGAAATATTTCCCATCCCGGTGCAGCGAGGGCGGATACGGAAAGTCGTCCCACTCCAGGAAATAGCCGGGCCGGAGCACGTCATCGAAGACCAGGGTCGAGGTGTACGGTGTGCATTCGAGGCAATACGGAACGGGGGTCGGCAGGCCGAAGCCGAAGAAGTTTTCATCTCCGTCCGGCACGCGATTTTTCGTTCTAGGATCGCGCGCGTGATGCGTGAGCAGCGCTCTGGCCAGCACGGGCGATGGGGTGGGCGTGATCTGGTGGTAGATTTGGGCCAGCGTTCTGGACACCAGCGGTGCCGCGAAACTCGTCCCAACGTCCTCGGCCGATCCGGCGCCATTGAGAGACCGGACGCCGGCGATGTGGCTCAGGTCTGTCGAGCACGATCCGCCGTAATGCACCAGATCCGGCTTGATGATGTAATTCGGCCCGGCGCCATGCCGCGAGAAGGCGGACGGATGGTGTTCCTTCGGGCCGTTCTTTTTGTAATCCACGTGCGAGACCGCGCCCACCGTGATTCCGAGAACGCTGTCCGCTGGCGTTGTGATCCGCCCCATGTCGAGCTGCTGTTGCGTGCGGGGAAAATCCAGCAGCGGCGGCGTATCGTAGTTTCCGGCGCTGATGACAAACGAGACCTGGTATTTTTCCTGCAAGTTGTCGAGTTCTTCAGCGAGCGATGAAAACTCGTCGAGCGAGCAGACCTCATCGGTCCCAAGCGACAGGTTCCAGACCTTGTACGTGTTCGCATGCTCCTGCAGCGCGCTCTCCAATGAAACTAAAAACTCCTGTTCCATGAGCGCGAGCGTGTCTCCTGCTTCGGGGTCCTGGTTCGGCATGACCTGGAGATCAAACACCCCGCACGGGCTCGCATCGATGCCCGCAAGAGTTGGGTTCAGCACACTCCCGCAGCAGATAAGGCCAGCGACAAATGTGCCGTGCGCCGTGTTCTGATACTCCGGCGCAACCTGGGAATCCCGCCCGGCCACCCAGCTCTCCAGCGCGGTATTCTCATCCGAAATCCCGCTATCCACCACGACCACCACCGGAACATCGCCAGCGTAATCGCCTCTGGCAGGAAGCGCCGGGAGCGGTTTCGGATTCAACATTCGAGGCCGGATGGTGCGGACCAGCGGCATGTGCATGATCGAGCGCACGCCGATGATGCGCGACACGTTTTCAACATCCTCAACAGACCGGCATTCGATGCCGTAGGTAAAGCTAGACGGAGAGTACCCCTGCTGATCGAATCGAATCCCTCTCCTCCGGCACCCGCTCTCGAAATCCTCCACCAGCCGCGGCTGATCGCGATCAGCCCCGAAATTGAACAGGCGCACGCGCGTGACGAATCCATCCTTGCCCCGCCTTGGACTTCTGCGAAGCACGGCCGCGGCGTCCACGCCGCCGCGCCGGTATGCCGGGGTGACCGGCTCGATGGACTCAACGCAGGAAAGCTCCTTGGTCATGCGATCCGATTCATTGCCCTCGATGGTTCTGGTCAGGACATCCAGCCCATGCGCTGTAGCCTTTACGAATAATTCCCCCAGCCGGCCGGAGCCGATGATCGGGCAAGAATCGGGCGAGAACAGATGGTCCGGGCGATGGCTTTTCGCGGCGGCCTTCGGGATGAGCTTCACGCGCACAGGCGCGGCTCCGGTGGTGCGAATCTGCGGAACGATGGCGCTGCGGATCGCTGAAACCTGCTTCGAGAGATGGTTGCGATACCTAGCGTCAACGGGCCGGAACGGCACCGGGGGCGCGCCCCCGGCCGTTATCCTGCGCTCCGTGTACTGTTTGGGCATGATGAGCTTTATCGGCAGCCGCTCATGCCGCGGCGTCTCAGCCATGGTCTACCTCCTTCACCGCCCATCTGTACGCTGTGGCCTTCGACACGCCAAACAGGTTGGCCAGCGCCGAGTGGCTGTACAGCTTTTGGTTGCGATCCCGAAGGGCAATCGCGACGGCGTGTGCGTCGCTGCCACGCAGGCCCGAGAGAAACCGGCGCGCCTCTCCTTCTCCGATCGCGATGTTCTGCAGGACCTGGAATGCATCCTTCAGCTCGGGATGTTTCTGTGTCGTGGTCCGCCGCCGGGACAGCCGCACGCAGACTTCGTGAATATCAGACCCAGAAAACCCTTCCGAGAGATCGGTCAGCAGCGCAATCTCCCGTTCGCTGAATTCCAACGGCTGGCTGAACTCCGCCCACATCTTGTGCCGCATATCCGCTGACGGGTAGGTCAAGGCGATGCGGTAACCGAATCGCCGCCATATAGCGGAATCGAGTAGATCCTCATGATTCGTCGCGGCCAAAACAATGGACTGCGTTCCAATCGTGTCGAGGTTCTGGATAAAGCTGTTCACCACCCGTTTCAGCTCGCCGAGTTCCTGCGTGTCGCCGCGGAGCTTGGCTATGGCGTCGAATTCATCGAGGAAAAGCACACAGGGCGTCTTCGCCGCGAAATCGAACAGCGCCCTGATGTTCTTGGATGTACTGCCGAGAAAGGAGGAGATCACGCCATCGAGCCGCGCGACGAACAGGTCCAGCCCCAATTCCTGCGCGATGAATCGCGCGAGCCGGCTCTTTCCCGTTCCGGGCGGCCCGTACATGAGGAGGCTGAGAGACGTAACCGCGCCCGGCGCCTCAAACTGCGCGTGACTTTTTGCGACGCTCAGAAATTCATTCACCAAGTCCCATTGCTCTTGCGGGAGCACGACCGGCACTTCGTGGAGCATCTTAAGGTTCACGCGTTCGATCAGCGGAAACCGGCTCTCCTCGTCAACCGGCAATGCCTTGGCGAAGCTGACCCCTGCCGGCCGGAGCTGGTGGTCGCTCTCCTCCAGCATCTTGCGCAACCGGCTGGCGGCACTCTTGTCGCCGGCCTTTTCGAGCTTCTCCGCCAGAAAAGCCGTGTAGTTTCGCACTTTGTCTATATCGAGACGAAGAGCGCCATTTACGATACGAAAAAGCTCGTTCATGAAACGATGTTCGTCTTTCATGAGACGATTATTGACTATTACGAGACGAAAGTCAAGTCCTATCTGGAAGCCATTGGCCGACAAGGGCTTAGGCCATGCCGAGATAAATACGCGGTAAACCGCACTCGGTCACCCGCCACCCCAGGGCCTCGATTTTTGGGTGAATTATGCAGCCGTTCGGCGCTTGCCGGGTCAATCGGTCTTCCGCCCATAACGCAGACAAAATTGCCGTGCCGGCAGATTTTGTTGCGTTCCGGTTCCCCGCGAATCCCGATTGACCCCGCACCGCCCGGCTAAACCCCTTCGCCGTCGAGGCCCCGGTGTTGGCGGCCTCCTAAACGGAAAGGAAAAATCACAATGCCTACAAATCTCGATCGCGCCGAATGGGCTGCCGCTGCGCTCCGGCATTTTCAATGCACTACGGGCACGGATTACGCCGACGCGCTGCCGGATCTTCTCTGCGATCTGATGCACTGGTCAGACCGCGAGAACGTCAGCCTTCAGACCGCCCTTGAGACCGCCCGCAAACACTACGATGCGGAATGCGAAGAGGAAAACGCCCACGAGTACATGGCCATGTTCCGCACCACTGTGGGCCCTGCCGAGGACATCTTCGCAGCCGAGACGCCGGCGGAAGCGCTCGCACTCGCGCGCAAAGCCTTCGGCGAAGACCCCGGCAAACTCGGTTTTTCTCCCGCCGAGTGCGGCTATCTCGAACTTCAGGAGATACACATCATTAACCGGGATGGCGAAGAAGTGCTGCACTGGATGACAGATGCATACAGACTCCAGTTTTATGCACCCGAACTCCTGAAAGCCCTCGAACGCCAGGCCGAGGCCACCCGCGAAATTATCGATGCGTGGGCCATCACGGATCGGCTCCCGGAGGCCGTCGAGGACTTGGTAGAGGCTCTCGAACGGCAAAGCGAGTCCGCGCGCGCGGTCCTCGATGCGTGGGAACACGGCGATCTCGCCGGCGCCGTGCGCGACCTGGAGAACTCTCTGACCATAGCTCTCAAAGCCATCGCCGACGCGAAAGGCGGTGCCGCATGACCCGCCGC
>JBEKIM010000478.1:0-5198 GCA_050011755.1 Bryobacteraceae bacterium | reverse complement strand
GTTTTTACATTTGTTTTACAGACATGAATTAAGCGCCTGGGCGAAAAATCATTGAGTATCGGTTTCACGTACTAAGCTCGCCGCGCATTACCGTGACCGCCTGCCCCGCCATGAAAACGCGGTCTCCCGCGCACCGCACGCGTACCACCCCTCCGCGCGCCGAGGCCTGGTAAGCCACGAACTCCGTCTTGCCCAGGCGCTTGCTCCAATACGGTCCCAGGCACGTATGCGCCGAGCCGGTCACCGGGTCTTCGTCGATGCCTGAGCCGGGCGCGAAAAAGCGCGAGATGAAATCGAATTCGGGCGTATCGGACCGCGCCGTGACGATGATCCCGCGTACCGGCAGTTTCCGCAGGATGCCGTGATCCGGCTGCGCGCCGCGCAGTTCCGCCGCCGATTCCACCTCCACCAGGTAATCGAACTGGTTGCGCCCTACGTACACCGGCTTCAATCCGAGCGCGGAGGCCAGTTCCGCGGGAGGCTCCGCGGACTCCTCCATCTTGGCCGGGAAATCCATCTCGATCCAGTCGCCGCGGCGCTCCGCCAGCAGCCATCCGCTGCGCGTATGGAAGCGCGCCTGCGCGTCCGCGGCCAGATGGCCTTCCTCCCAAAGCACGTGCGCGCTGGCCAGCGTGGCGTGCCCGCAAAGGTCCACTTCTACCGCGGGGGTGAACCAGCGCAGGTTGTAGCCATCCTCCCGCGGGACCAGAAACGCGGTTTCGGAGAGGTTCATTTCGCGCGCCACATCCCGCATCCAGCTCTCTTCGGGAGCCGCGGACAGAATGCATACCGCCGCCGGATTCCCGGCGAACGGCCGATTGGTGAAAGCGTCCACTTGCGTGATGGCGACGCCCATATGTTTTTAGTTTAGCCGAGGCGGCATCGCCCGCCGGCGCGCCTTACTCCTTCAGCAGCTTCCGGTCGATCATCCAGTCGTGCAGCCGGTCCGGCCAACTGGCCACCGGCAGGCGCGACGGCCGCATTCCCACGCCGTGTGCGCCGCTGGCATAGATATGCATCTCGCTGGGCACTCCCTGCTTCTCCAGATCCAGATAAAGGCCGACCGTGGTCACCACGTGCGCGCGATCCTCATCGGTGCACATCAGAAATGTAGGAGGCGCGTCCTTCGGCACCGTGATCGACCCGGGCTTGAATCCGGGATAAATGGCCGCCGCAAAATCGGGCCGCGAACTGGCGCGGTCCACCGCATCGGCGGCGCTCGCGCTTCCCGCGTCGAAGCGGGTTTCGATCAACGCGGTCAACTCCCCACCCGCCGAAAAGCCCATGAAACCGATGCGCGCTGGATCCACTCCCCATTCCGCGGCGCGGCTGCGCACTGTGCGCACGGCGCGCGCGGCGTCCGCCAGCGCATCGCGATCGACGGTGTAATGCGATCCCGGCGCGCGCGCCAGCCGGTACTTCAGCACGAAGGCCGCGATGCCGTTCCGATTCAACCAATCGGCGATCTCCCAGCCTTCCTTATCGATGACGAGTTGCGAATGCCCGCCGCCCGGGGCCACCACCACCGCCATCCCGTTGGCTTTCTCCTTCGGCGCCGGGAAAACGTAGATCGCAGGATAGTGCACCACGGTGAACCGCTTAGGCAGCGTGGATTCTGGCGCCGTTTCAAACACCTCCGCCGCCGTTTCTCCTTCCGATCCCGGCGCGCCGGCGGGCCAGAGCCGGACCTCGTCGCCACGCTCGGCGCCGAGCGCGTATCCGCAAGTCAGAACCGCACCGAAAATGAATTTCGCGATCACTTAAAATCCCTTCCCTGCGTCGCTGGAGCTCTTAAACGGCATCCCGGAATAGTGTACGTGGACCAGGCGCCAACCCCCCGGCTCTTTGTGATAGATCTGCGTTTCGCGGCCCTGGGTAGCCACCGCGCCGCCGTCTTTTCTGCGCTTCGCGGCGAAATCCCAATAGAACTCGGCCCATGCCGTGTCTCCATATACGTGGATTGATGGATCTTTCACCGTCAGCTTTCTCTCCGAGAAAGTGTCGCCCATGAGGTGCTGAAAGACATTCTGTGCGATTTGATCGAGTCCGTGTTCGTGGCCGAGCGGGTGAATAAAAGACACTTCCGGCGAATTCGACCAGATCTGCTTCACCAGCGCCACGTCGGCAGTGTCGACGGCCCTCGCATACTCCGCGATCAGGCGCCGGATGCTGTCCACATCCGCCCGCGGGCCGCTGCTGGTCTGCCCCGTCAGGTTAAGAGAAAACGCCGCCGCGAGGACCGCGCAGCGAAACAAGAGCGGACCGCCCGCCGGCCGATGGAGCATCTTTTCCATGAAGGGCAGTTTATCATGCGCCCGCACGCGTGCAGTTTAGCGAACCGGATTATGATGAGGCTGACCATGCGAACATCGTTCGTTTCATTAGCCGCCTGTCTCGCGGCCTTCGCCGCGGCACCTGGTTACGGCCAGCCCGTCCCCGGTGTTCCGCACCTCGAGAAACACGGCTCGACGGCCCGTTTGATGGTCGATGGCCGGCCCTTCCTCGCTCTCGCCGGCGAGTTAGGCAACAACACCGCCACCAGCCTGGAGAATATGCAGCCGCTCTGGCCCAAATTGGCCGCCGGCAACTTGAACTGCGTGCTGGCCGCCATCTCCTGGGCGCAGATGGAGCCCTCGGAAGGCCACTACGAGTTCGCCCTGGTGGACGGGCTCATCGCCGAAGCCCGCCGCCACGATCTGAAGCTGGTATTCCTTTGGTTCGGGAGTTGGAAGAATGGCCTCTCCAGCTACGCCCCCTATTGGGTCAAGCGGGATTATCGACGATACCCCCGCATCCGCCTCGAAAGCGGCAAGAGCTTGGAACTCCTCAGCACCTTCGGCGATGCCACGCGGGATGCCGACGCGCGCGCTTTCCGCGCCCTCATGCGCCATATTAAGACAGTCGACGGCGTGCGGCACACCGTCATCATGATGCAGGTGGAGAACGAAGTCGGTGTGCTGCGCGATTCGCGCGACCGGTCTCCCGCCGCAAACCAGGCCTTCGCCGCGCCCGTGCCCCCCGATCTGATGGACTACCTTCGGGCCCACCGCGACAGCCTGGCTCCCGAACTCCGCGAAGTGTGGGTGGCCAACGGGTCGCGGATCGCGGGCGACTGGGAGCGCATCTTCGGACCCGGCAAGCCCGCCGGCGTCGCCATACCCATTCAAACCACCGCGCCGCCCATGACTCCGGAAGAGCACGAATCGGCGTGGCGCAGCCTGCATTGGCCGTCCGACGAGTTCTTCATGGCCTGGAACTATGCGCGCTACGTGAACAAGGTGGTGACCGAAGGCAAGCGGGAATACGATATCCCCATGTTTGTGAATGCCTGGCTGCAGCAGCCGAATCACGCCTGGCCGGGCGCCTATCCGTGCGGCGGCCCGCTGCCCCAGGTGCACGATATCTGGCGCGCCGGCGCACCCGCCGTCGATCTGCTGGCCCCCGACCTCTATCTGCAATACTTCGATGAAGTTTGCGAACGCTTCACCCGCCAGGCAAATCCGCTGTTCATCCCGGAGACCACCGATAACCCGTCGAACGTGCTGATGGCCTTCGGAAAGTACGGCGCCATCGGCTTTTCGCCCTTCTTCATCGAGAGGAGTGTGGGGCCGGATACGGATCTGGCCGCCGCTTACCGCGTGGTATCCAACCTGGCGCCCGCCATCTCCGCGCATCAGGGCACCCCGGAGATCGCCGCGGTCCGCACCCGGCAGGGCGATCCGCCCGTAAAGCTCGCGCTCGGCGGCTATACGCTCGAACTTACTTTCACCGGCCGCGGCCGTCCCCCCATAGCGCCCGGGGCCGCACCAGCGCCCCCGGCGGAACACGTCCCAGGATCGGCCATCCTCGTGGCCGGCGGTCCGGACGAGTTCTTCATGGGTGCGGTGGGCGGCGGCGTGCGCTTTGTGTTTACGCCGGCCACGCCGGGCCCTTCGATGGTGGGATTGGGCGAGGTGCAGGAAGGCCGCTTCGTGGATGGCAAATGGACTGTGCTGCGCCAATTGGCGGGCGACGACACCGGCCAGGGCGAGATCCTGACGCTCCGTCCCAACACCACCCTGCGCGTGACACTGTATCGCTACGAATAGCGCCACGAACCGTGGGTTTCGTCGCTATCGGTGGTTTGGGCTGTCGATCCGGCCCGGCCTCGTTCGACCTGCAGTTGAAGGAGACATCTATGAAAACCGGATACGCACAGGTGAATGGCCTCGAAATTTATTACGAAATCCACGGCGCGGGAGAACCCCTGATCCTGCTTCACGGCGGGTTGGGCTCGACCGGGATGTTCGCCGGAATCCTGCCTGCGCTCACCGCCACGCACCAGGTGATTGCCGTCGACCTGCAGGCCCACGGGCGCACCGCCGATATCGACCGCCCGCTGAGCTCGCAGTCCATGGCCGGCGATATCGCCGCTCTGGCCCGGCATCTCGAACTCCGCAAGGCCGCCGTGATGGGTTACTCGCTGGGCGCGGCCGTGGCAATACGCACCGCCATCCAATATCCGGAATTGGTCGCGAAATTGGTGGTTGTATCCACTCCTTGCCGCCGCCAGGGATGGTATCCCGAGGTGCTTGCCGCGATGGAGCATGTGGGCGCCGGCTCCGCCGAGATGATGAAGCCGAGCCCCATCTACCAGACCTATGCCCGCATTGCGCCGCGTCCCGCGGATTGGCCGGTCCTGCTGACCAAGATCGGCGAGTCGCTCAGGAAGGATTACGACTGGTCAAAAGAAGTTGCCGGGATCCAGGCGCCGGCCATGCTGGTGTTCGGCGATGCCGACGCCGTGCGCCCCGCACACGTGGTGGAGTTTTTCGAACTCCTCGGCGGCGGCCGGCGGGATGCCGGCTGGGACCGGTCTGGAATGTCCAGGGCCCGGCTGGCGATTCTGCCCGGCCTGACACATTACGATATTCTCTCGTCGCCGCTCGTGGCGGCTGTTGTCGCGCCATTCCTCGATGCTGCCGGCTCTACGGGCTGACCCTCAACGGTCTCGCGATGCCTGGCCGTTTACAATGAAGACTGACGCGAGACCACCCATCATGACTGCATCTGAAGCCATTAAACAAGAACTCCGCCCCGGCAAGCTGTTCATCAATGGACGCCACGAAGACGCTGAGCAAGGCCGGACAATCGACGTCGTCAACCCGGCCACGGGAGAATTGCTCACCACCGTCCCCGACGGCCAGGGCTCTGACGTA
>JBEKIM010000477.1:0-5201 GCA_050011755.1 Bryobacteraceae bacterium | reverse complement strand
GTAGAGGTTGAACCAGCCCACGATCGGTGCTACGGGCCGGGCCGCCAGCAGCGGCAAACGCCACTCGGCGCTGTAGCCGTTCAAATCCACCAGCACGTCCACGCCGCTTTGCGCGATCAACTCCGCGGCGTCCGAATTGGAAAGCCCGGAAATATCGTGGAAGATATCGTCCGGATGGCGGCGGTACTCCGCGCCTATCGTTCGCTCCGGCATATCGGAAAACAGGTGGACCTGGACGTTCTCCCGGTTGTGCGCGTGAATCACGCCCCATACCGGTTTCATCCAGGTCCGCTTGTGGAAGAGAACCGAAATGTAGCCGATGCGCAAACGCCCGTCTCGGACTTTGTGCCGCGATGTGCGTTGGACAGCCGGAAACGCCCTGCGCGCCCAGTCCTGCCTGACAGCCAGGATCGTCGCGTTGGTCGCTCTGGGACTGCCGGGCACAATGGCCGCGGCCCGCGAACGCGAATCGTTTCCGCCACCCGCCGCCGATGCCTGGGCGAACGCATCCAGCGCTTCGTCCACTTGTCCGGTGTGGAACAGCGCATAGCCCAGGTTGTGATGCGCTTCCGCCCACTGCGGGCTTAGCCGCGCAGCCTGCCGAAAGCGTTCCGCGGCCGCGGCAAATTCATCGCCATCGCGCGCCATGCAGGCGGATGCGAACCAGGCGCGCGCCAGGCCGGGTTGGCCGGCTATGGCTCTATCGTAGGCCGCCGCGGCTTCCGCGCGACGTCCCATCGCGGCCAGGGCATCGCCGAGATCGCACGCCAATCCGGGTTCCCGCGGCATTTGATGGACGGCGCGCTCCAGAAACGGCAGAGCTTCGGCCGGGCGTCCTAATGCGGTTAAGGTCCGCCCCAGCGCCGCCAGCGAATCGCCATGCTCCGCTTCCGCGTCCACCGCACGCTCGAAACACGCCGCGGCATCCTCCAGTTCGCCGGCCAGGCTGTGAAGATTGCCCAGGCTATAGTGGGCGATGGCGAAGCTGGGATTGATGCGCAAGGCATCGCGGTAGGCCGCGGCGGCCTCCATTGCGCGGCCTGCCTTTTTGAGCATGTCGCCCAAGTTGACGAAGTAGTCCGCGCTTTCCGCGATGGCAATGGCTTGGCGAAAGCTATGCTCCGCGCCCGCCGCATCGACTTGCGCCGACAGTGCGAGGCCTAGCAGGTTCCAACAGGGGGCATTGGCGGGCCTCACCGATAGTGCTTGGCGGAACAGGTAAGCGGCCTGTTCGTGCGACCCCGTTTGGTGGGCGACGACCCCCAGCAGATAGAGCGCATCGGGTTGATGCGGATCGCGGGCGAGTATCGCGCGGTATCCGGCCGCCGCTTCTTCCAATTGCCCGGCACGGTGGCGAGCCCATGCGGCATTCAGATTCTCTACTTCCGCTCCCTCACCGGGCGCTACCCAGGCACGCTCCAGTACGGGTGCGCGGTTGCTGTTGCGGGCGTAACAAACCGCGGCTTCCGCGGGGCGTCCCAAGGCCGCCAGGGCGTCCCCCAGGTCGCACGCCAGACCGGCGTCGCCGGGCATCTGGCGGACCGCACGCTCCAGAAACGGCAGCGCTTCGGCCGGGCGTCCCAGAGCGTTCAACGTTTGTCCCAGGGCTGCCAGCGAATCGCCATGGGCGGGCTCAGCCTCTACGGCTCGCTCGAAACATGCCGCGGCCTCTTCCAGCGCGCCGGCCGCGCGGCGCAAATTGCCCAGACTGTAATGCGCGCCTGCGCATCCCGGGTCGCTGCGCAAGGCCGCCTGGTAGGCCTCGGCAGCCTCGTCTGCGCGGCCGCCCGCTTTCAGAACATTACCCAGGTTGAGGAAGTAGTCCGGATCCGCCGCGATCGCGATGGCCTTGCGGATGGATTCCTCCGCGCCCGCCGAATCGCCTTGGGCTGCCAGCGCGAGGCCCAGCAAATTCCAACAATATGCGTGGTCCGGCCTCACCGCGACCGTCTCGCGGAACAAGCGGGCGGCCTGCGCGTTCTGGCCGGTCTGGTGCGCCACGACTCCGAGCAAATAAAGCGCGTCGGGTTGACGCGGATCTTGCGCCAGTATGGCCCGATAACCAGCCGCCGCCTCCGCCAATCGCCCTGCACGGTGATGCGCCGCAGCTTCTCTCAGTTCGTCCGCTTCCGTCCGCATGCCCCAAGAATTATAGCCGAATCAGGCAGCGGGGCGGGGAAGCGGGCGCGCGAATTTCAGGTGAACGCTTGCCGGGCTATATTATTCAGCGCCTGCGTTTGGCAAGGCTATGCCTTGCGCTGGAGTTTGGACATTTTTCGTGATGACTGGCCGCCTGCCCGTGGCGCACGCATTAGCGTCGTTTTAGCGGGCGTCCCCGCGGATGCGGGTGAAACAGCGGCGAGACCCCCTGCGAGGCATCGTCTAAAACTCACCGTGGGGCGGGCAATCATGCCCGCAGCCGCCTTTTCAGGCGGCTAAGCCGGCCGCGGCCAAGATTCCCCGCCCCACTACTCTTGGTTTTCATCATCTTTGCGGCTCCGAAAAACAACCGCTAACTGATTGAGCGGCAATGGGTCTCAGATGACGCTCGCCAGGCAAGGCTATGCCTTGGTTTCCATTTCCGCAATATCGCGCCGCACTTTAGGGCACCAACACAAACCCGTGTACCACATCGTTGGCATCGTAGTACGATCCCGCGACCATACCCACCGTGTCGATGGCCTGGGCGAAGGTTCCACCCGGGATCGCGCCCGGCGCATTCAGCGTGACGATCTTCCCACCCGGCGCGCGCACGAACCCATGGTCGTCAGTAGTGTCGGTGGAATAGTATCCAACGATGTCCCCGTGCGTATTGATGCCGGCGGCGGACGTGCCGGAATTGCCCTTGGCACCCGCGCCCGGTCCATCAAACGACGTGATGGCGCCGCCGGAAGCGCGCACGAAGCCGTGAAACTTGCCGTCCGCGCCAATATAATAGCCCGCGACTGCACCCTTTGCGTTGATGCACAGGGCGTTGGTGCTCGTGCTGCCGGCCACGTCGAAAACCGCGATCGTTCCGCCCGGGGAGCGCAGGAAGCCGTGACTCCCATTCGTCGTATCTGAGTAGGATCCCGCGATCGTGCCCGCTGTGTTAATGGAGAAGGCGTTGGTGCCCTGGTAGAGTCCAGTGCCCGCGCCTGGGCCATCGAAGGTCGAGATCGTGCCATCGGCAGCGAGTAAAAACCCGTGATGGACATAGTTCGCGTCCACGTAGTCCCCGGCCACCGCTCCGCCGGCATTAATGGAGCGAGCGAATGTGCCCTGGCCGCTGCCGTCCACCGTGCCGGCCCCCGGAGCGTCGAACTCGGCATAGCCGCCATTCGCCGCGCGCCGGAAGCCGTGATACAGATAGTGCGCGTCCTGGTAAGATCCGGCCACGGTCCCCGCGTCGTTGATGCTCTCGGCCACGGTGTACACCGCGCCAGGGGCGTCGATGGCTGTGAATGTGCCATCCGGGGCCCGCAAGAAGCCGTGCTGCTGGTTCGGCGCGCTGTACCATCCTGCGATCGCGCCAGGCTCGTTGATGCTCTCCGGGTAGGTGCCCAGGCTGGCGCCCGGAGCCTCAAACGTGTTGTATTTGGGCGTGCTGTAATGCATCGTTTCCCGGTGCTGCGCGGACATCACCGCGACGCCCAGTAGGCAGCCGTAAGAAAACGCTTTTTTGGTTCCCTGCATAGGATTAATTCTATCCCGGAGCAGCGTTTCTTGGACCTATGTTCGCGCCGTGGCAAAATTCGCACCGCGCAGTCTGAGTCTTCGTCGCCGCATTGTCTCGCGGATGCGGCGCGAGGCCCAGCAAATTCCAACAATATGGGTGGTCCGGCTTCACCGCGACAGTCTCGCGGAACAAGCGGGCGGCCTGCGCGTCCTGGCCGGGCTGGTGGGCCACGACTCCGAGCAAGTAAAGCGCGTCGGGTTGACGCGGATCGCGCGCCAGTACGGCCCGATAACCAGCGGCAGCCTCCGCCAATCGCCCCGCACGGTGATGCGCCGCAGCTTCTCTCAGTTCGTCCGCTTCCGTCCGCATGCCCCAAGAACTATAGCCGAATCAGGCAAAGAGGCCGGGGGAGGGCCAAGGGGACATGAGCGCAAGATATAATGCCAACAATCTTATGTTGCCGCACCATTTCCCCGTTCTACTTCTGGGCGCCGCCGTGCTGTACGGCGCGTCCCCTCCCACGCTCGCCGTTGACGCGAGCGCGTCACAACACCCGATCAGCCCGCTCATCTACGGAATGAACGAATTTACCGGAAATGGGGTCTGCTGTTCGCCCTTCACCGAGTGGACCGACAGCGGCATATCCGGCATCATGCACATCGGCGTGCGCCGCTGGGGCGGCGACAGCGCCTCCAGCTATAACTGGCAGCTCGACCTGGAGAACCTCAATATAAACTTGTATTTCACCACTTATCTGGCCGGCGACGGCGTCGATAACAGCTTCGATCTGTTCCATGAGCGAAACCTCGAAACCGGCACGGTGAGCCTGAGTACCTTCCCTCTGCTGGACTGGACTCCGAAACTGCCGCCGGGTAGTGCGCCGACGCCGAACTATCAGTACAGTTGCAGTTACCCGGTCTCGAAGTACGGGCCGCAGCAGCAGACCGAAGCGGGAGGCTCGCAGTGCGGCAATGGCATCGTCCTGTCGACCGGCGACCAGATCGTGAACGACCCAAACGACGTCTACCAGCCGATCACGGCCGCATTTGGCGGACAGTGGGTGGCGGCCATGCTCAACAAGTACGGACCCGCCAACGATGGCGGAGTGCAGATGTGGGACCTGGATAACGAGCCGGAATGGTGGGACGGCACCCACCCGGATATCTATCACCAGGCGGGCGCCCCCGTGCTGCCCGCCACCTATGACGACATGCTCGCGCGCGATCTGGCGGCGGCAAAGGCAGTGAAAGCCGCCGATCCGACTGCGTTGGTGGTAGGGCCGGTCGCCGCCGGTTGGCCCGGGTACCTGTTTTCGAAAAAGGACTTCGAAAGCGGCTGGGGGACGAGCCCGCATTTCCAGTATTGGGCCAACCCGGTCGATCGCAACGCGCACGGCGGCATACCGTGGCTCGCGTACTTCCTGCAGCAGATGCAGGCGGCGTCGAACCAGGCCGGAACGCGCCTGCTCGATTATCTCGATGTCCACGGGTATGTCTATCCCTGCGTCACGAACGACTGCGGCACGAGCGCGATTGGTTTCGGT
>JBEKIM010000476.1:0-5245 GCA_050011755.1 Bryobacteraceae bacterium | reverse complement strand
TGAATCGTCGCGCAACGGCGTGAAAGCCGAAGAACTTCAGGCCCGCATGCAGGGGGACTATGAGCGCGCGCTACGCCTTTCGGACGGCCGGCGAGCCAGCCTGTTCGTGGCCTACGCCGAAAGTTCCTGCATCCCGGCGCAGAACCGGGCCCGGTTTCAGGTACTGCTCGAACGCGCGTTGCGCATCGACCCCGACCAGCATCCCGAGAACCGGCTCGCTACTCTGATATCCCAACGCCGGGCGCGCTGGCTGTTGGGCCGCGCCGACGACTTGTTCCTGGAAGTATCCGCCGCGACGGCCAAGGAGAATTAAAATGCTGCGATTGACAACGAGTTTCTTAATACTAGGATGCCTGACTCCGTCTTTGCCGCAAACCGTCATCAAGATGGGGACGCTCGCTCCAGACGGCTCGCCCTGGCACCTGGCTCTGCAATCGATGGCTGAACGATGGCGCAAGATTTCCGGCGGCCAGGTCAAGCTGGTCATTTATCCCGGCGGCGTACTCGGCGACGAGCCCGACATGGTAAACAAGATGCGCATCGGCCAGATCCAGGCGGCCGGACTCTCCGGCGCCGGGTTGTCCGGCATCGAGCCGGGTGTAATGGCTCTCCAGATTCCCATGATGTTCGACTCCTACGAAGAGCTGGATTATGTGCGGGAACGCGTCGCGCCGCGCCTGGAAAAGATGATGGAAGCCCGCGGGTATCTGGTGTTGAACTGGGGCGACGTAGGCTGGGTTCATTTCTTCACCACCCGGCCCGCGGCTCGATTGTCGGAGATGCGCAACATGAAGCTATTTACCTGGGCGGGGGACAACGACACGCTGGAACTCTGGAAGGCGAACGGATTCCGCGCCGTGCCGCTGGCCGCCACCGATATTCTTACGGGGTTGCAGACCGGGCTGATCGACGCGGTCCCCACGACGCCACTTTATGCCCTGCTCAATCAGAGTTTTGGCATCGCCCACTGCATGACGGCCGTGAAGTGGGCTCCGCTGGTGGGCGCCACAGTGATTACCACCCGCCTGTGGAATGCTCTCCCCGCCGCCGAACGCAGCGACATGCTGAAGGCCGCTCGCGAAGCGGGCGTGAGCATGCGCGGCGACATCCGGAAGATGGGTGACGAAGCCATCGCCACCATGCAGAAGCGCAAGTTGCAGGTGATTCCGGTGGACGCCGCAATCATAGCGGATTGGCGCAAGGAAGCGGAGCGGGTCTATCCGAAGCTGCGTGGCGCACAGGTGCCGGCCGAACTGTTCGATGAGGTCCGCGGGCTGCGCGACCAGTATCGCGCATCCGCGGCGGGGGATCGAAAATGAGCGCGCCAGCGGCCACGTCCCTCGATCTGCCGGTCGAGAATAGCACCCGATCGACGCCCATCGAGCGGATACTTCCCGCGGTGGCCCTGACCTTGTTAGCCGTGCTTCCGATTGCCGAAATGATTTCCCGCCAGTGGAGGCTTCCCGGCATCCCTGGATCGACCCTCATCGTGCAGCATTTGACGCTGTGGATCGCGTTCCTGGGGGCGGCTCTGGCCGCTCGCTCCAATCGGCTCCTGGCTCTGTCGGCCAACACGTTTCTTCCCGAGAACTGGGCCGCGTCCGTACGCATTTTCGTCTCCGCCATCGGCGCGGCGATCACCCTGTGCCTAGCCTGGGCCGCCGCTCTGTTCGTGAATGCGGAGCGCCTCGGAGGCGGCAGGCTGGCGGCCGCCATTCCGAGTTGGGTGGCGCAAGCCGCTATGCCGGCCGGGTTTCTGTCCGTCGCGATCGGCATCGTGTGGCACGCCGCGCCACACCGCCGCGGCAGGCTGCTGGCGGCGTTTGGACTCTTGATTCCGTGCATGCTCGGGCTCTTTCCCGCGCCCCACAGTGGCGCCATGTTGTCCGCGGGAATCGCGGTCGTCTTGGTTGCCGCGCTCCTGGGCCTCCCGATTTTCGCCACATTGGGCGGCATCGCCCTGATGTTGTTCTGGAATGAAGGAGTGCCGGTCGCGGCCGTGCCTGTCGAAACGTACCGCCTGGTGGCATCGCCGGTTCTGCCCTCGATTCCGCTGTTCACGTTTGCCGGATACCTGCTGGTCCAAGGCGGCGCGAGCCGGCGCTTGCTGCGCGTATATCAGGCTCTGCTCGGATGGATGCCGGGCGGGTTGGCGATTACCACAGCCGTCGTCTGCGCCATCTTCACTTGGGCAGGCTCCGGCGTGACAATTCTGGCGATGGGCGGTTTTCTGCTGCCCATGCTGCTAAAAGCCCGCTACAAAGAGAACTTCTCGATGGGCCTGCTCAATGCGTCCGGATCGTTGGGACTTCTTTTTCCCCCCAGCCTTCCCGTCATCCTGTACGGCATCTACGCCCGTACTCCGATCGACCAATTGTTCATCGGCGGATTGTTGCCGGGAATCCTGATGGTGGCTTTGGTTTCGGCCTGGGGCGTATACCATGCCGCTCGAAATCGTGTCGCGCACACGCGCTTCTCGCCATCCGAGGCGCTCCACGCAACCTGGGCCGCGAAGTGGGAATTGGCCATTCCCGTGATTGTCCTGGTCGGGCTCTTTGGGGGATTCGGCACGCTGGTTGAAGCCGGAGCCATCACCGTGGTGTATGTGTTCTTCGTCGAATGCCTGGTTTACAAAGGCTTCTCGGCGCGCCGCGATTACGGGGTGGTGGCCCACGAATGCGCCACCGTGGTCGGAGGCGTGTTATTGATCGTGGGCGTCGCGGTGGGATTCACGAATTACCTGGTGGATGCGCAGGTGCCCGCTTTGCTGATCGCCTGGACCCAACACCATATCCATTCGAAGTATGTATTCCTGCTGCTGCTGAATCTGGTCCTGCTGCTCAAGGGTTCTTTCATGGATGTGTTTTCCGCGATTATCGTGATGGTGCCATTGATCGCTCCCATTGCGGCGGCCTTTGGGATCGAGCCGGTTCAACTCGGCATCATTTTTCTGTCAAACCTGGAGCTGGGGTATCTGACTCCTCCGGTCGGCATGAATCTCTGCTTGTCTTCCTACCGGTTCCAGCGTCCCATGGCCAGCATATACCGGGCCACGCTGCCGTTCTACCTGATTCTGCTTCTTGGCGTTCTCTTGATTACTTATGTGCCCTGGATCACCATGGCGCCCGTCCGTTGGTTTGCCGGCCATTGAACGGAGCGGGACTTAAAAGTCCCGCCCTGGGAGTTTGAACATTTGGTGGGGCGGGCGTCTACGCCTGGCATGATTGCCCGCCCCACGGTGAGTTTTCGACGATGCCCCGCAGGGGGTCTCGCCCGCTGTTTCACCCGCATCCGCGGGGGCGCCCGCTTTGGAGAAACTTCCCTCCAGGCGTCTGATAAAGCTGGGGTTTGTTACGCGGCAGTTTCCTCCTGGATCGGGGTGAGCTTGTAACCGAGCCGTTGCGCTTGCCGTTTCAGTGAGGCTGTATGTTTTTCGCGGCGCTGCTCGTTGCGCTTCTCCCATATGGTCTGGTCGTACTCGACTTGGTTTTTGAGCATGACGTGGAAGATCACCGCGATCTTATGGGCCGTCGCAGTATGCGCGGCCTGCGGCCCAATTTTGGCTTTCATGCGGCGCAAGTAATCCCCCAACGGGGTGGCGCTGCGGTCCAGCGAGTAGGCCGCCATGCGAAACAGTTGCCCGGCGCGGTTATGCGCTTTGCCATAGCACACGGCCCCCACTGATGTCGTTGTCCGGACACAACGCCAGCCACGAAACAAAGCAGGCCGCCGTCTTCCACCGGGACATATCTCGGCCCACCTCGCTGAACAACAGCAATGCCAGGAACTCCAAGCCCGGGATCTGCGTCACATCCACCCCGAACAGCTTGTAAACCTCGGTGCGCAAATCGAATTCGGGAGCTGGGGGCTGCTTCTTGGCGCGCTTCTTTCTCTGCTTGGCATAGTTCCGCTTCTTCTTGCTGTCCGGCGGCAAGGGCTTGACCTCCGGATCGACGCGCGGCTCAAACGCTCCCACCAGCCGTTCGATCTCCGCGTCGCACTCCGCCAGCTGTTGTTGGTACTCCGCATACAGCCGTCGCGACTGCTTCAGCGTGAACAAATGCTCCGGCTGCCAATTGCCCACCAGCGATTTCTCGATCACTTCCGGGCGGGCCTTAATCCGTGGGTCCCGCAGCTTCGCCAATTCCGTCGGATCGCGTTGGCCCCCTAAAATGGCATCGATAATCGCCAAACCTGTCAGTCCCGTCATGTCGCTGATCACATGTTGGATCTGCAGATTCATCTGCGTCAGCGCCTTATGCATGTGCTGGACGTGTTGGCCGGCCATCTGCACCAGTTCCCCGCGGTGCCGCATCACCGCCCGTAACGCGCACACTTGCGCCTCCGGCCGGAACGCGGGGCGCAGTAACCCCACCGAGTGCAGAAACTGGATCCACTGACATTCGTGCCAGTCCGTGCGCCGTCCCGGCACATTCTTCATATGCCGGGCATCCACCACACAGGGCCGCATCCCGCGCGCTTCCAGGATCTCCGCTATCGGAATCCAATATACGCCCGTGGATTCCATGGCCACGGTAGTTATGCCACAAGCCGCCAACCAGTCGGCCAATTCATGCAGGTCCGCGGTAAAGGTGTCGAACACCCGTACCGGATGCTCGTCCCGATCCGGCGGCACGGCCACGTACATCTCGCGGGCGCCGACATCGATGCCGGCCGCATTCGGCTCCAGCAACGGCCGGTTCTCGATGCTCATCTGTCTCTGCTGGCGCATTCGCTGCTTTCTGTGGCTGTGTTTCGATTTTCCTTGCGGCTTACGTTTCTTGCTTCCAGTCGCGACGGGAGTCTTTCGGATCACCCGCCCATCTTGCCCCTTGCCGTTGGTTTTTGTTTTGGCCATTTCCAGATGTACTCCTGGCCCCCGGCAACGGCCAAGACGCGCACAAAAAACGACACTCTTTGGATCGGAATCAACCCTGCCATTACGGTCAGCGTTGTTGCCACTGTATGGCGCGCGGATCTTGGGACCATGCTCTCCAACGGGCTCGAGGCACCAATGGCTTTACGGCCTACTTCCGTTGCTGGCAGCTTATCCCAGTATCGCCGCAAACCGAGCGAAGTTTCTCGCCGGTATGGAGCCGGCCCTGGCCGGACCCTGTGCTCTCCAGAAACCCACTGCAGGGAGTACGCAGTTTCAACGAGTTGCAGACCTAGCGCCGTCGGCCTTAGCTGCCGAGTTGCGACTTACCCAGTTTCCGAGACTGCTGACGGCCCGTAGGGCCGCTGG
>JBEKIM010000475.1:0-5284 GCA_050011755.1 Bryobacteraceae bacterium | reverse complement strand
CTCACGGGACCGGAGCCGGATGTGAAAACGGTTTGCCGCAGGTTCGGCGTTAACTTTTGGCCGGACGAAGGCACGCTGACACACTCGCTGCACACCATCATTATCGACCGGCAAGGAAGGCTGGCCGCCAATTTCGAGGGGAACGAGTTCACCGCGGAGCAATTGGGCGATTTTGTGTCCGCCGTGCTAAATCAATAGATATCTCAAGCCCTTATCTCATTCCAGAAAAAGCCGGTGTTATACTGCGACAAATGCTCCGGGGCATCTTTGCGTTTTTGCTCTGCAGGACAATATTCTGCGTCGCTTGGCCCGCCGCGGCTGCGGATAAGCCCAGCGAATTCACGATTCCGGCGGGGCAATATCAACTTCACGGCTGCGTTTGGACGCCGGAGGAGCCAGGACCCTTTCCGGTCATGATCTTCAACCACGGGAGCGAAAAGAACCCGGCGCCGTGCGGGCCTCCCGACCTCGCTTACCACTATCAAAAAAAGGGGTTGCATTCTTCGTCTTTCAGCGGCACGGGCACGGCGCTTCGCCGGGGGAATACATCATGGATCTGCAGAGGCGAATCTACATGTCTCACCTCAGCCGCGTTGCCCAGCGCGAAGTGGTCGGTCTGCAAGAGTTGTACAACAAAGACGTCGCAGCCGCGCTGGCCTGGCTTAAAGAGCAGCAGTGGGCAGACCCGCAGCACCTCGCGATGACCGGCATCTCGTTTGGCGGCATTCAGACAATCCTGACGGCGGAGAAGGGGCTTGGGATCAAGGCCTTTCTTCCGTTCGCGCCGGCGGCGCAGAGCTGGAATCCGGTGGTGGCGGACAGGTTGATCCAGGCGGTGCGGCAGGCGCGCGCTCCTATTTTCATCATTCAGGCGCAAAACGATTACAGTCTGGAGCTGAGCAGGGTACTGGGAAAGGAACTGGAAAAGAAAGACGATCCGAATCGAGCCAAGGTCTATGGGGCGTTCGGTAGAACGGCGCAGGACGGCCATTGGGCGTTCGGCTCGCGGCGGGACGGGATCGCTGTGTGGGCGCCCGATGTGGACGCTTTCCTTAACGCAACGGTGAAATAGGCGAGGCTAGCCCGCCGGCATGTGCCGCACGTGGCAGTGCTTCGTGACCTTCGGCTTTGCGGACCGTCCATTACGATTTGACACTCGATCTGACTTGTCTTGAGCACTGTGGCATGATGGAGGTTCACTTGAGAGGAGGGTTTATGTTTCGATGGATGTTGAGTTTCGTGGCGGGCGCGGCGCTGGCAATGCCGGCGTTGGCCCAGGAGGGCGTCCCGCAAGAGTTGGTCGATCACTGGAAGACTTCCAAGAAATACGTGCTGGCGCTCGCGAATCAAATGCCCGCCGGCGACTACGGTTTCAAACCGAATCCGGACGAGATGAGCTTCGGCCAGCAGATGGCGCATATCGCCAGTTCCAATGCGTTCTTTTTCGCGACGCTGAGCGGGCAGAAGAGTCCGATCGCCAAGCCCGCCAACTACGACAAGGCGACCGTGACGAAGATGCTGAACGATTCCTACGATTTCGTGATCGCCGCGCTGCAGGGCCTCGATCCCGGGCGCTTGCATCAGACCTTCGATTTGGAAGGCGGCAAGATGGAGGGGTTCGAGGTGCTGCTGCTGGCGACGGATCACACGGCGCATCATCGCGGCCAGTGCATCGTCTATCTGCGGGCCAAGGGCATTAAACCGGTAGCTTACGATTTCTGAGTGACTGCATGTCCTCTCGCGCTGAAATCCTCTCAGTTCTTCGTTGGCCTCTCGACATGATCGATCGCGATGAACTCAAAGGAAGACTTGCCCGGTTCCAGCTTGAGTCCGAGTTGCTCCTGGAAGGCCGTGAAGATTGACGGGCCGCTATCCCCAACCTTTGCGTCAATACTGTCTGGCGCCCAGTCGAGGGTGATGTCGTAAGGGCCTTTCAGATCGGTCTTGTTGAGCACCGGGCGGCCCACGGCGGGCATACTGTTCAAGTAATCGATAAACATAGCCATAGAGGCACCGGGCATTTCGAGGTGTCCCCTTCGCTTTATGGGGGCGCCAAATCTGAACTTGCCGTCCGCCGAGGCTACCAGTTTCGGCCCGCCCTTTGCCGGCACGAGTTCGTAGACGGAACAATCCCTCCTCTCCCGGCGAATTGCCAATTTGAAGCGGTCGGCCAGAAGCGCCTGCATCATAAGTCTTAGCTGCTCCTCTTTCGTATCGGCCGGCAGGATGCCCATATTGGGTGGCAGCGTGCCGATGATATCGTATCCATCCGACCCAAGCCAGGCGGGGCCCCCGGAAAGTCTCCATGCCGGCACTCCATACGCGCTGCAGATCAGATTCCGGACCGGAATACCCGATGAGGAAAACCGTCACCCGTCCAAATCGATTCCGCCGCGGTCGCCACGGTTGGGAGGAGAAGGCCTGACTGAAACCACTTCAAATTGTGGGGCGGGCCGGGCGAAAGCAGCGGAGATGGCAAAAATCGCCGGCACGAGCACGCAACTGGAACGCATCACCGATAAGACGATTCGGCTGGTCACGGCGTTGAATTGTTTTGCCGCAACGTGAGTGATTGACCGTGCGCTTCCCGATCCGCGCCGCCGCGCTCACTGCCCGCGAGACCCGCGCAACTGGACTCGGCCCCGCCAATTATGCTCCCTCCATCGCAGTTGTCACCAATGCCTACCAATTGCATCTCAGAAAATGAACCACACTATCGAGATCCGTAAATCATGAAAATATCAGTCCTGTTAGCCCTGGCTGGCCCGTTACTGGCACAGGATCCGCTGCCGTTGCGGGAGGCGGTAGGGCTAGCCCTGCGGGAGAACAAAGCCATCGCCGCCGCCAACGCGGGGCTGCGGGCTTCCGCCGCGCGCATCGATGAAGCCCGCGCCGGCAGGCTTCCCAAGCTGAACTATTCGGAATCGTTCACGCGCAGCGATAACCCCGTCTTTGTCTTCAGCTCCCTGCTAACACAGCATCAATTCGGTACTGAGAATTTCAACATTGGCCCCCTCAACCGGCCGGATGCCTTGAACAATTTCCAGTCGCTGGTCACCGTGGACCAGCCCCTCTATGACGCCGGCCAGACTTCGAACGCAGTAAGAGCCGCCAGTCTGCTCAGCCTGATGACCGGCGAAGAGCGGCGGGGGACCCAGATGCAGGTGATTGCCGCCGTGGTCCGGGCCTATTATGGCGCGGTCCTGGCATCCGAGAGCCTCAAGACTGCGGAGCAGGGTGTGCGGTCCGCCGAGGCGGACTTGCAGCGCGCCGAATCCGTCCGCGTAGCCGGCATGTCCACCGATGTGGACGTGCTCTCGATCCGGGTCCATCTGGCCGCCGTCACCGAGCAGCGCATCCAGAGAGCGGCGGACCTGGACGTGGCCAAATCGGCGCTCAACGACGCGCTGGGGCTGCCCCTCGACAGCAGCCATCTTCTTACCACCCCACTCAGTCCCATGGACCTGCCGGACATGGCCCTGATGCCGCTTGAAAAGGATGCCTCCACCGCCCGTCCGGAGGCGCGCCAGGTGGGCATGGCGGCGAGTCTCGCCAAGGCCCGCCAGAACGCATCCCGCGGCGCGCTGCTTCCCCAGGTTGGTTTTCACGCCGCCCTGGAGGCCGATCGCCAGCAGTTCATCGAGAGGGGAGGCGCCAACTGGCTGGCTTCCGTGGCGTTGCGCTGGAACCTCTTTAACGGCTGGGGTGACAAGGCACGCATCGAGGAGTCCAACCAATCGCTTGCACGTGCGCATGACGACGAGCAGCGCGTGGCTTCGGCGGTGCGTCTGGAAGTACGGCGCGCCTGGGCCGATCTGCGGGCGGCCCGGCAACGGATCGAGGTTGCCAAAGCGGCCGTAGCCGAAGCCGCGGAAAGCCTGCGAATTACGCAAAATCGCTACGAAGCCGGGATGAGCAACGTAACGGATCTCTTGCGAAATGAAACCGCCGTGCTCGAAAGCCAAACCCGCTATCTGACGGCGGTGCATGACCAACGTATCGCGGCCACCATGTTGGATCTGTCCGCGGGGCGCCTCTCGCCCGATTCCGAGGTATTGAAATAATGCGATCCGTCCTTATTCCCGTTCTCGCGTCCATGGCGCTGTGGAGCGGCTGCGGCGGCGAGTCTCAGCCCAGGGAGGCCGCTCAGACGAATGCGCCCGCCATTCCGGTCCAGACCGCGGCGGTGAGCAACGAGCAGTGGCCGGAGGTCTACGAGGCTACCGCAACCGTTCGCGCGCGCACCGCCGCCGTGCTCTCGAGCCATGTCATGGCGTATGTCCGCGAAGTGTCCGTCGAATCCGGCGACCACGTGCGCGAGGGGCAGATCCTGGTCGCGCTGGACGCGCGGGAGCTGGATTCCCATGTTCTGCGCGCCCAGGCCGCGGAAGCCGAAGCGATGAGCGCGATTCCGGAAGCGGAGGCCGGCGTGGCGGGTGCGCAAGCCAACCTTGACCTGGCCCAGAGTACGTTCAAGCGCATGCAGGAGCTGGCATCCAAAAAGTCGATTTCAGACCAGGAGTTCGATGAGGCCTCGGCGCGGCTGAAGTCGGCGCAGGCCGCCTGCGAAATGGCCCGCGCCAAGCGCCGCCAACTCGATTCCAAGACCGCGCAGGTTCGGCAGGAGCTGCGTGCCGCCGGCATGATGCGCGACTACGCGCGCATCGCCGCGCCATTTTCCGGCGTGGTCACGGCAAGATCCGTGGAACCGGGAAACCTGGCTGTCCCGGGGGCTCCGCTGCTGACCTTGGAACGGGATGGCAACCACCGGTTGGAGGCCTCGGTGGAAGAATCCCGGCTGCCTTTTCTGAAGCGAGGGCAAAGCGTGGATGTCGTCCTCGAAGCGCTGGACCGGCGGTTCACGGCCCGGGTTTCGGAAATCGAACCTTCCGTAGACGCCGCTTCGCGCACCTACATGGTGAAAATCGATTTGCCCGCCGTCCCGCATCTGCGGTCCGGCATGTTCGGCCGCGCGCGATTCGCGCTGGGTACCCGCCAGGTGATGGCCATCCCGCCCCGGGCCATTCTGGAACGCGGACAACTGGAATCGGTGTTGGTGGTCGAAGACGGTCTTGCCCACACGCGCCTGGTCACCACCGGCGAGCGCGGGCCGGCGTCCGTCGAAGTGCTTTCCGGTTTGAGCGCGGGAGAGAAAATCGTCAGCCCCCTTCCCGCAAGCCTGCACGATGGCGCCCGTGTGGAGGTTAGGCCATGAGCGGAATGCCCTCCGGACCGCGACGTCTCGGCCCGGCCGGACGGTTTGCCCACGCCTGGATCGGCTCCA
>JBEKIM010000474.1:0-5302 GCA_050011755.1 Bryobacteraceae bacterium | reverse complement strand
ATCTCGCTGCCGCGCACGCTGTTGATGGTTTCCTTGCCGTCCGTCGCATACCTCATTTCCGCGGTGACTTCGCCCATCTGGCTGCTTTGGGTGAAGGAATCCGTCAGGTCCGGGTCATGGTGCGTAATTCTGTCGGTGCGCGAATCGGGCGCCGGCATCGCTCCGAAGTCGCTTTTCGACGCGTTCAATTTCCACGTGCCGCTGAAGTCGGGTTTGGCCGCCTGGAGCAGTCCGGAAGCGGCCAATAAAGTTACGGCAAACACGCGAAGGACATGGCTACCCATTTCCTACTGCTTCTCCAAAACCAGCTTCTGGTCGAACTCGCCCATCGACGTGGAGATGTGGCGCGTCACGGTCAGGGTTTTTCCACCGTCGGCGAGCGTCCAGCGGTCCTTCGCCGTGAAATCGGTGCCTTCGTAGGATCCCTTGGTCTCGGCCGTGAGATCGTCGCCATCCCATTTGAGGATGGTTTTGAATTCATTGCCGCCCGGATGATTCACGCACTCCTTGCCATCCGTGGTGTAGATCATGTCGTAAGTCGCGTCTCCGGAACCGCCGGTCTGCGCGACGTTGATCTTCAGGCTGGGATCCTCGTGCGCGATCTTTTCGACCATGGTGTCCGGCGGCGGCAGGGGGCCGAAGTCGCTCTTGGTGGTATTCGCTTTCCAGGTGCCGCTATAGTCGGACTTCGCCTGGGCCTGGACCAGTCCGAACGCCAGCGCGATCAGAGCCAGGGTAGAGATTTTCAATGTGGAATAGCGCATCGGACCCTCCTATTGTTTATCGAACACCGTCTTAATATCGGCTTCGCCCATGGCGCTGGACAGGTGCCGCGCGACAGTGAGAGTCTTCCCGTCGCTCGAGAGCGTCCAGCGGTCTTTGGAGGTGAAGTCGTTCCCGCCAAAGGATCCTTTTGTATTCACCACCAGTTCGTCGCCTTCCCAGTTCACGGTGCTCTTGAACTCGTTTTCGCCCAGGTGATTCACGCACTCTTTGCCGTCCGTGGTATAGCTGACGTCGTACGTCATGTCGCCCTGCATCCCCCCGGTGGACGAAACCGTTGCCTTCAGGCTCGGGTCCTGGTGGGTAATCTTCTCGCTCAGGCTGTCCGGTGGCGGCATGGGCCCGAAATCGCTCTTGCTGGTGTTCAGTTTCCACGTACCGCTAAAGTCGGTTTTGGCCTGAGCCTGGATGAGTCCAACGGCTAAAGTCAAAAGGGCCAAAGAAAACAGTTTTGTAGTTCGTCTGATCGTAATGCTGCGCATGAAGCCTCCTTTTTGAGATGGTAACAGTTAAAAGAGCGGCTCTGGAAACCCGCTGCGGGCCCGCTGCAGACCTGGAGGTCTGCCCCACATAGACTTCGGTTAGTATTGAGAGCTATCCACGGCGACGGCTATAGTGATTCGCATGGGTGCTCAGAGTGTGCAATTGGCGGGAGAACTGTCGCGGACGTCTGTTGCTCACAGCAATTGGATCATCAGCGAGCGCGAAGATCTCACCTGGTTCATCGGGTCCAGCCTGGCCGGCTACCTCGCGCTGGCGTTGATGGCCGCGGGATTTCCGTTGACACCTTTGTTTCTAGTCTGGCTGATCGGCATCGATGGACCCCACGTTCTAGCCACCTTCACGCGGACGTATTTCGATAAATCGGAGCGCAAGAATCTGGGGATCATGCTCTGGATGATCGTGCCTGCCGTGCTGGTAGGGCCCGTCGCCTTCGCTACCGGTCACGACAAGCTCTTTTATCTGCTGGCCGTCAGTTGGCTGCACTTCCATATCGCAAAACAGCATTTCGGCTTCGTAATGTTGTACAAGCACAAGAACCGCGAGCGGGATCGCTTCGACTATCATCTGGACCGCTATTTCCTGTTGGCCTCCCTGATGGTGCCGTACTTGCGCTTCGTGATCGCCACCGCGGACCCCCTGCGCGGACTGCGCATCGCGCAATCGATCAATGAGATCCTGCTGATCGCCTACCTGCTGATGACGGTATTCTTCCTCGGCCGGCAGGTGCAGAAGATGCGTAGCGGCGTTTCGGTAAACACCCCCAAACTGCTGCTATATCTGGCGGTCGTGCCGCTACAATGGCTGGCATTCGGCTACGCGGCGGGTTTTGGTTTTGAAGGCATTGTGCGCGCCGGCATCATCCTGGGTCTGTTCCATAGTTTCCAGTATCACCGGCTGATGTGGTTCCACAACCAGAACCGCTATAGCGAACCGCAGAGCCAGAGCCGCTTCGGGCTGGCGGCCACCCTGGCCCGCCGTTTCGCGTACTATGCGCTGGCGGCATTGGCGCTCAACCTGGTGCTCAATGTGCTACCCTCGATGGCGCTGCCCGCTTCTCCGCTGAAGGCTGCCGTATGGGGCTTCGCCTTCATGCACTACCTCTTGGATGCGCGCATCTGGAGAGTGCGCGGCAACCGGGAGTTGGCCGCCGCGCTGCATTTGTCGTAACGCACGCTTCGGTTCGCCGGCGCGGGACTTAAAAGTTCCGCCGGCACGCTAAAGCGTGCGCCACGGCCTATTCGTCGCGCAGGGCCACCATGGGGTCTACACCCGTTGCACGCCGCGCGGGGATCATCGTGGCGGCGCACACTACCGCCGCCAGCAGCGCGGCTACCGCGACGAATGTGACGGCGTCCGTGGCGCTCACGCCAAACAACAGGCTGGACATGGCGCGGGTCAGCGCGGCCGAGCCGATCCAGCCGACTACGATACCCACCAACGCGAGAGCCATTCCCTGTCGCACCACCAGCCCGAGGACCTGCCCCGGCTGCGCTCCCAAGGCCACCCGCACGCCGATGTCGTGCGTGCTCTGGGTAACCAGGTAAGACATCACGCCGTAAACGCCCACCGCCGCCAGCAGCAGGGCAAAGGCCGCGAACGCGCCCAGCATGGTAGTGGCGAACCGTTGGCGGGCCATCGAATCGTGCAGCCGCTCGTCCATGGTGCGGATATCGTACACCGGCACTCCCGGATCCACGGCGTGAATCTCGCGCACGATCGCATTCGCCAACTCGGCGGGATTCCCGGAGGTGCGCGCAACCTCGAACATCTGTCCGCCACCCTGTTGATCTTGCGGGAAGTAGACGGCGATCTTGCTGCCGCTGTCCAGACCATACTGCTTGACCGTGCCTACCACTCCGGCGATGGTGAACGGCTTCTTGGGATCGAACCAGAGATGCTTGCCGACGGGATTTTCGTGCGGCCAGAAGCGCTGCGCAAACTGTTCGTCGATAATGGTCACCCGCTGGCCGTCGATGCTGTCGTGGCTGTCGAAAAAGCGGCCCTTCAGCAATTGGATCTTCATGGCTCGAAAGTAATCCGTACTGGCCAGCCGCAGGTCCACCTGCAATTCCTGGCCAGGCGGCGGCGTGTAGCCCTCCACATTGATACCGCCCCAGCCGACCGCGCCGGTTAACGGCAGCACCGAAGCCTGGCCCTGCGCGATCACCCCGGGCAGCCGTCCGATCCGCAGGCCCACTTCCCGGTAAAATTGGATTACCGGTTTGTCTTCGCGATACTTTGGCCCGCTGGCTGCCACCTGCATGGAAAGCACATGATCGGTGGCGAATCCGGGCGGTACATTCTGCAACCGCACAAAGCTGCGGATCAGCAATCCCGCGCCTATCAGCAGCATTAGGGAAAACGCCAGTTCCGAAACCACCAGCAGCCCGCGCAGGCCGTGCCGCGACAGCAGCAGGCCGCCATCGGTCTGGCCGCTTCTTCCGCCTGATTTTAGCGACGTGTTCAGGTCTACCCGGGTCGCACGCCATACCGGCGCCAGTCCGAACAAAAGCCCGGCCAGGGTGGACACGGCGAAGGTGAACAGCAGCACCGGGCCATTGATGGAGATGTCTTCCAGCCGGGGAATGTTGCCGGGATGGATGGCGCGCATCACGTACAGGGCGGCCTGCGCGATCGCCAGGCCCGCCGCCCCACCCAGTACCGCCAGCAATAGGCTTTCGGTCAGTAATTGTCTCGCCAGGCGCCGCCAGCCCGCGCCTAAAGCCGTGCGGATGGCCACTTCTTTTTCGCGGCTCGCGGCGCGGGTCAGCAACAGGTTGGCGACGTTGGCGCAGGCGCTCAACAGCACCAACGTGACCGATCCCAGCAGCACCAGCATGGCGCTGCGCACGTCGCCGACCACTTGATCGAGCAACCCCACCACGGTCATGCCGAAGGTGCGATCGCGCTTGTCCTTCTCGCGGATACGGCGGGCAATGATATCGATGTCGGCTTGCGCTTGTGGTACCGTCACGCCCGGCTTTAGCTTTACGATCAGGTTGTAGTTCTCGTCCCCCCGGTTCTGCGCGGCGTCCGCGCCCAAGGGTAAGGGAAGGAAGATGTCCACTTTATCCATGGGGCCCTCGGCCGGCATCACTTCCGAGTTCAAGCGGAAGTCCGGGCGCAGCACTCCGGCGACGGTGAACTGATTGCCGTTAAGCGTGATGCCGCGGCCAATCGCCCTGGCGTCGGAGCTGAACAACCGCTTCCAGAGGCGGTAGCTGAGGATGGCCACGGCCGGCTTGCCCGGTTTGTCCTCCTCGGGAAGCAGCACGCGGCCTAGCAGCGGCCGCGCTCCCAGCATGTGCAAGAGGCCGGAAGAAGTGCGCATGCCTGCGATCTGCTCCGGCTGGCCGATTCCCGTGAGGGTGAAGCTGGTGAGCCGCGAAATCGACATCTCCGCGAAAGAGTGGTTTTCCTTCTGGATGTCGGTGTACTGGCCGGGCGACGGCCAGTCGCGATAGATGCCGATACCCGGCGAATGGAGCCACACGGCGGCCAGCCGGTCAGCCTGCGGATAGGGCAGCGGGCGCAGCATCAGCGCATCCACTACGCTGAAAACGGCCGAATTTGCGCCGATGCCGATCGCCAGAGAGAGCACAATCACCAGCGTTGTACCGGGATTCTTGCGCAGCATGCGCAGCGCGTAACGGAAGTCCTGCATGAGTGGGTGCATGATTTATACTTATGACGTGCCAGTGGGATTTTAGGTACGGGCCAAATACAATGCGCGCAAGCGGATCGTTTGAGGTAAGAATCACTCCACAGGCGGCGGATAGCGATGCGCCTGCCGTCGGCAGGATGTCCGTCGACAAACAGTATCACGGCGATCTGCAGGCCGGCGGCAAGGGTCAGATGCTGGCCTCCTCCGGCAGCGTCAAAGGGTCGGCCGGCTACGTCGCCATCGAGCAGGTCACCGGGAGCTTGCACGGCCGCAGCGGCGCCTTTGTGTTGCAGCATAACGGCACCATGACGCGCGGCGTCCCGCAACTGGCGATCTCCGTGGTCCCCGACT
>JBEKIM010000473.1:0-5311 GCA_050011755.1 Bryobacteraceae bacterium | reverse complement strand
GCTGGGTGGCGGACGCAAATTTCATGACGTCGGTGGGCGAGACACGCGTGCTGCCTGAGGATCTGGGGATGACGTATGAGAAGCTCTCGCGGGCCTGGGCCGGATCGTGAATCCGTTGCAGTTCACTGTGTCACAGGCTGATCCACGTTCAACTGCGCCAGCGTACCGCGCATGCGCATCTCCTTGGTCCCGCTGGTGAGCTGAAACAGCAGCCGGCCATCGGGCTGCGTCGCGCCTTGTCCGGTGTAGGTATCGGCCCCGGACACCAGTTGTAGCTCCGTAAAACGCAGCAGGGGAGCCGCCTGCGCCCATACCAGATCGTATGCGCCCGAGACGCTTTCCAAATCGGGCAACGCTTCCATCTCCACACCGCGCGCGGCGAAGGTGCCCGTGGCGTGCAGGCGGGCGAGTAGCTCCGCGCCCGTGCCACTCGATTCCAATGCGCTTTCCGTATCCACCTTGCCGGACTTCCATGCGACATCCCTGGCGCGCGCCTCCAGCCGGTAGGTGGGGCGGTTACCGCGTAAGCTCACTGAGAGGACGCCGGTGATCCGGCCGCCATCGAGGTTGGCGCGGATGTCGGTAAACTCGGCCTTGGTCACGTCCCAAAGCAGGTGCGCCTGGAAAGCCCTCACTTCAGTCGTATCCAGATGCAGCGCGCCGATCTGCAGGGTGGCATCCACGTGTCGCTCGGCCAGCCAATCGGGCAAGGAAGCGCGGCCCAGGCTCAAGGCACGCGCGATCAGCCCGGTATTGTGGCGCAGCGATGGCATCAGCAAACGCTCCAACTCGGCGGCATCCGCATCGGCAATGCGGAGGCGCAAGCGGTGCGGGCGGGCCATCTGCGGCTCGTAGCGGTAGTCGCCCTGAATGGCCATATTGCCGGCCTGCGCGCGGATGCGGTCGAGGGTGACGCGCGGCCCATCGATAAGCACGGCGGCCGATTCAACCGTCACCGGCTCGGCGAGCCCCGGCAATGGGAATCTCGCGTCCTCCAGCTCTATGGCGCCGCTCCAACCGGTCCTCGGCGTCTGGGGGGAGGGTGCGGGGACCGGCTGGCCAGAGGGAAGCTGCGCGGAAGCCGGCGGCGGCACGATCTGATAGCGAAGCTGGCCCTTCCAAGTCCCACTGGCCACCTGATCCAGCCACGGAATGGCGGCCAGCGCCGCCTGCGCGCGCAAGGACTCCAAGCGCATGGCATCGGTGGAAATGGTCAGATCGAGAGATTGCGCCTTCCAGTCGTAGTCCGCTTCCAATTGGGCTGTCTCGTCCTCCGCGGTGCTGACCAGCGCGGGAGCCAGCTTGGCGTGGCCGCGATCGAAGGTTAGACGCGCCTGCGCGGAGCGGATGGGCGGAGAATCCGGCATGGCCACGGAAGTATCGTGGAAGTCGATGAGGCCTTGCAGGCTTCCCTGCCCCGAATAGCCCAGCACCCCATCGAGCGATCCCGTCATATTCAGCCTCGGCGGCAGAACAGCCCCCATGTGGCGCGCCAGATCCAACATGGGACCGGCGGGAAAACGATTCCAACTGAGGGCCACGCCCCAATGCGGTTGTGAGAGATAGCCGGAACAGCGGAATCGCACGGCCAGCGGCAGCGGCTCGCCGCCCGCGGTGCTGGATTCCATCTCAAGGATCTGGGCCGGCACGTTGAGCCTTCCAGCCAAACGTAGCGGCCAACTGCGGCCGTACGGCGGCATGCTGTCCCAGCGGTGCATGTCTTCCAGGTTCAGGTTGCCGGAAATGCGGATATCGTCCAGCGGCCCCGCCAGGTGCATGCGCGCGGAAACGGTGCCGTGCACGCCGGCGTCGAAGCCTTGCAACAGGGCCACGATCTCGCTTACGGCGCTCTTTTCGAGACGCACGTCCAGATCCAGGCGGCCGGCCCCGGTCTGCGTCCAGCGGCCGCGCGCGACGATCTCGCCGAATCCGTGCGCGGGTTTGTCGGTGCGCGCCGGCTCGCCGGTGAACTCCACGTTCCAGGTGGCCGCACCGCGGGAGGGCGGTTCGATATCCAAGTCTGTATTGGTGAGATAGAAGACGGACTTGGTGTCGCCGAATTTGAAATTAATGCGCCCGGAGCGCACGTGCAATTCTGGAATGGCGCGAATCACGGAGCGGCTTAAGAGGGGCTCGAAGTTCCAGCGTCCCGGCTCGGAAGGGCCGCCGGTCTTGGCCACATTGATGCTGGCGTCGTCCAGACGGATGGAAGCGAATTCCAGGCGCCCGCCGAAGAACGAGGCGATCCGCGGCACGGCTTCGAGCGACCCCACGTAGGCAATGGGCTCGATGCCGATGGCCGGGTTCTCGTGGATCACCACGTTATCGACCGAAAAGCCCGGCCCCGCGAACAGGCTGAAATGAATGGCGCCCAATTCGACTTTGCGGCCCAGCGCGCTTTCGAGCGCCGCGCGGATACGAGGCGCGAAACGGTCGCCACTCAGATATGGCGCCGCGATGCCCACCGCCAGAAGCGCCACCGCGGCGATGCTCAGCCACTTTGCCGCGCGCTTTACCGTGAGCTTCACGGGCGGCTCCCGGCAATTAGCCTGGCATACGCCCCCGGATCGTCGATATCCGCCAGGATCCCGGGGTCTTCCACATCGACGTAGGCAATCTCCCGTTCATGACGCGTGATTACGTCGCGCGCCGAGGAGCCGGCCGGCAGAGCCAGGAATTCAGGCGCCAGCGGTTTTCGAATCCAGATAGGATGCCCGCGGCGTCCCCCGAAACGCGGGATGCGCAAGGGCCCCGCAGAACTGGAATCGAGCAACGCATCTATGGTGGCCGACCGAACGGCGGGATGATCCACCAGGGTGAATAGCACGCCATCGCTGCCGGCCGGCGCGGCGCGCAATCCGCATTGCATGGATGAAAGCTGTCCGTGCAGGAAATCCGGATTCTCTACAATGAGGGCTTGGGACAGGCGGCGCAATCCTGCGCGGACGGTCTCGCACTCTGCACCCAGGACCACAATCACGGGCGCGCAACGGCGCGAAAACAGGCCAATGAGCCGGTCCAGAAAACTCTCCCCCTGAAATTCCAGCAGCGCCTTGGGCGAGCCCATGCGCCGCGACTCGCCGGCGGCCAGAATCAATCCGCAGGTCACTTCAGCAACAACGCTCGCAAGGACTCGTCGGAAAAGACCGACTTGGAGAGTTCCCGCCAGCGCGAATCCGCATGGCGCCGTACCGCGATCATTTCGGCGACCACCGACACGGCGATTTCCTCCGGTGACACCGCCCCGATCTCGAGCCCCATCGGCGCGAATACGCGCGCAAAGTTTTGTGGGGCGATGCCTTCCCTCTCCAGTTCCTGGACCACGTTAATCACCTTGCGCTTGCTGCCGATCATGGCGATGTAGCGTGCGCTGGTCGAGACCGCCCAACGCAGCACCCGCATGTCGTCGCGGTGTCCGCGAGTCACCACGATGATGTAACTGGTTTCGTTGACCGGTAGATTGGCGAAGACCTCCTCGTACTCGCCGGCATGGATTTCGGCGGCCTCGGGAAAGCGCTCGCGGTTGGCAAAATTCTCCCGGTTATCCACGATGGTCGTGGAGAATCCGGCTAGTGTGGCAATCTTCGAGATACTCTTCGAGATGTGGCCGGCCCCGAAGATGAACGCGCCAGGCACCGGCAGAACCGGCTCGACGAAAACATCCAGTTGGCCGCCGCAAATCAGTCCATTTTCATAAGCGGCATCCTGCCCCAGATTAAAACTGAGATGGCGGGGCTGTTCCTTCTCGATGACCTCGCGGGCGGCGTTCCACACTTCGGCTTCCACGCATCCTCCGCCGATAGTGCCGATCATGGAACCATCCTCCCGGACCAGCATTTTGGCGCTTTCGTAGCTGGGAATGGATCCGCGCACCTGGACTATGGTGGCGATGGCGCACTTCTGGCCGAGTTTGCGGAGGCGCAGGAGTTCTTCGTAGACATCCATTCCAGTGCAATTATAGCGCGTGGTGGGCGGATTCCCGGCTGAGGTTCCAGCGAATGGGGCACTCGTAGTTCAGCTTTCCGCAAAAAGTGTTCAGAACGGATTCTCGGGAGAAACACTGGAGCTTCGAGCGAGAAAGCCCGGGTCAGGCCCGGGCCTTCACTTGGAGCAGGAAGGAGGATCTATGATCCTTATGTTGGTGATCCGGCTGGCTTTTATCGGCCGGTTCACGGCGTTGATCGTTTGGCCCCGTAAGGGCCGGCGGTAAACGCCGCGGCGGGATCGGTTACCGAGACCGGTCCCGCTACCAGCATCATAGCGCAGTCCGCCTTCCTTGAAAAGAAGAAAAACTGGCAAATCCCTCGACGATGGTGGCGACGGCGCACTTCTGGCTGAGCTTGCGGAGGCCCGGCTGAGAGCTTCCGGCGGATGCGGCACTAGTAGTTCAGCTCTCTGCAAAAGTGTTTGGATCGGATTCTCGGGAGAAGCACCAGAGCTTCGAGCGAGAAAGCCCGGGTGAGGCCCGGGCCTTCACTTGGAGCAGAAAGGAGGATCTATGATCCTTATGTTGGTGATCCGGCTCGCTTTTATCGGCCGGTTCACGGCGTTGATCGTGTGGCCCCGTAGGGCCGGCGGTAAGCGCCGCGGCGGGATCGGTTTCCGACACCGGTCCCGCTACCAGCATCATAGCGCAGTCCGCCTTCCATGAAAAGACCAAAATCGGTAAATCCCACCCAAGCCCGGGTAGCACTCCTGGAAGGGATTGAGCGTTCTCCTACTGGGTAATACGGCAGTTGCGGGTGAGTTGTCCGACCGACAGCCCAATCTCCCCAGCCATGCCCCGCGAGATCGTGAAATTCACTGTCTTTTTCTCGCCGGCGCGCAGCGCCACGCGCTCGAATCCCTGCAGTTCCCGCACCACCCCAGGGTGCTTGATGTACAACTGCACGACTTCCTCACCGTCGCGCTTGCCGGAATTCTGCACTTCCACGCTGACCTTCACAGGGTTGCCCGTACGCGCTTCATCCGGCGCTTGCAAATTGCGGTAGCTGAATGTCGTATAACTGAGACCATAACCGAACGGATAGAGCGGCTCGCCCTCGAAGTACCGGTAGGTCCGGCCTTTCATACTGTAGTCGTCGAACGGCGGCAACTGGTCTTCCGACTTATAGAAGGTGACCGGCAGTTTACCGGCCGGATTATAGTCGCCGAACAATACGTCGGCCAACGCCGCGCCGCCCGCCTGCCCCGGATACCACAGTTCCACAATCGCGGGCACGTGCTCGCGCGCCCAGTTGACGGCCACCGCGCTGCCATTCAATAAGACCAGTACGATCGGCTTTCCCAGCGCCGACACCTTCTGCAGCAG
>JBEKIM010000472.1:0-5327 GCA_050011755.1 Bryobacteraceae bacterium | reverse complement strand
AGCAACTCTAGGTGCACGACCGCCGGTAGGGCGAGCGCCGCGCCACGGCTGCACGCCGCCGGCGCCAAGCGCGCGGGCGTGGTCACGGCACCGGTGCGGCTGGCCTGCGCAACCGGCTTTTCAGCGGCTGTGGCTGGCACGAGCGTCGGCGTGACGACACTGCATGATGCAAGACGACGGCAAGTGGTTCAGTTTGAAGAGGTGTAGCCAAACTGCGCCGCCTTGAGGAGAAGGCTTCTGGTGTTCAAGTAGGCCAAGTGGGCGTCGTTCTCGACAATGCCCTGAGACATAAGCCTGAAGCGCTCTCTAAAACTGAGCGGTTCCGCAGTGCATCCCGCCAACATGGCGGACGTCCTCTCAACCTGGGCGAAGTAGGTCCGCATGGCAGTGACACAGTTTGCTTGCATCTCCAAGAATTCTTCCCGGCTCATCCGGCGCCGCCTTTCCGTTGACATTAATCGCTATGCACGGGACGCACCAAGGCTGTTCTTTATTGAGCGGATTGGTCGCTAGCAAATTGGAGATTCGATTTAGATGGGGCGAGACGCTCTGATTATAACCAAATGCGGTCAAGTGACCGCGGGCAGTCAACGCAAAGCGCACGCCTTGCGCAACGCCCCATGCGACGCCGCATCCCTCGCGATGGGCCGCGTCGAGCGACGGGACGGGCGGTGGCGCGTCGTAGAAGCGGCACGGGCGCCGTCGTCACGCGGCGCAGCGCATGGTGTGGCGTGCTGCTTCTGGACCTGACATCAAATTGACACTTTCCTTGGCTACCATAAGAGAGTGCTTATTGACCGTGCCGAATTAGATCGCTTACAGCAGGCCTACAAAGCAGCGGTTGATCAATGGGTCACCGCCATTCGCGAAGAAGAAGCCCTCGCAACGCCCGACTACTCTCTCCCCGCTTGGGAGCGCTGGGACCAAGCGGGCTTCAAAGAACAGGATGCCCAGGACAAAGCAGTGGCGGCTAAGGAAGCCTACAAAGAAGGGCTCCGGCAACATGATTACGGCTTCTGAAACGAGAAGCTGCGTCAGTCGTCCATCGCCGCCCGCACCCCCTTAGTCACGTAGACCGCAGTCGCGTTCCATTCGAACTGCACGGAAATGTCCAGCGTTGGATACGACGTGATTCGCACGGCGAACGTCCGGCGGTCCGGCGTGGCGACGATCCAACCCTCGAAGAGCTTGCTCAGACGCCTGCCAGCGGCGACGACGGCCGCTTCAAGCTCTGCTCTGCGGTCCCGCGGGATGGTGTCGGAAGCGAAGATCGTGATGGGCATCACGATTTTCGCACTTCGCCATTCGCGTCGCCCCACCCGCCCGCCGGGGGTCGCGGCGCCGGACGACGGGCGGCTTGCAGCGGATGGCGGCGGACGTCAGGCTATGCGTAACGCGAGCCGTGCACCGAACCTGGGCTGCGGGCTGCGCCGGCCAACGGAGCGGCTAGTGGACTCACGCTTCCGGCGGATTGAGCTTCCGCATCAAGCCTGCCCAGCGCGGAGTGGAGCGCAGCTCCCTTCCGTACCAGACCCGCAAATATATGGCACCGTAAGGATCGTGCTGGTCGATGGCCTTCGCGAGCCAATCCGCCTCCGCGTCGAATTCCCGGAGGGCCCAGTGGTAAAGTGCCAGACCTCTCGGAGCACCGACGGCATCCGGATCGAGCCTTGGGAGCAGTTCTTCGGCCCGGCGCGTACCTCCGGTGCGCATCAGCAGCCCAGCGAGCAATCCGATCGCTTGGGGAACAGGCGCAAGGGCGTAAGCCTTTTCGCAACTTGCCAACGCCTGGTCCAAGTCCCCCCGCGACGTTTGGTGAGCGGCCAAGGCTCCTTGCGCGGCTGGCACGGCCGGATTGAATTCTAAGACTTCGCGATATCCGGCGATAGCTTCCTCGTCGCGGCCCGCTGCGGCGAGACCGAGCGCCCGGTAAACTCGCAGGGTAAGATTTAGCGGGTCTCCTTCGACTGCAACCTGTATCTGTTGAACGGCTTCGGCCGTCCGGCCAGTGGGCAGAAGGTAACCCATGACGTAATAGAGGCGGACAAAGACCGGAATAGGATCGCGCGCCATCGCCAGGCGAAAGCGCCTTTCCGCTTCTTTCCAGTCGTAGTCGAGGCAAGCCGCCACATAGCCCAACATAGCGTGCCCTTCGGAAAGGGAGGGATCCAGTTCCAGCGCCCTCTGAGCGAGGGAGCACATCATGGGCAAGGCCTGGTTGGCCGACAGCGCTCCAACCAGCGCCATGGCCCCGAAATACCCTCCGTACTCGCAGTGAGCCAGCGCGAATTTCGGATCCAGCGCGATAGCTTGCTCGAAGTATTCCTTGATGCGTGGAAGCAAGTCCGGACGAAAGCTTCCGAGATAGTGCCGCGCTTTCAACAGCGCCTCATAGGCGGGCAGGTTCGGCTTGTACTGCTCGAACGGCGCGCGCGCTCCGGAAAGCTTCACCTGCAGCGCGGAGGCGATGGCCTGCGCGATTTCGTCCTGTAAGTCAAACAGATCCGCCATCTTGCGGTCATAGCGCTGCGACCAGAGATGGTAACCGTCCTCGGCGTTGATGAGCTGCGCTGTAACGCGGATGCGATTCCCCGATCGCCGCACGCTGCCTTCGAGAATGGTTGCCACACCTAGCGCGCTGGCGATTTTGCGAATGTCCTGCTCCTTGCCGCGGAACGCGAACGCCGAGGTGCGCGCGGTCACCTTGAGCCCCGGAACCTGCGCCAGGCAATTGATGATCTCCTCGGCCAGCCCGTCGCTGAAGTATTCGTTTTCCTTGTCCCCGCCCATGTTGTCGAACGGCAGCACCGCGATGGAGGGCGTGCGCTGCACTGGCGAGCTTTGCGTCGGAGCCGTTAACGCGCCGGAACCGGCTCCGGGCGAACTTACCCCGCTGGCGGCGGCCAGCAGAGCGTCCTTCACCTGCGCCATAGACTGGAACCGGTCGGCCGGCGATTTGCGCAGGCAATGGGTGACAATGGTTTGCACCGCCGGCGGGGCCTCCAGCGATGCGGGCTGGTCGCGCACGATGGCCGCCATGACGGCGATGGCGGAATCGCCGGTGAAGGCGACGCGCCCGCTCAACATTTCGTAAAGCACCGATCCAAACGAGAAAATATCCGAGCGCGCATCCACGGGCTTAGCCTCGGCCTGCTCGGGAGACATGTACGCGGCCGTGCCTAGGATGGTGCCAGCCTGGGTCATTCCGATGGTGGCGGTCGCGTCCGCTGCTTCCTTGCGGCAATCGGCGGCAGGGGTCATAAGCGCTAGCCCGAAATCGAGCAGCTTGATGCCAGACGCCGTCACCAGAATGTTGGCTGGTTTCAGATCGCGATGTGTGATGCCCTTGGCGTGCGCGGCGTCCAGCGCGCTGGCGATTTGGCCGGCGCACTCCAAGGCCATCTCCACCGAAAGGGGGCCTTTGAGTGGATTGCCGTCGATGTACTCCATCACCAGGTAGTCCGGACCGACATCGTAAATCTGGCAGATGTTGGGATGATTTAGCGAAGCAATGGCCTGCGCCTCGCGCTCGAAGCGCTCGCTGAACTGACCGGCCGAGACTTTGATCGCAACGTCGCGCTTCAAACGCGGGTCTCTGGCTCGGTACACCTCCCCCATCCCTCCTGCACCAATGAGCGCACGGATTTCGTACGGGCCGAGTTCTGTGCCTGGAGAGAGCGGCATGCGCGTGAATCAGCTAAGTTTAACCCATCCTAGATTGGATAGGTCCTGAATCACAGCGCAAAGATCGACCCGCTGTGGCTACAGATCCGCTCTCCCGAAGAACGACGGACGCAACACAACCGCTCTCTCGAAGAACCCCTGGCGAAGCTGGAAGCCGCGCTCCAACAGGTTCCCGTAGGCCATTCGTCCCGGTAGTCTTTTTCGTGGCGGGCATGATGGCGGAATGCCACATGCCATCCCCGCGGTCGGACATGTTTCTTTGCTCGGGCGTTCACCCGTCCCGCCCGCGATTGCCCGCGTCGAGCGGCGGGACGGCGGGCGTTGCAGGGACCGCTGGCGCGGGGCCACGTGTAGGGCAGGCCGACGTTCGCCAATCCTGCCGCCCCCGCGCGCGGCCCCGAACCGTCGATTCGAGGCGGCGCGACGACCGTGCGGTTAGGAGCTTGAGCCCCCACTCACACCCTATGTCGGGATGGACGACTCCAGAAACTCAACGTCGGGCCGAACCTCGGCGTTCAGCGCGACGTTGCCTCTTTCCGTGCGTAACTGCCGCGAAAACAGACAAATGCTCGGATCGAACACGAACCGAACCAATAGCTTGACCCACGACGTATGGTAGACCAACGAATCATACATCTCTGGTGCGGCATGCCGGATGTCGGGTAGATGGTTCCACGGCACAGACGGAAGATCGTGGTGCTCATTGTGATAGCCAACATTGAAGGCGATCTTATTGAAGGGGCCGTAGTAACTGTACGTTTCTTGTGGAGGCGCAATTATGTAGTGCTCCTGAATCCACCGGGCTCCCAGGGGATGCAGCCCGACCGAAAAAAAGAACGATGCCGCCAGATACAGAATCGCCTTCGGCCCGACCAAGAAGTAGATCGACGCGTCGAATACAACCTGGACCGCCAAGTTCAGCACTATCCATCGGTCGAACATGCGGATTTCCTTCAGGCGAGGCGGACGTGTGAGTTGAAAAACGGGAAACAGCAGCAGCCAAAGAGCCTTCCTCGCGGCCGAGGTACCGATCAGCTTGGCTTCCCAATGGCTGGGCAGGTCAGCATCCAAGTCGTAGACTCCCTGGAAGGCATGGTGTTTCATGTGATAACGCTGGAAGGAAACTGCGCTGGGCAGAAGGTGCGGCAGATTGGCCGTGATTGCGGCGAGCGTGTTCAGATAAGTCCGCGAGAAGACGAGGTTGTGTGAACATTCATGAATCAAGGTCCACAAAGCATGGCTTGTGCACGCTCCAACCGTAAAGGCGCCCAAAATAATTTCCCACAAAGGCGAGTCTCTGACCAGTGCCGCTACACAAACCTGAAGCGCAACACAACCAAGGATAATCAGCGCGGTATACGGATTCTTGCCGATAAACCGCCGCAATTCGGGGTGGCGGCGCAAGAGAGCTCTGGTGCGGTCGCGGTGCGGCTCAGGCGACTGGGAGGTGAGGAATTGCTTAGCCTGAACCTCCATTTCTCTCGCCCTTGGCCTCTTGACTACGCTGATGCCATCCTTCGCTACCACTGGTTGCCTCCTTTTTCGGTGAGCAGATACCACGACGTTTGCTTCCCTGGACGGAGGGACTCCATTTATCGCTCCGTCGCTGTCACCCGGCAGGACGGGACGAAGCTAATCTTGCC
>JBEKIM010000471.1:0-6229 GCA_050011755.1 Bryobacteraceae bacterium | reverse complement strand
ACCCAGAAGACCCCACAATGGCGCAATCTTCCCCCACTCCGCCCGGCTACGTCACCCGCCAGGCGCCCCCATCGACAAACAATGACGAACAATGACGAATAATGATCCGGCTTTTCGGTTTTATAGGGCGGGCTGAAAGTCCAAACTCCAGAGCGGGACTTAAAAGTCCCGCCGGCACGCTAAAGCGCGCGCCACGCTATAAAAGGGAGGGATCGAGGCCGGCGCTGAGGGCGGCGGGCGGCTCCGGGCGGGACTCGTCCTGCAGGAAGCGGACCAACTGGTGCTGGGAGCTCTCGAAATAGGAATCCAGAAATTCCTTTAGCGCCAGGCGCCGCATGGCGTCGCGCGAGACGGCGGGAGCGTAGACGAAGGCGCGGCCCGTTTTGCGGCGGGTCACGATGGCTCGCCGGGCCAGCCGGTCGAGCACCGTCATCACCGTCGTATAGGCGAGGGGCCGGCTGGGCGCGACCACTTCCCGCACATCCTTCACGCTGCCCTCGCCCAGCGTCCACAGGGCGTTCAAACACAGCAATTCGAGCGGCGGAGGAATAGAGCGCGCAGCGGCCTGGCGCATCAGCTTTGTCTCTTAGCCTCCGCGGGTTGCAGGGCCTGCAGCAGCTTATCGCCGAACAGAGAGCTGCGCGTGGGCGCCGGCGCCGGGGTGGGCGCTTGTGCCTGGGTCTGGACAGGCGCGGTCTGGGCCGGCGCGGTTTTGGCCGCCCCGGGCGCGGGCGCGGCCGCTGACGCTGGCGACGCCGGACCGGCGAGATACCGGTCCTTCTTCAACAGCACGCGTTCCAGGCTGGAACTGAAGCTGGTGAAGTTGCCCGCCACCTGGCGATCGGTTTCGATCAGGTGGCGCATGCATTCCATTTTGGAATCCAGGTCGTCGAGATAGTGCAGCAGCATGGCTTCCGGGAATACCGGCGTTTTGGGTGAGCCGAATTCCAATTGCCCGTGGTGGCTGATGATCATGTGTTCCACGAGGGAACGCAGCCGCGGCGGAAAGTCTGGAATATCGCGCAGCTTGTCGCCGACCATGCGCACGGCGATCAGCATGTGTCCGAGTAACTGGCCCTCGTCGCTGTAACTGAAGCCCCGCTCGTAGCTGAGCTCGTGGATCTTGCCGATGTCATGCAGGATGACGCCGGTCACCAACAAGTCGCAGTCGATCATGGGGTAGTGGCCGGCCACCATGCGCGCCAAATTGCAGAGCGACAATACGTGTTCGATCAAGCCGCCCAGATAGGCGTGGTGGATCTGCTTGGCGGCCGGCGCCTCGCGATAACGCCGCGCGACATCGGGGTCGTCCAGCAGCGCCGCCAGCAAGCGATTCAGGTGCGGGTTGGCCACGGCCGCGGCGAATCCGCGCAATTCCAGCCACATTTCGTTGCGATCGCGCGTGGAAGCCGGAAAGTAATCGCCGAAATCCACATCGCGGTCACTGATGCGCTGGATGGTGTGGAGGGTCAACTGCGGGCGGTTGTGGAAGATCTGGATGAGGCCTTTGACTTTAACGAAGTCGTCGCGCTCGAAGGTCTCCATCACATCCACGACGTTGTCCCACATCTTGGCGTCCAATTCGCCGGTGCGGTCGCCGAGCTGAAGCGAAAGGTAAGGGTCGCCCTTCTTCTTCTGCCGGATCTCCTTGGAGCAAACCAGGAAGCTGCTGGTGATGATCTGATCCGGTTTGAGTTCGTTCACATAGGGCGATTTCATGGCAGCGCCGGGCGTCTACGGCTGACTCGGCGCACTCGCTGCCGGCGCGGATGCGGAAGCCGGCGCCCCGCCGGCGGGCGCGGCGGCAGGCTGCGTGGAACTCGGAGCGGGCTTCTTCACGCCGCCCGTCCCGGGAATCGGGATCAGCCACAGCAGCTTCTTGCGCTTTCTGTGGGAGGCCACCTCTTCCTTGGTGACGGTCTGCGGCTTCAACTGCGCGACATCCTTCCACGCCGTATCCTTCCCGGGTGCCGCGCCGCTATCCACGTAGCCGGGCTTGATCTCCAGAAACGCCTCCGCGCGCAGCTTGGTCAAATAGGTGCGCACCTTGGCGTTCATCTGGGGCATGACCATCTTTTCGTTGATCTCGTTTTCGACCTCTTCGAAAGTCGCCAGTCCTTTTTCGTAACGCTCCATGATGCGCAGAATCACGAATCCGTTGGGGACTCGGATGGGGTCGGTGACGAAACCTTTATTCTGTTTGAAAACGATGTCGTCGATCGGTTTCATCAACTGGCCGCGCTTGTAGCCGGGCAATTCGCCGCCGCTACGGGCGGTTTCCATATCGTCGGAATTCGCGGCTGCGAGGTCACCGAACTTTTCGCCCTTGCGCGCGCGCGCCACCAGGTCCTTGGCCTTCTTCTCGGCCGCGGCGGTCTGCTCCGGCGATTTTCCTTCGGTGGAGATGAAGATCTGCTGCAGGAAGACCTGCTCGTCGCGCACGAAATCGTTCTTGTGCTCGTCGTAATATTTGCGCTTGTCCGGCTCCGGGATGATGATGCGGGAGCCGATCTCCTCGCTGACGACGCGCTGCGTGAGCAGGGCATTCTTCATCTGCTGCTTGTAGTCCTCAAAGGGCATGCCCGTCTGTTCGCGGAGGAAATCGTGGAACTTGTCGTCGTCGGTCATCTTGCTTTGGACCTGCATGGCCGCCAGGCGCCGGGTGATTTCGGAATCGACGTTGATGTTGAGGTCCTTGGCTTTCTGCACCAGCAGAAGCTGGTCGATTTCGTCGCGCAGGGCGTCGGAGGCTTTCACGTGGAGGGCCTCCTGCAGTTTGGCGCCGGTAAGGCCTTGCTGCCGGAGCTCCGCCTCGATCTCCTGGCGCGTATGCGCCAGTTCGCCGCGCGTGATGATGTCGTTATTCACCTTGGCGACGATCTCTTCGACGATGTGTACGTCGGCCGCCGCAGCCGCGGAGAGGGAGCCCGCCAAAAGAAAAATAAGCCTGCGAAACATATATTTCACATTCTAACATTGACTCACACGGAGGCGGCGAGCGGGATCTGGGCCAAAGCGGCACAGGCTGTAGCCGCGGCGGCACAAGGCTGGCGGGGCGACCAGTACCGTATCCCGCTTTTGCGGTACTGGTTAGAGAGGCCCTCGCGGCCGGAACGATGATAGACTTCTGACGAGAGGGGTGACTGGAGCGGGCGGCGCACTTTTCCGGGCGATTATCCACAGTTTCACACGCGCTTTTACGGCCAGGCAGTTGGATGCCGGCGGACTCCGAGTTAAGGACTGGTATACTTGAGCCTGCTTATATCTTGAGCTTGCTTATATAAGGTTGAAGAACGGATCGATTATGAAACCAATTGCCATTCCTTTATTCCTTTTCTGTGTAGCCTTCCTGTCGCCGCAGGCCTGGGGCGTCACGGCGACCTATACGAACAGCACCCAAAACGTCACCTTGACGGGCCTCGGCGGCAGCGGAGGTGTGGGGCAGAGCCGGGTCACCTGGGGCACCTGCGCGTTCGATGGCACGAATACCAACTGCACAGTCTCGGCTCCCTACACGGGCGTCGGCGGCGGCGGAACGATCTCGATGGTGCTGAGTTATCTAGGCAACGGGATATCTCCTTTTACTGCCAACTCGACCAGTCCCGGAAGCAACACCATCACGTTCGGCCTTTTGCCCGATAACTCCGGCAGTATCGTCGTTAGCCTGCAGGAGAGCACTGGGGCTAATGTTACCTTTCTATCCAATAACTTCGTTTTCTATTATTCCAATGCCACATGCACGGGAATCGCCGCCTCGTCGTGTTCCGTGGGACAAGTGGGGCTTACGCCGGACGCTACGATCACGGGAACGGTTTACGGCACGTTTGACGCGACGCCCGTGATTCTGGCGGTGGTCAGCGCCAGCACCTTCGGAGAGTTCCCAGCGGTGGCCCCCGGCACATGGATGGAGATCTACGGTACGAATCTGGCCAACGTGAAGTCTCAGACTTGGGGTAGCGCCGATTTCAACGGTTACGACGCGCCCACTACTCTGGGCGGCAACACGCTCACGATCGGCGGCCAGTCGGCGTTTATGGATTTCATCAGCCCCCTACAAGTGAATGCCCTGGCGCCATCCAATACGGGGCTCGGATCGCAGCCGGTGGTGATCGACACGCCGGGAGGAACCAGCGCTCCCTACACATTGCCGGTTAATGTAACCGAGCCGGGCCTGGACGCGCCGCCATCGTTCAATATCGGCGGAGTCCAGTACGTGGTGGCGCTGTTCGCCGATGGCACGTTTGTCCTCCCGGCAGGCGCAATTCCGGGTGTCGCATCGCGGCCCGCCCAGCCGGGCGACGAGATCGTTCTATATGGCATCGGCTTCGGGGCGGTCACGCCCAACATACCGGCTGGCCAGTTGGTGGAGCAAGCTAACACGCTGACGTCGAGCTTTCAAATGTCCATAGGTGGCGTGCCCGTGACTAACATGCCTTATTTCGGATTATCTCCGAATTACACGGGCTTGTATCAGTTCAATGTAGTGGTGCCGGCCAACGCCGGTACCGGGGCCGTGCCACTGACGTTCGCAGTGGGCGGCGGGGCCGGAACGCAGACGCTGTTTCTCGCGCTAAGCAACTGAACGAAACCGCTCCTTTAACGATGCGGCAATGCGCGATAGCGCAAATAGGTTTGGCTTCGGCAGGCCTCGGGATACGGGTGCCGGTACCGTCTGAAGGAGGGGGCAGCATGGGAAGATCCGAGTTGAAAGCCGCAACATTGTTGTTCTTGAGCCTGGCGATGAATTCGCTGGTGGCCCAGCAGGTGGCCATCGGCAGTTACGCCACGGCGCCCCAGCACAGCGGCCCGTAGGCCATCACGGCGGGACCGGATGGCGCGCTGTGGTTTACCGAGGCCGATAACACCAGCGTGATCGGCAGGCTGACGCCGGCCGGGGAGTTCACCGGTTATACGATCCCGACTCCGGGGAGCGGCCCGTATGGGATCGTGACCGGGCCGGACGGCGCGCTCTGGTTCGCCGAGGCCTGGGGCAACCGGATCGGCCGGCTTACGACGGCGGGAGTTTTTACGGAATACCCGGTGCCAACCGCCAATAGTGCGCCCGCCGGGATCGCCGTGGGACCGGATGGCGCGCTGTGGTTCCCCGAACTCAATGGCAACCGGATCGGGCGCGTCGCCATCACCACCGGAACGATGACAGAGTACCCCGCCGGATGGCGCGCTTTGGTTTACGGAGCTCAGCGGCGGCAATATCGGACGCATCACGACGGGCGGGACCGTCACCGAATATGCGATCCCTACACCGAACAGCCAACCCGAAGGGATCGCGGCGGGGCCGGACGGCGCTCTTTGGTTCGCCGAATACGCGGGCGGCAACATCGGGCGGATCACGACGGATGGCGTGATTACCGAATATCCGGTATCGAAGGGCCTCAGCGGGATCACGAACGGCCCGGACGGGGCGCTTTGGTTTACCAATTACGCGCAGAACAAAATTGGGCGGATCTCGACGAGCGGCGAAGCTACCGAGTACGGCCTGCCGAACGCCGGGAGCGTGCCCATCGGCATCGTCACCGGGCCGGACGGCAACATCTGGTTCGCCGACTACAGTATCAACAGAGTTGGGGAGGCGCTGTTTGTGAGCGCCAACCTGAGCATCACGCCGGCCGAGGGCGGCTACAAGTCGGACGTGAAGTTCAGCGGCGGCGGCTATCTGCCGAACGAGAACGTCCAGATCTACGCAGGCGGCATCGGCTCGAAGGTATTAGCGGCGATCGGCGCGGATGGCGCCGGAACTTTCAGCGTCAAGGGAATCGTGCCGGAATCGGTGTTTGGACCGCGGATTTTCCTGGCGGTGGGTGCGGCCAGCGGAAAGCTCGGCGCCGCCAGTTTTATCGTGACGCCGCGGCTGGTGATGAGTCCGGATGTGGGAGCGCCGGGCACTTACACGGCTGCCGACGGGTATGGCTTTCCGCCGTACGCCTACGTGAACGTCTACTGGAACACTCCCCGCATGCTGGTATCGGCCGCGATTGCGGATTATCAAGGTAGTTTCACGGGATCGGGGGCATATCCGTTCGTTGTGCCTGGCGGCGCGCTGCGGGGGCTGAACCTGTTGTTTGGGGAGGTGTTCGACTTCGACAGGAAACCCGTGGGCATAGGATATTTCACCGTGGAGTGACGAAGCGGCAGGTTACGATGGGCGGATGGTTTTTTGAGCCCTATGTTTAACGCAGGTCCGAACGTCATCATCGTCGCGGGTCCCAAC
>JBEKIM010000470.1:0-5340 GCA_050011755.1 Bryobacteraceae bacterium | reverse complement strand
GGATTCCGGCCCATTTTTTGGCATCCGCCAAAGTCCACTCCCGTGAAACGTAAGATGTTCCTCTGGTAAGGCAAGTGCTACATCGAGCCATACTCATGTGGAGATCCTGTAACACGACGCGTTGTCTGTTGGCCGCGGGCTTATTCGTTTTCGCGGCTTGTACGCGATCCCCGCAACAGCGCGAGGCCCGCTTCATGGAACTGGGCAAGAAGCGGTTGCAGAATCGAGACTACGCGCGTGCGGGACTGGAGTTCCGGAACGCTCTCCAAATCGCTCCGGCAGATGCAGAGGCCTATTATCAACTCGGCTTGACTTACCTTGGCGCGGGCAATCGCAGCCTGGCGGCCAGTTGCTTCCGGAAGGCGGCTGAACTGAATCCGAAGCACGCGGGCGCGCAATTGAATCTGGCCAATCTGCTGGCTTCGGCCAACGATCCAGCCGTGGTAGCGGATGCGGAGAAGCGCGCCCAGGCGGTCGCTACGGAAAACCCCAACGACGTCGGGGCTTTGAATACCCTGGCCATGACGGAACTCCGCCTGGGCAAAACCGAAGATGCGGAAGCGCACCTGGAGCAAGCCCTGCGGCAGCTTCCGGGAGGCCTCGAATCCACCGCGCTGTTGATGCGCGTCCGGCTGAACGAGGGCGATGTGAAGGGCGCGGAAGAAGCGCTGCAACAGTGTTTCCGGAAATCGCCCCAATCCGCGGAAGTCGCCTTGGTCATGGGCAGATTCTATCTGGTGACACATCGGCCCCGGCAGGCGGAAGAACAATTCCGGCGGGCGATCCGCATCGATCCGAAGTATGGAGCCGCGCTGTTGGACTTGGGAATGACTTTATTCCATGGCGGCAGAAAGGACGAGGCCGGCCCGATCTTCAAGCAGGTTGCGGCGCTGCCCGACAAGAACTACACACCGGTTTACGCGATTTTTCTGTTGGAAACCGGCCAGCGCGACGCCGCCATCGCGGAGTTGGAGCGGCTGGCCAAAAAGGAGCCGGACGACCGCACCGCGCGCACCCGCCTGGTGAAGATGTACTTGATTTCCGGCAGGCGGGCAGACGCACAGAAACTGCTGGCCGGCGTCCTCGCGAAGAACTCCAAGGATGCCGATGCCCTGTTGCAGAGCGGCGAGCTGGCCATTGACGCGGGAAAATATCAGGATGCGCAAAACGATCTGAACCTGGTCTTGCGCTATCGTCCCGAATCCGCCGAGCCGCACATGCTGCTGGCCCGCTTGGATGAAGCCCAGGGAAGAGCGCTGCACGCCCGGCAGGAACTCGGCGAGGCGGTACGGCTGGATCCTACGCTGCTGGCCGCGCGGCTGGACCTGGCACGCATGCTCATCGCCTCGAAAGCCGCGGCCACCGCACTCGAAATCCTGCGGCAAGCGCCCGATTCTCAAAAGCGTTCCGCGCCGCTCGTGGTCGAGACCAACTGGGCTCTGCTGGACCTTGGCCGGCGCGATGAAGCCCGCAAGAGCGTAGCCGCGGGACTGCAATCGGCCAGGACCCCGGATCTGCTGCTCCAGGACGCCTTGCTGAAGATCGACGCGAAGGATTACAAAGGCGCCCGCGCCGCGTTAGAAGCCGCGTTGCATGGCGACCCCGAAGACGTGCGCGCGCTGCGCGCGCTGGCGCAACTCTATGACCTCGAGAATCAGCGCGCCGCGGGTTTGAAAGCCATACGCCAATATGCGGCCCTCAATCCAAAATCGGCGCCGGTGCAGCACTTCCTGGGCGAACTCCTGCTGGCCGAAGGTCAAACCGCGGACGCCCGCGCGGCATTCACGGCGGCGAAGGCAGCCGATTCCCGCTTCCGTCCCGCGCAACTGGCCGTGGCGCGCATGGACGTGTCGGAAGGCAAGCTGGATTCCGCGCACCAGACCTTGGCCGCCCTGCTTGCCGCCAGCCCCAACGATCCCGAACTGTGGCTCTATATGGGCTGGCTCGCGAATCTGGAGAAAGATTATCGGCAGGCGCTGGTTTACTTTCGCAAGGTGGTGGACGCCGACGCGTCTAACGTGGTCGCCTTGAACAATCTTGCTTATATCCTGGCCTCCCAAACCGGCCAGTTCGACGAAGCCCTGAAGTATGCCCAGCAGGTGAAGGAACTCGCTCCGGATAACAAAGGCGTGGACGACACCATCGGCTGGATCATGTACCGCAAGGGCCTCTACCGGTCCGCCGTGAAATATCTGGAAAGCGCGGCTAGCGGGGCGCCGGACCCGGTCATCCGCTATCACCTGGGGATGGCTTATCTGAAGACGGGCGACAAGCGCGGCGAGCCCACCTTGCGCGCCGCTCTGAAGAGCGCGCCGGGCCTGCCCGAAGCGCGCATGGCGCAGCAACTCTTGAACGCGCCCGGAGCCAACTGAGGGACCAAACTTTTTCCCGTAATCCCAAAACTCGAAACCGGCGGCCGGCCGCCGCTATCGCGCGGCGACGCCAAGTTATACATCTACCTGGAACGCGCTTGCACAAAATGCTTGGTACGCGGATTGCACTCGCCAAGCGGTCGTAGTTCGCCCGAAAAGGAATCAATCGATGAAAACACTTGGATGCTCTGTACTGGCGGTCACACTTGGCGTGGCTTTGGCACATGCAACCATTCTTCCCCCGACCGGCTCGTCGCCGGTCGCGGCAAGCGCTCTGGGAACTCCCGTAACCGGTCCTTTCCTGGCCGATACGGGCATGCAGGACTTTACGGCCACGAACTCGCTCGGCCAGACCACGATTACCGGCGAATACCGCGCGATGGTGTACTCCGACCCCAGCAACAACTTCTGCGCGGGTTGCCTCGATTTCTTTGTCCTCGTGGAGAGCAGTACCAAGTCGACCGACGCCATCGAACGGATCACATTGGCTTCGTTTGGCAGTTTCCTGACAAACGTCGGTTACTCCATCGGACAGGACAGCGCGCCCAGTGGAGTGGATCCTGCCACGGTTGACCGCAGCTCCAACGGCAGCGTCGTCGGGTTCAACTTTTCCAACCTGCCGGGTGTGGCACCCGGAGACGGGACTGCGGTTCTGGAAATTGAAACGAATGCCACGACGTTCATGAAGGGCACCTTGCAGATCATAGATAGCAGCGTGGCTTCGGTAAATGCATTCGAGCCTTGCAGCATCATGACCCCGGAGGCCAGTTCCGTCAGCCTGACACTGCTGGGCGGCTTATTGTTGGGCGTCGGTTTCATCGGACGCCACCGCAGGACGCGCCAGTCCTAAGATTTCGGATTAATTCCCAAGAATCGCAACTCGGCGCGAGGTTGTGCCCTTGGCCGCGGACTTAAATCGCGTCGTGCGGCTGGCCTTTGGTTTGGCCGACGCCGTGCAACCTGACTAAGCTCTATGTTTCCTCTCACGGCCGGCCCTTCGGCGCATCCTGAATTGTCGCCGTTGTCTCTGGCGCGCATGTTGTGGAGGTCCAAGGCGCTGATCGGCCTGGTTTGGATCTTTCTGTGTTTGCTTACCGGCGCCGCCGTTTATATGATGCCGGCGGTGTATCGGGCCGAAGCCGTGATCCTGGTCGACAGTCAGAAGGTCCCCGAACGATACGTCGCTTCCACCGTGAATGCGGACGTGCAGGACCGCCTGGCGACCATCTCGCAGCAGATTCTGGCCACCAGCCGGTTGCAGAGGATCATCGATACATTCCATCTCTACCAGCGCGAGAGAGCCCGGGTGCCGCAGGAAGAGATCATCGAAATGATGCGGAAGGACACGAAGATCACGCTGGAGCGCGGCTGGAGCCAGGAGCGCACCAGCGCCTTCCGTATTACCTACCAGGGTCCAGATCCGGCCACGGTGGCGGATGTGGCGAACCAGATCGGTAACCTTTTCATCGAGGAGAACCTGCGTACCCGCGAGAACCATGCCGAAGGCACCTCCGCTTTCATCGAAGAGCAGTTGGAGCAGGCCAAGAAGACGCTCACCGCGCTTGAATCGCAAGTCGAAGAGTACAAACTCAACCACAAGGGTGAACTTCCGGAGCAGGAAGGTTCACTGGCGAGCGCGCTATCGCGTGCGCAGATCGATTTGCAGGCGAACCAGGATGCCATTAACCGCGCGGGACAGTCCAAGGCGCTGCTATCCTCCTCGTTGACGATGGCCGAATCTACCGCCAAAGTGCTGGAGCGGACCGTGGCCGTGAAGGAGAACCAGCCGGTGGCAGGCGGCGCCTCGAATTCGACGGCGCTGCAGGCCCAGTTGGATGCGCTGCGCTTGCGATACACCGAAGGTCATCCGGATATTCAGCGCATGGAGAAGCTGGTGGCGCAGGCGCGCCTATCGGAAAAAGAGGCGAAATCCGCGGAAAGCGCCGCGCCGGGAGCCTTGAATGCGCCCAATGCGGTATTGCCGGATCTCTTGCAGCAGCGCGAGCGCATCGCCAGCCTGCGCACCGAGCTGGGGCTGGCCAACCGCGAACTGGAGTTGCGGACTGCCGAACGAAAGGAGATCACTGGTAAGATCGCGGCCCTGCAGGCACGCATGGATACGCTGCCGGTACGCGAACAGCAGTTGACCGCGCTGTCGCGCGATTATGAAATCGCCAAGGCCAACTACAAGTCCCTGCTCGATAAGCGCATCGCCGCGGACATGGCCACCGACCTGGAGCGCCGCCAGCAGGGCGAGCGATTCACCATGATCGATCCGGCCCAGCCTCCCGCGAAACCGTTCTCGCCGGACCGTCTGCAATGGGCTGCTTTGGGTTGCTCCCTGGGTCTGCTGATTGCCGTGATCGCGGGCGTGGCGCGAGAGATGAAGCGAAATGTGCTGTTGGGGGAGTGGGAATTGCCGCCGGACATGGCCATCCTCGGCCGCATCACGGCCATTGTTCCTTCCGCGGAGGTCCGGGGAATCTAAGATCGGCTGCCTATGTACGAAGAATTCTTTCATCTAAAGAGAGCGCCCTTCTCGATGACTCCGGATCCGGAGTTTCTGTTTCTGGCGCCCACTCACAGGGAAGCGCTCGCCGGCCTCATCTTTACGGTGCTCGGCCGCCGGGGGACAGCGGTATTGACCGGCGAAGTGGGCACCGGCAAGACCACCCTGCTGCGGAAACTGATTCAATCGGTGCCCGCCGGCAAAGTCCAGTTCTGCTCGGTGTTCAACACCAACGTGCCGCCGGAGGCGTTCTTCGAGCTCATTCAGATCGGGTTTGGGCTGCCGGTCGCGGGTATCAGCAAGGCGCAGCGCCTGATGCAATTCTGGGAATTCCTGATGCACTGCGACGAAGAAGGCCGTACTCCGGTGTTGCTAGTGGATGAAGCCCACAAACTTTCGGCGGAGTTGCTGGAAGAAGTGCGCTTGCTGATGAATTTCGAGACTGCGGAGCGAAAGCTG
>JBEKIM010000469.1:0-5347 GCA_050011755.1 Bryobacteraceae bacterium | reverse complement strand
GGGCGCGCGCCAACGCGCCGGTCGCGATTACCGTAAACACCCAGGGCGGCCCGCCGAATTACACGACCTATGGGCTCTATACGCAGGTGAACCTGACCACAACCTGGCAACTGTATACGCTCTCGTTCCAGGCGCCCGTGACAGCCAATGACGCCGCGGTGCTGTTCAATCTTGGGCTGACCGCCGCGAATATCTGGATCGACGAGGTGCAGCTCAGCGCGGCTCCCGCAAATATCTATCGCCGCGATTTCACGTTGGGCACGGTGCTGCTGAATGGCACGAATTCACCGCAGACGATCGCGCCGGGCGCGGGGTTCCAGCGATTCACGGGGACGCAGGCGCCGCGCTACCAGTACATCGTGGACGATAGCAGCGCAGGATTTTCCGCGACCGGTGCGTGGTATAGCACGACGTACAATTCGGGCGGCGGGACGGCTAGCGGCGAGACGGTGAACGGACCTTATTATCACGCTTGGGGGACGACTTGTCACGAACTGGACGCGGGTCCCGGAAATGCGGTTTGGAATCTCGGCATCACCCAGGACGGAACCTATACGCTATCCGTGTGGCTGCCGGCCGCGCCCGTGGCGGGCAGTTGGACGAAGAGCGCGCTCTATGAGGTGCTGGCCAACGGCGTGGTGGTGTTTTCGACGACGCTCGACCAGAGCATCGCCATTGCGGGCGACCAGTGGCACGCGATCGCGTCGGGGCTGCCACTTACCGCCGCGAGTTCACCGGCCCTGCGCGTGAGCAACACCGGTTCCGGTCCGCTGATCGCAGATGCGGCGTATGTCTACTCGGCCGCGCTCTATAACGATGGCTCGGCCGCGCCCTCGGTAACGCTGGCCCCCATGGACGGAATCCTGCTGCAGCGCGCGCAGCCGGCCACCGCGCCCACTTCGCGAGTCACTTCGGTAACAGACGCCGCCAGCTTCGGCGCGGCCATCGCGCCCGGGGAGTGGGTTTCGATCTTCGGCACGGGATTCAGCACCACCGCGCAGACCTGGTCCGGAGGCAATTTCGTAAATGGCCAGTTACCTACGTCGCTGGGCGGCGTGTCGGTCTGGATTGACGGACAGCCGGCCTACATCGAATATGCCGGACCGAACCAGATCAATGCGCTAATGCCCGCGGACGCGACGATGGGGCCGGTGACGGTGCAGGTGACGACGCAGGCGGGCAAGAGTTATCCCGGTACGGCGATGCTGCAGAGGCTGGCCCCGGAGCTATTTACCTGGCCGGCGGGCAGCGTGACGTACGCAGCCGCCGAACACGCCAGCGGCGCGCTGGTCGGGCCGTCCAGTCCGTTACAGCCGGCCGCCGTGGGCGAGGTGATCGAATTGTACGGCACGGGCTTGGGGGCGACCTCGCCGCAGATACCGGTTTCGCAAGCGGCGTTCCCGCCGGCGGTTCTGGCTGCGCCGGTCAGCGTGACGATTGGCGGAGTTGCGGCGGAGGTGAAGTGGGCGGGATTGATTGGTCCGGGCCTGTATCAGGTGAACGTGGAAGTCCCCAGCGTGGGGGTGGGCGATCAGCCGGTGACGGTATCGGTTGCGGGGTTCCAAAGCGCCGCGGGGGTGTCGGTGGCGATAGGAGGGAACTGAGCGGCATGGAGGCGCGCAAGCGATGAAGATTACGATACTCGACGATTATCACGATACGCTACGCACGCTCCCGTGTTTCCGGAAGTTGGCGGGCCACGAGGTCACGGTCTGGAACGATCACGCGCAGGACGTAGACGCTCTCGCGCAACGTTTGAAGGATACTGAAGCGCTGGTGTTGATCCGCGAGCGGACCCAGATCCGCGCGGCGCTGCTCGAGCGCCTGCCCAAGCTGAAGCTGATCAGCCAGCGCAGCCAGTACCCGCACATCGACATCGCGGCCTGCACGCGGCTTGGTGTTATGGTGTGTTCGAGCATGCATCAAGGTACGCCATCTTATGCCACCGCGGAACTGACCTGGGGCCTGATCCTGGCCGCCATGCGCCAGATTCCGCAGCAGGTGGCCGCGCTAAAGGCCGGTAAATGGCAGATCGGCGTGGGTTACAGCCTGCGCGAAAAGACGCTGGGGATCTACGGCTACGGACGGATCGGAAGCGTGATCGCGGGCTGGGGCAGGGCCTTCGGCATGCAGGTGGTGGTCTGGGCGCGGGAAGCCTCGCGCGCGAAGGCGCAGCAGGATGGCTACACTGCGTCGCGCAGCAGGGAGGCGTTCTTCGAGGAGTGCGACGTCATCTCGCTGCATATGCGGCTGGTGGATGCCACCCGCGGAATTGTCACGGCGGACGACCTGGCGCGCATGCAGCCCAATGCACTCATCGTGAATACGAGCCGCGCGGGACTGATCGCGCCAGGCGCGCTGGCGGCGGCTTTGCGGGCGGGACGGCCGGGCATGGCCGCCGTGGATGTTTATGAAGACGAGCCGGTGCTGGACCCGCGCGATCCGCTGGTGGCGATGGAGAACGTCGTATGCACGCCGCACATCGGATATGTTACGCGGGAAGAGTATGAGACTCAGTTCTCGGATGTTTTCGAACAGATTAATGCGTTTTGCGTGGGAAAACCGATTCATGTGGTGAATCCGGCGCCAAAGATCGGGTCTGGAGACCCTCCGCGGGCGTAGACGCCCGCCCCACGGCCCGCGCCGAGTGTACGCTACACTGTGCCTTCCCGTGCTTCTCGATCTGAACGGCATTCAAAAGCGGTTTGGCGGCGTGACGGCCTTGCGCGACGGCAACCTCTCGGTCGGGCCGGGCGAAGTACATCTGCTGCTGGGCGAAAATGGCGCGGGGAAATCCACGCTGATGAAGATCGTGGCGGGGATGGAGATGCTGGACGGCGGGCGCATGCTCTGGCAGGGCCGGGACGCCTCCTTCCACTCGCCGGCGGAAGCGGCGGCGGCCGGCATCGCCATGGTCCACCAGGAGTCCCTGCTGGCGCCGCATCTGACGGTTGCCGAGAACATCTTTCTGGGGCGCGAAGAACGGCTGCCCTTCGGCTGGGTGAACCGGACGCGGATGGTCGAACAGGCCGCGCGGATGATCGAAGAACATCGCTTCCCGCTGCACGCGGATTGGGCCGTGGAGCGGCTCAGCCCGGCGGGCAAGCAACTTGTTGGAATCTGCCGCGCCATCCAGCACGGATCCAGTTTGCTGATTTTCGATGAGCCGACTTCGTCGCTCTCGGGCGCGGAGACCGAAGAAGTCTTCCGCATCGTGCGCACGCTGCGGGCGCGGGGCATGGGCGTAATCTACATCACGCACCGGCTGGAGGAGTTGCGTGCGATCGGCGACCGGGTGACGATTCTGCGGGACGGCGCGACGGTGCACAGCGGGCCGCTGGCGGAGGTCTCCACGGATGGCATCATACAGCACATGGTGGGCCGGGAAATGGTGTCGATTTATCAGCGGCAGCCGATGGCGCCGGGAGCGGAGCTGCTGCGCGTCGAAGGGCTGACGAGCCGGGGCGCTCTGCGCGATGTTTCCTTCTCGCTGCGGGCGGGAGAGATCGTGGGTCTGGCCGGGCTGATGGGCGCCGGCCGGACCGAGACGTGCCGCGCGATTTTTGGCGTGGATCCGGTGGATGCGGGCAAGCTCTTCGTGGATGGGCGGCCGGCGCGCATCCGATCGCCGCGCGAGGCGGTGGCGGCGGGAATCGCGCTGGTGAGCGAAGACCGGCAAAAAACGGGCCTGGCGCTGCGCTTGCCCATCGCCGACAACATCACCATGGCGAATCTGCGGGAGATCAGCCGGCTGGGCATACTCGACGGGCGGAAGCAGGGGCGGGTGACGGCCGAGTACATCGCGCGGCTGCGCATCCGCGCTTCATCGGGGCGGCAGGCGGCCGGCCGATTGAGCGGCGGCAATCAGCAGAAAGTGGTGATCGCCAAGTGGCTTTTCCGCCGCGCGCGCGTGTTTCTGTTCGACGAGCCTACCCGGGGCATCGATGTAGGGGCCAAGGTGGAGGTGTTCGAAGTGATGGACGAGTTGGCGCGGGCCGGGGCGGCAGTGCTGATGGTGAGTTCCGAGATGCAGGAGTTGATGCAAGTGGCCGATCGCATCCTGGTGATGCGGCAAGGCTGTATTACCGGCGAATTGCCGGGGCGCACGACGCAGGAGGAAATCATGCGCTTCGCGGCGCTCGAACGGGAGAGTGCGCCATGATGCAGCGGCTGCTGCCATTCTTGAGCCTGGTGGTGCTGTTCGTGGCGCTGGCGATCGCATCGCCGCATTTTCTGACTGAAACGAATCTGTCGAGCGTAGTGCGGCAGACCGCCGTGATCAATGTCATGTCGCTGGGCATGACCCTGATTATCATTGCGGGCGGCATCGATCTTTCAGTGGGCGCAATGCTGGCGATGTGCGGCGTATTGGGAACGATGGCGATGCAGAGCGGCCTGCCGGTTCCCCTGGGCATCCTGGTGGGCGTGTTGGCCGGGCTGTTCTGGGGATCGCTGAACGGGCTGCTGACCACGCGGCTGCGCATCGCGCCTTTCATCGTGACGCTGGGCACGCTGGGCATTATCCGCGGCTTGACCCTGATTATCACAAATGGCCTGCCTGTAACTCGTATCCCACAGAGTTTTGCTTTTCTGGGCGAAGGCAACCTTTTGGGAGTGCCCTTCGTGCTTTGGGTGGTGGTGGTATGCGCGCTGGCGACACACGCGACTCTGGAGCATACGCGACTGGGCCGCTACGCGTTTGCCATTGGCAGCAATCCGGACGCGGCGGTCTACGCGGGCGTGCCGGTGGCCTTTGATACGACGGCGATCTATGCGTTGGGCGGGCTGCTGACGGGCCTGGCGGGAATGATCGAGGCGTCGCGCCTGATGACCGGCCAGCCCTCGGCCGGCAACGGGTACGAACTGCAAGCCATCGCGGCAGTAGTGATCGGCGGCGGCAGCCTGCATGGCGGCGAGGGTAGCGTGGTGGGGACGCTGATCGGAGCGTTGATTATGGGGCTGCTTTCGAACGGCAGCGACCTGTTGGGGATTTCACCTTACTTGCAACAGGCGATCATCGGCGCAGTCATTATTCTGGCGGTGACGGTGGATGAGCTGCGGAAGCGGCAGGGGCGCGCGGAGGCATGACGCGGCGGCAATAAATGCAAAGCAGCGGGCCTGCAAGCCCGCCCCACTAGCGAGAAGTGTGTGCGCGCTTCCAGTTGTAGAGTCCCCATGCCAGGATGGCGAGCAGGCCGAGAACGATCAGGATTTCGGGGATATCGAGCGGGCGCATAAGCATCCTCCCGATTGCGATTATACATTAGCCGGAATGTAAAGTCTATGTTAAGGTCCGATTATACCGATTCTTCGAAATCGGCCTCGGGCGTGGGCAGCACGTCCTGAT
>JBEKIM010000468.1:0-5365 GCA_050011755.1 Bryobacteraceae bacterium | reverse complement strand
CTCACCGTGGGGCGGGCAATCATGCCCGCAGCCGCCTTTTCAGGCGGCTAAGCCGGCTGGAAAGCCGCCCCCAGCGGGGACCCCGGGCCAAGATTGGCCGCCCCACTACTCTTGGTTTTCATCATCTTTGCGGCTCCGAAAAACAGCCGCTAACTTATTGAGCGCCAATGGGGTCTCAGATGAGCCGGGCCTCCGGCGGGACTTTTAAGTCCCGCTTGCTTTAGTTCGCCGTGTTGTCGGCGGCGTCAGGCCGTGGCCGCCGCGTGCGCCCCCCGAATGGAGTCGAGCATCCCCGTCGCAGCCACGGACTCGGCTGGAAAGCCGCAGGTTTCCAGCAGCCCTAGGATTTCGGGCAGCCGCTTTTCATAGGCCGGAAACTCCACGATCGTGCCGGGTCCCGCGTCATGATATATCTGGGGGTTCACCGGGAAATCGAGATGCGCCAGCGCATCCAGAAGGGCTTCCAGACGGGGAGGTTCGACGGAAATAGAGACCGATATCAAGGCTCCTTCGCTTCCCAAAAGCGGAAGCGTAGCAGGTACTGCACTTGACCAGACGCTCATTAAATCCTCCAGCATCCGGCGGATCGGCCCTAAACGAAAAAACCCCGGGGGCCAAAGGCTCCCAGGGTCAAGAAATTCGAACAGACCGACTCACCTTTAGCACTTTTTAGCGTGGTTGCAATTAGACGGACCTTACCAAGCAGATCCTAAATCAATCCACGTTCAACTTCAGGTTACCGCAAGTGTGCGACTGAGTGCAACTTCTTTAATGATTGTAAAGATGGGCTGGAAGACGATACCAGAGGGTTGCCTGCCGCCGTCTCTAAGGTGTAAGCTCAAGTCACCCGGAGGATCGATGAAGATACTGCCCGTACTATTTTTATCCGCAGCCATGGCGGGAGGCCTGGTTGCCCAGCAAGGCGCGCCTCAAGCGCCCCCCAAGACCAATCTGAAAGTCGGGGACATGGCGCCCGATTTCACCCTGCCTTCGACGGCCGGCAAGACCGTTACGCTCTCCGATTTCCGCGGCAAGTCGGCCGTGGTGTTAGCATTTTTCCCGGCGGCTTTTACCGGTGGTTGAACGAAGGAGATGTTGGCGTACCAGTCTGGTATCGCCCATTTTGAAGGCGTCGAGACGCAAGTTTTTGGCATCAGCACGGACAACACCCCATCCCAGAAAGCGTTCGCGGAAAAGCTGAACCTTGCATTTCCCCTGCTGAGCGACTTCGCCAAGCGGCAGGTAGCGGCGGAATATGGTGTGCTGTTTGCGGACCGCGGATTCGCCAATCGCGCCACATTTGTGATCGACAAGGAAGGCCGCATTCAACATATTGAGGAAGGCAATACGGCTATCGACCCCACAGGTGCGGAAACGGCCTGCGCCCGGATCCATCACAAGACCTAGGGCGAGGCCGTCGCGACTACTCCCAACGTAGCGCGCGTACCGGATCGATAGTGGTCGCGCGGCGCGCCGGAAAATAGCCGGACAATGCCGAGACCGCCCCAATTCCGAGCGCGGCCGCGGCCATCGTCGCCAGGTCCGTAGCCTGAATGCCGAAGAGTTGCGCCTGGATCAGACGCGTGGCGGCCCACGCGGCGCCCACCCCAATCGCGACGCCCAGCGCCGCCAAAACCAATACCTCCCGCATCACCATCCAAACCACCGATCCGGTGTCCGCGCCCAACGCCATGCGGATGCCGATCTCGCGGGTGCGCCGCGCCACCATGAACGCCATGACGCCATAAAGTCCTAGTGCAGCCAGCAGCGTGGCCAGTCCGCCGAACACACTGGAGAGAGCCGCCAGCAGCCGCTCGGTGAACAGCGAGATCTCAATCTGGTCGTCGAGCGTACGCAGGTCGTACATGGGGACGGCCGGATCGACCTCGCGCACCACCCTGCGAACCGTATTAAAGGTGTTGCCGGGGTCGCCATGCGCGCGCAGGTAGACGGTCATGCCGTTCACAAAATCCAGTTGCGTATAGGGGATATACAGTTCGTAAGGAATTTCCGTCGACAGGTTCTCGTATTTCGTGTCGCCGGCCACGCCCACGATTTCGAGATCTGTCTTCGTTCCAGGGTCGATCCCCATGCCCAAGTGGCGGCCCAGCGGGTTCACGCCGGCAAAATACCGTTTGGCAAACCGCTGGTTAATAATGCCCACCTTGGGTGCGCCCGCTATATCTTTAATGGTGAAATCTCTGCCCAAAAGCACGGGTATTTTCATCGTCGCGAAGTAATCCGGAGAGCAATACTGCATGTGCGGATCGGGCGTCTCGCCCTGCTTCGGCGTGTAACCTTCGACCGTGACCCAGTTGTCCCATTCGTTGTTCTGCATCACCGGGATCATGGCCAGTGTTTCACTCTCTATGCCCGGCATGGCCTTCAGGCGGTCGCGCAGACGGCGGTAATAATCGAACGTCCAGGGCACGTCGTAGCGGTTCAACGTAGGCTCGACGCCGAACGACAGCAGGCCATGCTCATCGAAGCCCGGGTTCGTGAATTTAAGATTGCGCAAGCTCTGCAAGAACAGCGCGGCGCCGATGAGCAGCAACAGGGAAAGCGCAACCTGGGCGACCACCAGGATCTTGCGCAACTTCACGGACCCGCCATGCAGTACCGCGGCCGCCTGATCCTTCAGCGTATTCGCCAGGTGTGGACGCGTGGATTGCAACGCGGGCACCAGTCCAAAGACCACGCCGGCCATGACCGCGACCAGCGCGGTAAAGCACAGCACGGTCCGATCCGGCGTGCTCGAAAGCGACAGCGGCGTGCTGCCGGCCGGCAAAAAAGCGATCAGCGCCTGGTCGATCGCGATCGCCAGTCCCACGCCGAGGACCGCGCCGGCGGCGGATAGCACCAGGCTCTCCACCAGCAACTGCCGGATCAGGCGGGCGCGGCTAGCCCCCAGTGCGAGCCGCACCGCAATCTCCTTCTGCCGCGCCGACGCGCGCGCGATCAAAAGGCTCGCCAGGTTTGAACAGGCGATCAGCAGCACCAGAGCCACTATCGCCATCAGGGCCAACAGCGGCTTCGAATACGAATCGCGGAGGTCGGACCGGCCTGTGGCCCCCGGCATAAGCTCCAGGTGCATCTTCAGAAACTCGCTCTTCACGAAGGGCGATGCTTTCGCGAAAGGCTTCTGTTGCACTTCCAAATCGAGAATCTGGTGAAAGAGGGGCTGCAGACCGGCTTGGGCCTTCGTCAGGGTCATGCCGGGTTTGAGCCGCCCGAAAACCTCTACCCAGCGAAAGCGGCGGTCCTGCAGGCGGTCGAATGTGCCGTCCGGAGGCAGGCTGTTCGCCATGGTGATCGGAACGCGAATCTGTGGCGCATAACCGGGTTCCACCCCGTCGAAACCCGCCTGGCTCACGCCGATCACCGTAAGGGGGTAGCCATTCACTATGATCTTCTTGCCCAGGATGGCACGGTCGCCGCCAAAGCGGCTCTTCCAGTACCCGTAGCTGAGCACCACCAGTGGATGGCCGCCCTGGTACAAATCGTCGGAACCGGTGAAAACCCGCCCGATGGCCGCTCCGATTCCCAGCACGCGAAAGTAGTTGCCCGAAACCGATTCGCTCGAGACCAGTTCCGAACGTCCTTCAAACGATGCGCTCATCTCATTGCGGTGCGTGCAGAACATGCCGTTGAAGACCTGGTTCTTGTCGCGGATGTCCTGGTACATGGGATACGAAAGCTTGTCGTGTCCGTTGTTTCCACCGTAGTGGCGTCCGCGGCCGGCCAACATCACCAGTTGCCGCGGATCTTTCACCGGCAGCCGGCGCAGAATGAGTTGATCGATGAGCGTGAAGATGGCGGTGTTCGCGCCTATGCCGAAAGCCAGCGAGAGCACGGCCACCGCGCTGAATAGGGGAGCCTTACGAAGGGTTCGAAAGGCGTAGCGGAGATCTTGCGGGACAGCGGCCATGCACGTTATACTGCGCAGGCGGGAAAAAGTTACGAGGCGCGCAGGCGATTACGGCCGCACTCGCGGCTGATAGTCGCCGGGATACGGGTATGGATACCTGCCGTAGCGTTTATACAAGAACCAGTTTTCCGCGCAATTGACCAACACTCCCGTCAGCTTACCGGCGGCATGCACCTTCTGTAAGGCGGCCAGGCACAGGTTCCGATCCGAGTGGTCCGGCCGCACCACGAAGATCACGCCGTCCGCTACCGCCTGCACCAGGTCATAGTCGGTCAGGACGGCGATGGGCGGTGTATCGATCAGTACAAACCGGAAGCTATGCTTCACCACATCGCATAGCTGATGCCAGCGCGCGGAATCCAGCAGCTCCGCCGGATTGCGGCGGGCCTTTCCGGCCGGCAGCACGTACAGATTGGGAAACTGCGCGGTTTGCAGGATGGCGTCTTCCAACTTGCAATCGCCGTTCAGCACGTCCGCCAGGCCCGGGTCCTGCGGCAGCCCCAGCGTGCGCGCCAGGCTAGGCTTTCGCAGATCCGCATCCATTAGCAGCACCGTGGTTTCGCCCTTGATCGCCAGAGCTCCGGCGGTGTTCACGGCGGAAAGCGTTTTGCCGTCGCCCGAGCCGCTGCTCGAAACCACCAGCACATGAGGCGCATCGGGATTCTGCAGCAGGTTGGTACGCACCGTCCGGTATTGCTCGCCCGCCCTGGGGTTGCTGCCGTCGTATGGCAGCAGCGGCGACGATTCCGGAATCTGGATCGGCGCGACCCGGATGCGGCTCGCCGCGTCCGTCAGCGGCTGCACGGCAGACGTGCGCATCGGGGGGGCAGGCTCCGGAATCAGCCCGGCTTTGGTATCGAGGGCTTGAAAAATGCTGCTCACAGTCCGTTCCTGTTCGCCTGCAGAACGCCGTTCCACCAGCCGCGGCGCGGCGCGGCATCCGTGGCAGCGCCGGGCCGCCGCAGCGGCATGCTCGAAGCATCTCCCGCCGCCGGCAAACGAAGCACCTCCAATGGATCTGGGGCGGCTGCCTCTACCCCAGCGCGCAAGTCGCCGGCTTCGGGAGGAAGATCCGTCAATTCCAGAACGCCCAGCGCCTCACGTACCACCTCTGGGCCGATGGACGAGGTCTCGGACGTGTACGCCCGCAACAACGCGATATCGCAAATCGCATTCATGACCCGCGGAATTCCGTGCGACCACAAGGCCACCAGGTCCACCGCTTCCGGGTTGAACGGGAAGTTTCCGTTTCCGCCGCCCTGATGCCACCTGTGGCGCATATACTGTTCCACCTCGGCCGGCTGCAACGGCACGATGTCCAGCCGTACCGACACCCGCTGCCGCAACTGCCGCAAGTCTTCGCGGCGCATCAACTCGCGCAACTCGTTCTGCCCGGCCAACACCACTTGCAGCAGCTTTCGCTCCGCAGTCTCGAAA
>JBEKIM010000467.1:0-5387 GCA_050011755.1 Bryobacteraceae bacterium | reverse complement strand
CCGTAGTAGGGCAGAAACGTCCAGCGCGTGAAGGGCGGCCGGCCGGTGGCAATCAGCCGGTAAGCACCATCCTGCGACGCGGCCACGAATACGAAACGGCCGCCGGAATCGTGCGGGACGTTGTATTTTCCGCGGGCGGTTCGCAAAAGCCCGGAGCGGTCCGCGCCGGTCACCAGATCCTTACCCTGCGCATCGGTGAAGTAGTGTTCCGGGCCGAAGTAAGTTTGCAGTTTACGCAGGTAAGTGTCCAACGCCGCGGGACCGCCGGACTGATACGTGACTTCCGCCTGGTCCACCTGGAATGCTACGGTCCTCTCGAAGGGCCCTCCTTTTCCGGAGATCCGGGTTGCCAGACCATTCGAGATAAAGAGATACGCGCCTAGCGAAAGCAGCAGCGTGCCGAACGCCCACAGCAGGATCTTGGCGAATACGGTCCTCATCCGGCGGCCTCCGGAGATGCCGCGAAAAAGTAGCCGACGCCGCGCACCGTACGGATCTGCACGCGCTCGCTGGGCTCCAGTTTCTTTCTAAGGTGGCTCACATGGACATCCAGCGAGCGCTCGTAAGGCGTGGACTCCCGCTGGTAGAGCACCGCGGCCAGTTCGTTGCGCGAGACCACGCGGCCCGCCGAACGCACCAGCAAATCCAGGATATCGAACTCGATGGCGGTGAGATCCAGGAGCGCGCCGTCGACCCACCCTTCGCGCGTCCGCGAGTCGACGCGCACGCCGCCCGCTTCAGCCGCCGGGGACGACGCAGTTGCCTGCCCCGCGCGCCGCAATACCGCGCGCATACGTGCCAGCAGTTCCTCGGGACCAAACGGTTTCGGCAGATAATCGTCTGCGCCCGCGTTGAGACCCGCGATGCGGTCGGTCTGCGCGGTGCGCGCCGTCAACAGGATAACCGGAACGGAACTGCGCCGCCGGATCTGCTTCAGTAGTTCAAAGCCATCGAGCACCGGCAGCATGACATCCAGGATCACCAGGTCGTACTGGCCGTCCAGTGCCCGTGCCAGCCCGCGCGGGCCATCGTGCACGGCTTCCATGGCGAAGTCATGTTGCGAGAAGAAGTCGGCCATCAGCGCACAAAGATCCGTGTCGTCGTCCACCAGCAGCACTCGTCTCACTACTTCCGTTGTAGCTCAGAACGGCGGCACATACCGTGCCTTTTACAAAACTTAAGATTCGGCGGCGCCGTTTTCGCGAATACTGGAATGGGAGCAAACATGAAACGGATCAGGGCGCTGGCCGCCCTCTTGGTTTTTCTATCGGTCCACGGCGCGGCGCAAACCGCCGCTAGCCTGCACGGTGTGCTTACCGATCCTTCCGGCGCATCCGTGCCCGGCGCGCTGGTGCAATTGCGCGGGGCCGGTGTGGACCAACGGGCCAAAACCGATGCCGGCGGCAAATATAGTTTCGACGCCATCAAGCCCGGCAAGTACACGGTCCGGTTTATTGCCAAAGGATTCACTTTACTCGAGCAAAAGGACGTCGAGATCGGCCAGCCCACGGTGCTCGACGAGCAGTTGGCGATTGCGGCCGAAAATCAGGTGGTCAACGTGGAGGCCGAAGCCAACGCGGTGAGCGCCGACACGGCCGAGAATGGCGACGCGCTGGTGCTGAAGGAGAAAGAACTGGCGGCGCTCTCCGACGATCCCGACGAGCTTTCATCGCAATTGCAGGCCCTGGCCGGCCCCGGCGGCGGCCCCGATGGAGCGCAGATCTATATCGACGGCTTCACGGGCGGCAATCTGCCGCCTAAATCCTCCATCCGCGAAGTGCGCATCAATTCCAATCCGTTCTCACCGGAATACGACCGGCCGGGTTTCGGACGTATCCAGATCTTCACCAAGCCGGGCAGCGACAAGATCCGCGGCCAGGGCTTCATACAGTACAACAAGGAAGCGCTGAATTCGCGCAGTCCGCTGCTCGACCAATCCAAACGCCCACCCTATCAGCAGCGTTTCTTCGGACTCAGCTTGAGCGGGCCGCTTCTGAAATCGAAAGCCTCGTTCGGGTTCGACGCCGAACACCGCACCATCGACGAAAACGCTTTCATTCTGGCGACCACCCTGGATGCCAGCCTGAACCCGCTGACTGTCAACCAGGCGCTCCTGACGCCGCAATACCGCACCACGCTCACCCCGCGTCTGGATTATTCGATCAACGCGAACAATACCCTGACCGTGCGCTATCAGAACACGCGCGTAGAGATGGATAAGGAGGGCGCCGGCGGTTTCAGTCTCTCCGACCAGGCTTTCAATCAGGCGTCCTCCGAGAACACCCTGCAAATCACCGAGAGCGCCGTATTGAGCCCGCGCGCGTTGAACGAGACCCGCTTCCAGTACATGCGGTCGGCCCTGAACGATGTCGCGGACAACAGCACGCCCGCGCTCATTGTGGCGGGCGCGTTCCAATCCGGCGGCCCGCAAATCGGAGACTCCGCCAGTATCACGAATAACTGGGAACTGACCAATACTTCGACTTACACCAAGGGCACGCATGTCTTCAAATGGGGCGGGCGCGTGCGGCAGTCGTTCCTGCGCGACACATCCGTGAACAACTTCGGGGGAACCTTTACCTTCTTTGGCGGGATCGGTCCCGAATTGGATGCCGATAACCAGCCCATCGCGGGTACGTCCGAGCAACTTTCGGCGCTGGAGGTCTACCAACGCACGCGGCTGTTCGAACAGGAAGGGCTGTCGGCGGCGCAGATTCGCGCGCTGGGGGGCGGCGCATCGCAGTTCAGCCTGAGCGCCGGCATGCCCACCACCGCTCTGCGCCAACTCGATACCGGCTTGTTCGTGAATGACGACTGGCGCGTGCGCCCCAACCTGACCTTCAGCTACGGATTGCGATACGAAGCGCAGACCAACATCGGCGACCATGGAGACTTGGCGCCCCGCCTGGCGGTTGCCTGGGGGATTGACGGCGGCGCCACCAAGGCCGCCAAGACGGTATTGCGCGCGGGCTTTGGCGTCTTCTACGACCGCATCGGTATCACGGACTCGTTGAACGCGATGCGCTACAACGGCCTCACGCAGGAATCGTTCTTGATTTTGAATCCGGATTTCTTCCCTACGATTCCAGCGCTGTCCTATCTGCAGAGCAGCCAGCAGCCGCAGCAACTCCAGTTGCTTTACGCCGGCATTCAAGCGCCGCGCACTTATCAAGTGAGCGTGGGGGTGGACAGGCAGGTGAATCAGCACGTTCGGTTCAACGCCAGTTATATCGGCAACCGCGGCGTACACCTGGAGCGCTCCGTGAACATCAACACGCCGGTCGATGGAGTCTATCCATATGGCGATCCAGGCATCCGGCTGCTGACCGAGACCGTGGGATTCAGCCGCTCGAACATGCTGCTGGTCAGTCCTAATGTGAATTTCGGAAAGCTCTTTCTGTTCGGGTTCTACGGCCTTTCCTATGGAATGGACGATAACGAAGGCCAACCTGCGAATCCATATGACCTGCGCGCGGAGTGGGGGCCGTCCTCATTCGCCGATATCCGCCATCGCCTGCTGCTAGGCAGCAGCCTGCCGCTGCCGCTGAAGTTCACCATCAGCCCGTTCTTTCTGGTGCAGAGCGGCGCGCCGTTTAACATCACCACCGGGATCGATTCGAACGACACCGGATTCGCTACTGAACGCCCGGAACTGATGGCCGGCCTGAGCGCCTCCGGTTGTAGCGGCGGCGCGCTGGTTTACGCCGCGGGGTATGGATGTTTCAACCTCGATCCGGCGTCCGGCGCAGCGACCATCGGCCGCAATTACGGGCGCGGCCCGGCAACGGTAAATCTGGGCTTGCGGCTGGCGCGCACCTGGTCGTTCGGAGGTTCGGGCGAATCGGGGCCGGCGCAAGGGCAGATGGGGCCGCCACCCGGAGGAGGCGGCCCGCCCGGAGGCGGCGGGCCGCGCGGCGGCGGCCCCGGCGGCCCGGGAGGCGGCGGTCCTCCTCCGGGAGCCTTTGGCGCTATGACCGGGCGGAAGTACAATCTGACGCTCAGCGTGAACGCGCGCAATGCGCTGAATCATCCCAACTACGCGGCGCCGAATGGCGACTTGAGCTCGCCCTTCTTCGGCCAATCTCTCAGCTTGGCCGGATTCGGCCCGTTCGGCGCCCCCAGCACTTACAATCGCAAGATCGATTTGCAATTGCGCTTCACCTTCTGATTCTCGTGGCGCACGCTTCAGCGACCCAGCGGGACTCTTAAGTCCCGCTCCGTGCGCTACGATGCATTGGCGAATAGCGTGCTCGGCTTATGCCGGAGGCGCCATGAGACTTCTTCTGCTGTTGCCGTTGCTCGCGCTGCTGGTTGGTTGCAGAACCAACGAGTCGCCCGAGGGCCAGGTGAACGACCTGGAAATCACGACACAGGTGAAAAGCAAACTCGCGGCGGATGTTGGGCTTTCCAGCGTCACGAATGTTTCCGTGAATTCCACCAACGGGGTGGTGACGTTGTCGGGCCAAGTGGATTCCGAAGCGGCCAAGGCCAAGGCCGAGACCTTAGCCAACGCTGTCCCGAAGGTGGTTCGGGTCGTGAACAATTTGCAGGTCGTTACCAAAAAGGTGAGTGTTAAATGCTGTGGACAATCTTCGTCATCCTGTTAGTGCTGTGGCTGCTGGGCATGCTTACGTCTTACACGCTCTACGGCTTCATTCACATTCTTCTGGTCCTCGCGCTGGTGGTGCTGGTGATCAACCTGATTCAGGGACGCCGGGCGATCTGAGGGGAGTCGTTTGCCGGCAATTGACGGGGACAAGGTCTATAGGCGGGCTGTCGGGCGCCGGGTGCCGTGTTTGGAAGCGCTGTCGGAGCGCGCCAGTGGGCGCGGGAAGCTCGGTTATAATCGCCTTTGACACCCAAAACCGCCTTCCTTTTTCCCGGCCAGGGATCTCAATTCGCCGGCATGGGCAAGGGCCTTGCCGCCCAATACGCCGCCGCGCGCACCGTCTTCGAAGAAGCCGACGACGCATTGGGTTTTTCGCTCTCCGCCCTGTGTTTCGAGGGGCCGGAAGATGCGCTCAAGCTCACCGAAAATACCCAGCCGGCTCTGCTTACGGTATCGACTGCGGCGTTTCGCGTCCTGGCGCAACACGGATTCACACCTGATTTCGTGGCCGGCCACAGCCTTGGGGAATACTCTGCGTTGGTTGCGGCGGGCGCTCTGAAATTCGCAGATGCCGTGCGTTTGGTCCGCAATCGCGGCCGCTATATGCAGGAGGCCGTGCCACCCGGCGTAGGGGCGATGGCCGCGCTGCTGCGGCTGCCCGACGGCGCGCTGGACGGTATCCTGCAAGAGGCCGCGCAGGGGGAAGTGGTGAGCGCGGCGAATCTGAATGCGCCGGATCAGGTGGTGATCGCGGGACATGCCGGCGCGGTGAATCGCG
>JBEKIM010000466.1:0-5387 GCA_050011755.1 Bryobacteraceae bacterium | reverse complement strand
GCCCGCGGTATCGGAGCGGTTATAGCGGTTGGAGTTACCTGAAAACTCCGACGAATAGCGGCCGGTGCGCACATTGCCTTCGACGAAGTTCAAGAAACTGCTGAAGCCCAGGTTATCCAATCCGGTGCTGGTGTCCCTATTGATGATGTTGAGCTGGGAGTGGTCCCAACTGCCACCAATCGAAATCGTGTGGCGCCCTTTCACCCAATTGAGGGAGGAGCCCAACTCCCATTGATTTTGATACATACCCGCATTGCCGAAGCTGACGCTGGGACCGAACTCCAAGCCGTTGTCACCGAGGGCGTCGGAGATCTGCATCTGGGGGAACGCCGTGGAGCCCGCGAGGCTCATGCCAAAGTCGCTGGGCGAGAATTGCTGGCTAGTCTGGGCAAAAGCCAGCATGCGGGTGAAGCCGACGTGCTGCTGCCAGGTGAGGTTGGGGCTGAGGATGACGGTGTTGTTGATGGCGCCTACCTGGCTTCCGGCGGAGAGCCGTTGGGGAAAACCCTCCAGCGCGCCGACGGCGCCAAACGGGTTGGTCGTGGGATTGTTCTGATAGTAATATTTCCCGGTCAAGCGGTCCATGTCGCTCAGGCTGTAATCCACGTTGGCGATGCCCTGATTGACGCTGGACTGGGCGTTCGGCCCTTGGATGACGGCGTCGTAGCCGAGCGCGATGGCCGTTGTGGGATTCGTGATCTGGGCGCTGGGAAAGAGATACTGGCCGCCGGGCAGGGTGGCCTGCAGCATGGCCGCCGCCACGGGATTCACCTGCGACGTGGTGATGGTCTTGTTATAGCTGGTCTTCATGGCATTCACGATGCCCTGCAGGCTGCGGTCGTCCGTCAGGCCGATCGGCACGCTGACATCCTTAGTCGCGTCCGCCGCATCCGCGATGCGTACGCCCTGGTAAGCGACGAAATAGAACAGCTTGTTTTTCCGGATGGGTCCGCCCAGGTTGGCGCCGAACTGATTGCGGGCCAGGAAGGGATCTTTGTCGGTGATGGCGGGCGAGGCGTTGTAGAAAAAGGGCGCCGCATTCATTACGCTATTCTGAAAATCTTCGTACAGCATGCCGTGCAGTTCATTGGTGCCCGACTTGGTGATGACGCTGATGTGCGCGCCGCTGTGGGCGCCCTGGGTAGCATCGTACATGGCGGCGTTGACCGCGACTTCCTGGATGGTCTCGACCGGCGGCGTGGGAAGGGCCTGGCCGATGGCGCCGTAGACCGAAGTGCTGGTCTGAATGGAGCCGCCCGCGCCGAAGTTTTCTCCGATGTTCAGGACGAAGCGGTTCTCGCCTACCTGGCTGGTGGAATTGCCGTTGAACAGATTATTGGTATCGACGCCATTCAAGGAAAAGCTATTGCTGGTATCCCGGTTCCCATTGGCGAAAATCGCCTGGTTGCCCAGTCCGGCGTTGCTGCCGGCGCCGCCCAGCATATCCGCGTGGACGCCCGGGGCGAGGATGGCCAATTGCGTGAAGCTGCCGGTTCCCAACGGAGTGTCTTGAATCGTTAGCTGATCGACCACGTAGCCGTTGGTGGTGTCTACCTGGTTCATCAGGGGCGTCGAGGTCACTTCGACCGTGGTGCTGACAGTGCCTACGCGCAGACTGCCATCGACCGTAGCGGTGCGGTTCGCGTTCACTACCACCTGGGTATGCGTTTCAGTCTCGAAACCTTCCCTGCTGAAGGTGACCGTGTAGTTACCGGCTGGAATATTGGAAACGGAATAGGCGCCGTTGGTTTGGGTATGCTGGACCACTTCGAGGTTGGTATCGATGTTCCGCGCCTTTACGGTAGCGTCGGGCACAGCCGCCCCCGTAGCGTCCTTTACCGTGCCGGTGATAGAGCCCAGAACATCCTGTGCGGGCATGGGCGCGCGCAATACAAATGCCGCGATGAATGCTAAGAAGAGAACCTGTTTGATGAAACGCGTCGGTGAACTCATTCGCAACGATCTCCTTTTGGCGACACTACGACGGCAACGCCCGATAGGCGCGCCGAGGGCCCATCCCCTCCAATTCCGATCCTGATACTGGTACAACCCCGTTAGCGATCTACGATGTGTCATCGTCCCAAATTCGCAAGCATGGCGACCCTGGAACGTTCGTAACCGATTAGCTTATGATAACCTCAAATCTGCGGAAATCAAGTTGAAGATTACGTTAAAATCCGCGACTCCGAATCTCACTCTATGCCCCTCGAAAATGCCCGCCATTGCAGCTTCACGGCCCGCCTGGATTGCCGGTATCTGGTACATGCGCCGGAGGCTTTGGACGACAGCGCGGTGCTGGTGGTGACGCTGCACGGATTCAGCGCCAATCCGGAAGCGATGCTGCGCCTGACCGCGGGTATGATGGGGCCGCGCCACGTGGTGGCGGCGGTTCAGGGACCCAACCAGTTTTACCTTTCCATGGGGTCGAACGACGTAGGCTATGGCTGGGCGACGCACAAGCACCCGGATTCCTCCGTGCGCCTGCATCACGACATGCTGCTGCACGTGCTGAACGAGGCGGGGCGCGAGTATGGCATTCCACGCAGCCGCCGCATTCTGGCCGGCTTCTCGCAACCGGTGGGGATGAACTACCGGTTCGCCGCCACGCATCCGGGGGAAATCCGCGGCGTGATCGGGATCTGCGGCGGCATTCCGCGCAATTGGGAGGAGGGGCCGTATAGCCCGGTAAGCGCCGCCGTTCTGCATATCGCGCGGCGGGAGGACGAGTTTTACAAGCCGGAGGTGACGGAGCGATACGCGGAGCGGCTGCGGTTGCGGGCGGGGGACGTGGAGTTCCATATGCTTGATGGGGGGCATCGTTTTCCTTCGAAGGCGCGGCCCATCGCGGACGCGTGGCTGGGAAGAATCGTGGACGGGGCGGATTAGGCAAGGGCCGGCTGAAAGCCGGCTGCGGGCAGGATTGCCCGCCCCACAAGCGTGCGCTACGGGCATGCTAAACTCCAGCTATGCTTTCCGATGCGCGCGAGACGCCGGATGAGCCGCCGCCGTTTCTGGGCGAGTGGCGCCGCGTTTACGCCGCGGTGATCGTCTACCTCGCGTTGTTGATCTCACTCTGCTACGTTTTCACGCGCGCGTTTTCATGAGACCTTTGGATTGGGTAGTCCTGGTCGGGTCGCTGGCTTCCATCATCGCCTACGGCTTGTATCGCGGCCGCGGCAGCAATACCGTGGATCGCTATCTGCTGGCGGGCAAGAGCATGCCATGGTACGCCATGGCGCTCTCCATCATGGCCACGCAGGCCAGCGCCATCACCTTCATCTCCACCACCGGTCAGTCTTACGTGGACGGCATGCGCTTCGTGCAATTCTATTTCGGCATGCCGCTGGCGATGGTGGTGCTCTCGGCGACGGCCGTACCGATCTTTCATCGCGCCAGGGTTTACACCGCGTACGAATATCTGGAGAACCGTTTCGACGCCAAGACCCGCGCGCTGGCCAGCGTCATCTTCCTGATGCAGCGCGGGCTTTCCGTGGGCTTTACTTTCTATGCGCCGGCCATCGTACTCTCGATCATCTTCGGCTGGCCGGACCGTCTGACCACCCTGATCATCGGCATCACGGTGGTGTTGTATACGGTCACCGGCGGCATTCGCACGGTTACGTGGACGGATGTGCAGCAGATGATCATCATCTTCTTCGGCCTGGTGGTGGCGCTGGTGATGATCATCGTGCTGCTACCGAAGCAAGTTTCGTTTCTGGACGCCATGCACCTGGCGGGCGCGGCCGGCAAGCTGAACGCGGTGAACTTTCATTTCGATTGGAACGACCGCTACAACCTGTGGAGCGGGTTGATCGGCGGCATGTTCCTGGCGCTCTCCTACTTCGGCTGCGACCAGTCGCAAGTGCAGCGCTACCTGACCGGCAAGTCGATCGCGCAGAGCAAGCTGAGCCTGCTGTTCACGGCCGTGGCCAAGATCCCGATGCAGTTCTTCATCCTGTTCATCGGCGCCATGGTGTTCGTGTTCTACATCTTCGAGCCCGCGCCGCTGGTGTTCCAGCGGGCCGAATACCAGCGCGTTCAACAGCCGGAATTGCGGGGGCGCTACGAGCCCATCGCGGCGCGCTACCATGACGCCATCACGCGGCGCAAAACGGAAGCGCTGGCCCTGGTCGAAGCGCGGCATGCCGGCGACCGGCGCGGCGAAAGCGCGGCGATCTCGGCGTACCGGCAGGCACAGCGGGACGTGGATACGGCGCGCGGCCAGGGCGCCGCACTGGTAGCGGCGACCGGAGGCGAAAAGGGATTCCGGGACACGAACTACATCTTCCTGTCGTTCGTCACGAAGTATCTTCCGGTAGGAATTGTCGGCCTGGTGATCGCGGTGATTCTGGCCGCCACCATGTCGTCCAGTTCGGGCGAGATCAACTCGCTGGCTACGGTTTCGGTGGTCGATCTTTATAAGCGGCACTTCCGGAAGGGAGCTACGGATCGCCACTATTTGAAGGCATCGCGGGTGGCCACGGCTTTCTGGGGCGCATACGCGGTGGCCTTCGCGGGGCTAGGGAGGCACCTTGGGTCGTTGATCGAAGCCGTCAATATTGTCGGGTCGCTGTTTTACGGATCGCTGCTGGGAGTGTTCGTGCTGGCCTTCTTTTTCAAGCGGGTGAACGGCACCGGCGCGTTCGTGGGGATGATCGCGGGCGAGGCCGCCATTTTCGCGGCGTTTCTGTTCACGGGGATTTCGTACCTGTGGTTCAACGTGATCGGCTGCCTGGTCGTAATCGGGACGGCGCTGGCGGTGAGCTACGCTTGGCCGGGACAGCTTACGCCGCGGTAGCGCCTGGGCGCCGCAGCTTCCGCCAGACCAGATAGACCACCACGAGCCCGCCGGCTATCGACGAGGCGATCACCAGGTGGTGATGGATCTGCGCCGAGACCGCCTGCCAGCGATCTCCCAGGTAATAACCCAGCGAAACAAATGTAGCGGCCCACAGGAATGCGCCCAGATAGGCGAACAGCGCGAAGATGTGCGGCTCGACGGAGGACACGCCGGCGGCGTAGGCGGTGAGATGCCGGACGCCCGGCACGAAGTAGCCAAACGTGAGGCTCCAGTGGCCCACGCGCTCGAAGAACCGGTGGGCTTTGGCCAGGCGCTCCTCGGTGAGGTGGATGTATTTGCCGAAGCGATGGATCAACGCCAGGCCGAAGGTGCGGCCGAGCGTGTAACTCACCGTGATGCCGCAGATGGTGCCGGCCAACACGGTGGCGAAGGCCGGCACCGGGCTGAAATGATGCGAGAAGATCAAGTACCCGGTGAACGTGAGCAGCGTTTCGTCGGGAACCGGCAGGCCCACAATGCCCAGCATGAGCAGGCAGAAGATCGCCGGATAGCCGTAGTGCGAAATCCAGTCGAGGACGTAATGTTC
>JBEKIM010000465.1:0-5448 GCA_050011755.1 Bryobacteraceae bacterium | reverse complement strand
GGCTGGAAAGCCGCCCCCAGCGGGGACCCCGGGCCAGGATTGGCCGCCCTCCAAATTGAGTTTTCATCACATTTGGTGGCCCGCAGGGCCATCCTGACACGCTTCAGCGTGCCGGCGGGACTTCCAAGTCCCGCTTGGGCCCCGCTGCTAGGCCTCTTCGGCGACCTTGATCACCAGCTTGCCGAAATTCTCGCCGCGGAAAAGCTTCTGCAGGGTGTCCGGAAAAGTTTCCAGCCCATCTACGATGTCTTCACGCGCCTTCAACTTGCCGGCCATCATCCAGCCCGCCAGCGCCTTCATGCCTTCGGGGTAACGCGCGGCATAGTCGAAAACCACGAAGCCTTCCATGCGCGCATGATTGACCAGCAGCGACATATAATTGCGCGGCCCTTCGATCGTCTGCAGATTGTTGTATTGCGAGATGGCACCGCAAATAACGATGCGCGCATGGCGCGCCAGCATGGATAGCGCGACATCCAAAATCTGGCCGCCCACATTGTCGAAATAGATGTCGATCCCTTTGGGACAGTGGCCCGCGAGAGCCGGGCGCACATCCTTGTTCTTATAGTCGACGGCGGCGTCGAAGCCCAGATCCTCCACCACGTAGCGGCACTTGTCCGGACCGCCCGCGATCCCCACTACGCGACAACCTTTGATCTTGGCGATCTGTCCCACTACGGCTCCGACGGCGCCGGCCGCCGCCGATACCACGACCGTCTCGCCCTCTTTGGGCTGGCCGATATCCAGCAGTCCGAAATAGGAGGTGAGTCCGGGCATACCAAGCGCGCCCAAATAGCGGGCCAGGGGCGCCAGGCGCGGATCGACTTTGGTCACCTCCCTGGCCCTGACGACGGCGTAATCCTGTACGCCGGTCATGCCCACCACGGTATCGCCCACTGCCAGGCTGGGATCGTTGGAGGCCACCACGCGGCCGACGCCGCCGGCGCGCATCACATCGCCCAGTCCGACCGGCGGGATGTAGGACCTGCCCTCGTTCATCCAGCCGCGCATGGCCGGATCGAGCGATAGGTACAGGACTCGGATCAGCGCTTCGCCCGGACCAGGCTCGGCGGCGGCCGCGGTGACGAAATCGAAATCGCTGCGTTTGACCATGCCGGCGGGGCGGGAGGTCAACTTGAATTGGCGGTTTTGGAGTGTGCTCATGGATGTTCCTCGGGTTCGGATATTATCGGATTGGCGCTCAGGCAGATGCCCGGTGCGTGGAATAGACAGGATTCTTCGGGCTCTTGGATGTCGCGGCGTAGCGACTGCAGCTTCAGCAGCGTGCCCGTAGGCATGGCTTTGCTCAGCCAGTTTCGTAGGGGCGCTTCCAGCTCGGGATCGCGCAACTTGCCGCCGTTAAAGATCGCCAGGAAAGTGACCAGGCTGACGGAGAAGCCGCCGGGCAGCCGCACGAACTTGAGTATGATCCCCTGGCCGATGGTGGGGCTGATGGCGATGGTCAATGGCATCGCCAGGCGGCCGCCTGCGCGCAGGCGGCCGAGCCAGAGCGCTTGCGGATGCGTGACGCCCGCATTGATCGGCATGGCATCGCACGGCCCGGGATCGAAGGCGGCGCCATCGCCTGCGTGCGCGGCGGCCTGCGGATACGCGGCCAGATTCTTCAGATCGAGCGCCTGGATCCAACTGGCCAGCGCGCTCGGTTGGCCGTTGTTGATATCTTTGTCACGGTCCAGGGTGACCACGACATTATGATAGAGATGGCGCGGCGCGCTGGTGGACCGGTATTTCAACTTATAGCAGCCCGTTTTCGCGGCCGAATTGCAACGCCTGGATGGCCGCGCCGCGCGCGCCGGCGGTATCGCCGTTGGGCATGATGTAGATCGGGATATCCGACTGTTCCTCGCGCTGCGGCGGCATGCCCGCGTGGATTTCATCGATAAACCAGCGCTGGAACTCCGCACTGGTTTCGATGGCCCCACCACCCACTATCAGCGCGTCGGGATCGAAGGTGTTGATCATCTCGTCGAAGAACACGCCCAGCGCATGCGCCTGCACGCGGAAGATTTCTTTGCACATGGGATCGCCCTTCTCCGCCAGTCCGCGCACCAGCTTGGCGGCATGATGCAGGTTGCCGGGTTTGCCCAGTTCGTGGCCCGGATAGCGTGGCAGGAAGTACGGCAAAAAGGATTTCTCGATGGCCGTCAGGGAGCAGACTGATTCCAGATCGCCGATGCGCCCGCAGTTGCAGGCCGGAACCAGGCCCTCGATTCCGCGGATATTCTGGTACGGCAGGAGCACGTGGCCTAACTCCCCGCCGAAGCCCTTGCGGCCCTTGACGTCGTGCCCATCGATGATCACGCCGCCGCCCAGCCCGGTGCCGATCACTACCGTCACGGAAGTGGCCAGCCGGTGGCTGCCGAAGATGTTGAAGTGACCCCAAAGCGCGCCGGCGTTGCCGTCGTTCAAATAGGTGACCGGAATTCCCAGCAGCGTGGACAGGTTGCCGCGGATATCGAACGCGCACCAGTCGCGATGCACGAAGTTCGTGGAGCCTTCCGCGCTGAGCACGCCCGCGGCGGTGGCCGGCCCGGGCGTATCCAGGCCCGCGACGGCGATATCGGCCACGCGCAGGCCGGCGAGCTCCACGGCCACTTTCAAACCGTCCACGATCTGTTGCAGGCAGATGCCGGGGCCCTCTTTCGAGCGGGCGGGATATTCGCACAGCCCTTCGATCAGGAACTGCTCTTGCGGGTTCACTAACGTATAATTAATGGCGGTTCCGCCCAGATCCACTCCGGCCACTACGCGCACGGGTTACCTCGATTTAGCATGATTTGGATTCTTGCGTTTCCAGCATAGCAGGCTGGCGGGATACTGGAGGTATGAGCCCCGCTTCGCAAGCCTTCGAGATCGTAGTCCCGGTGAAACCGGCGGATCTCGACCAGCTTGGGCATGTCAACAACGTGACGTATGTGCGATGGGTGCAGGAAGTAGCCATCGCTCACTGGCAGGCGGTCGCGCCGCCGGCCGACCAGGCCGCGGTGCGGTGGATTGTGCTGCGCCATGAAATCGACTATTTGCAGCAGGCGTTTCCCGGCGACGGAATCGTCGCGCGCACCTGGGTGGGCAGCGCCAGCCGCGTGCGCTTCGAGCGCTTCACGGAACTGCTGCGCGCCGGCGACCGGAAACTGCTGGCAAAGGCGCGTACCATGTGGTGTCCGATCGACGCCCAGCGGCACCGGCCGGTGGCTGTAAGCGCCGAAGTGCGCGCCTGTTTTTCGCTCGCCCCTAACCCCTCGTAACCGTCGCATGGCCCCTCGCGTCTCATGCGCTGAAGGAGAGCTTCGATGAAGTCTGGCGTATGGTTGACATTTTTCGCGGTGGCGTCGGCGGCCGCGGCATGGGCGGGGATGAAGCCGGTGGCATTCCGGCTGGCAAGCCTGCCGGCCAGCGCGCAGGCAGGGCAAAAGCTGGTACTGTGCGCGGCCAACATTGGCACGGGCAGCGTGGACGTGACGCTGGAGTTTATCGACGTGACCACTGGCGGCCTGGTCGCGCAGAAGACCGTCACCCTGGAACCCCTGGGTACGGGCGCCCGGTCGCAACCGTGCGTGAGCATGGCGGCCGGGACGGCTGGCGGATCGCACCTGAATCCGCCGATGGCCTCCTCGTTCGTCCCCGCCACGGATGGGGAAGCCCTGGTAGTCGGCGTGGCGATGGTGCGGAAGCCGCTGCTTTCGTTCCGCGAGGCGCAGGTGACCGCTTCCATCCAGGTGATGGCTCCGGACGCGGAGGGCGCCATGCGCACCGTGCAGACGATTCCGCTGAGCCGCGCCACGCATCCCTCCGACGGCGCCCCCGTGAATGCGCCGGCGCCGTCTTCTTCGGATGGGCACCATAGATAGCCGGCACCCCGCGCGCCGCGGCGCAGTCTTTTGGAGGGCGGGCAATCATGCCCGCAGCCGCCTTTTAGGCGGCCAAAGCCGGCTGAAAACCGGCTGCGGGCAGAATTGCCCGCCCCACGGTGCATTTCAGTTTGACAAGTGACAATGATTGCTTTACGTTGTACACTCGTGATCAGGAGCTTTATACATCGCGGCCTCAAGCGGCTTTATGAACGCGACGACCGCAGCGGGATCCGGCCCGATCTTTTGGAGACGGTTGAGCGAATCCTGACCGTTCTCGATAGCGCCACAGCGCCGCAAGCTCTCGATATTCCAAGGTATCGCTTGCACCAACTGAAGGGCGACTTGAAGGGTTTCTGGTCCGTCACCGTGCGGGCCAACTGGCGCATCGTCTTCCGCTTTGAAGAGGAAGATGCTTGTGACGTTGAACTGATCGACTACCACTAGCAAGGAGAGCAGGCTATGCCCATGAAAAACCCCGTGCATCCCGGCCGCATCGTCCGGCATGATTGCCTTGAGCCCCTGGGCCTTTCCGTTACCGAAGGCGCAAAGGTTCTCGGCGTCACCCGCCAGGCCCTCAATAACGTCGTCAACGGCAAGTCCGGCATCAGTCCGGAGATGGCCATCCGGCTGACGAAGGCGTTCGGCAGCACGGAGGAGACGTGGTTGCGCATGCAGCTTGCGTACGACCTCGCGGCAGCTCGAAAGAACGCGAGCAAAATCAAGATTCGCCGCCGGTACGTGCAAGAACTGCGCGCGTCCTGAGCCGCGGTAACATCCATGGGGGACGAAATGAAAAAGGCGATGCCAGTCTTGATAGCGGCGATCTGTCTGTGGCCGCTTTGCGTTGAGGGAGTGTCCGCCCAGCCGCCTGCGACGCCCGTGTTCACCACGTTTGACGTTCCGGGTGCGGGGACCGGCCCGGCGCAGGGCACATCGGGTCAAGCCATGAATGCTGCTGGCGCCGTGGCAGGGATAGAGGTTGACGCGAACAACGTCGACCACGGGTTCGTACGCGATCCCGACGGAACATTAACCGTGTTCGATGTCCCGGGTGCGGGTACGGGACTCTTTCAGGGCACCTATGCCGAGTCGATCAATGACGCCGGTCTGGTCGCTGGCTTTTACTTGGACGCCGGCGGCGTCTATCACGGCTTCGTGCGCGCCAGCGGCGGCGCGATCACCGCGTTCGATGCCCCGGGTGCGGGGACAACGGCCAATGTGGGCACGCTGCCCGCTTCCATCAACAACGCGGGGGCGATCGCGGGACACTTTGACGACCAAAATGGCGCGCGGCATGGCTTTGTGCGCGCAGCCAACGGCGCGATTACCAGGTTTGACGCTCCGGGATCGGGCACAGGCTACGGTCAGGGCATCGAAGATTGCCTGATTAACGAAGCCGGCGTCATAGTGGGCTATTACGTGGACGCCGGCAACGTGAGTCATGGCTTCGTGCGCGCCCCCGGCGGTGCCCTCACTACCTTCGATGCGCCCGGGGCCAGGACCGCTAGTAACCAGGGAACCATGGCTCTGGGCATCAACGCAGCGGGGTCGACCACCGGTTTCTATGTTGGAGCCG
>JBEKIM010000464.1:0-5451 GCA_050011755.1 Bryobacteraceae bacterium | reverse complement strand
ATAAATGTCGCCAGCGTCACGGTGAGCGCGATCAAATACGGGTTGTGCGACGGCTGCCACTCTGGGGGTGGCGCAGGGGCGGCGGGCATCCTATTTTCCGATTTGAACTTCGGGTTCCACCGACATGCCCGCGCGCAAGAGGTCGAGCCCCTTCTGGCCGGGACGGAAACGCAAGCGCACGGGGATGCGCTGCACTACCTTCACGTAGTTTCCGGTGGCGTTTTCCGGGGGCAGCACGCTGCTGATCGCGCCGGTGCCGCCGCCGATGGTCTCTACGTATCCGTCGAAGTCACGATGCAGCGCGTCCACGTAAATACGAGCCGGCTGCTGGGGCTGCAGGCTGGCAAGCTGTGTCTCTTTGAAGTTGGCGGTGACCCAGATTTCGCCCGCCTCCGCGATGGTAAGTAATTGTTGGCCTGACGAAACCCGTTCGCCGACTTCCGCGGAGCGCTTCATCACAATTCCATCCGCCGGCGCGACAATCCTGGTATAGGAGAGGCGGAGTTGTGCCTGCTCCAATTGCGCCTGGGCGCTCTGGGAATTCGCTACCTGCGAGCGCACGGCGGCCTGGCGAATGGCTACCTGGTGCGCACCCGTCTGCTGGTATTGCCGCAAGCGGCTCTGCGCCTCCAGCACCTGGGCTTTTCTCTGGTCCACGATGCGTGCTGCCGAAGCTAGACTCGACCCGGCAGCCGCGACGTTGGCCGCCTGCGCCTTGGCCGCGGCCTCGATTTGGTCATACTCCTGCTGCGCGACTTCTTCGTGCGCAATCAGGATCTTATAGCGTGCCAGGTCCGCCTGCGCCTTGGCGCTATTGGCCTCCGCTTCAGCGAGGCGCGCGGCCGCCGCGTCGCGATCGTGCTCGGCGGCGCCCACGGCGGCCTCCGCATCGGCGACGCCGGCGCCTCCGCTGGACACATTTGCGGTGTTCTCCTCTTCCGTGATCGGGATGTTAGGCTGCTGCGCCGTAACCTGGATGCGGGCCTGGTTCAGAACCGCCGTCGCCTGGTCCACTGCGACTTGCAGGTCGCGCGGATCCAGATCCACTAGCGGATCTCCCGCGTGGACGAATTGGTTGTCTTCGACGTAAACCTTGACAATAGTGCCGTCCACACGCGCCCCGATCGGCGCCAGGTGCATCTCGATAAAGGCGTCGTCCGTCGATTCGAACTGGCGCGCATGCAGCCAATACAAGGTAATGCCGACTGCGACTAAGAGCAACACCAGGAAAAAGATGGCAAATGCGCGCCGGCGCCCCGCCTTCTCCGCTTTGGGCGGCGCGACATCGGGACGTGGAGCGGTCGAATCAGCCGGTACGATTTCCGGATTCTGCGTGGCACTCATGGGTGTCTTCCTTTTAATAGATCCGGCAAAGACATCTCCGCCTGACCGGCGGCGCGGGAGAGATTGAGCCGCGCCAGGTCCAGCGAGAATAAGCTGGAAATATAATCGGCCTCCGCTCCGGCGACCTGCTCTTGCGCCTGCACGACTTCCACGGTGGTCGTGACGCCGAGGTTGAAGCGGTCGCGCGCTTCGCGCAGCGTTTCGGCCGCGTAATCGCGATTGGTGGCCGCAAGCTGGAGCTGCCCGGTTGCGGTTTCCAGCTCGATCAGCGCGGAGCGGACCTCCTGCTCGACCCGCCCCTGTTGATCCGCGAGCTCGGCCTGCCGCTGGCGCAGCGCAACGTCCGCCTGTTCCACATCCGCTTTCACGCGGTTGCCGGTCCAAACGGGAACCGTAACGCTTCCAGTCGCGGTGAAGACACCATGCGTCTCGACCGGGTTGGCGCCCAGCACGCCATAATCGCCGTTAAACGTAACGGAAGGCAAACGTTCGGCGTGAGCGGCACTCACCGCTCGCTCCGCGGCGCGGACCTGCGCCTTCGCGGCCGCGAGATCCGAGCGTTGCTTGAGCGCCTGTTCGACCGCGCCCGCGGGCTCGGGTATGGGAATGGTGTCGGGCGTCAGAGGCTCGGTCAACGTCAATTCGCGGTCGAGGGGCAAGCCGACGACGCGCGCCAGCGCAAGCTTCTGCTTGCGAAGATCCGATGCGAGAGAATTCAGCCGCTGTTTCTGGGTTTGCAACTCCACAAGGGTGCGCATCACATCGATGCGGGCGTTCGTTCCAGCTTCCTTGCGGATGCGCGCCTGGTCGTACACCGCCTGCGCGTTGGCTACCTGCGCGCGCTGCGACTCGATCCGCGCCGCCGTGGCCGTGGTTTGCAAATAGGCGCCCGCCACCGCGATCACCACCAATTCACGCGCATCTTTCACCGACAGGTTGGAGGCCCGTTCCAATTCTTTGGCTGCGTTCCAGTTGCGGCGAGCTACTGGATCGTAGATCGATTCGGTGAGGGCAACCTGCGCCTGCGAGTAATTATACGGGCCTACGACCGATGGGATGGAGAAGTTCAGCCCCGGCGGCAAATTGAATACAAATCCAAAGGCCGCCAGGTTGGTCTGGGCCACGGTATCGGACGCACTCGCCGAAATGTACGGCAGAAGGGCGGCGTGCGCCTGCAAGCTTTGGGCACGAGCCGCGGCCGCCGAATTTCCGGCCGCGATGGCTCCCAGATTCGTCTCCAGGCCGCGTTTGATCGCGTCACCCAGCGTCAGGGCGACGGGTCCGGCGGGCAAGCCCGCGGAAGCCACGCTGCCTTGCAGATTTCCGCCGATCTGGATGGAAGTATTCAACGTATCGACGCCGGCGGGCGAAGTGCTCTGCTGCACGGTTACCGAGCCGGTGGGACTCGTGCGTCCCGACGGCGGAAGTGTGACCGGACGCGTGGAGCCGCCGCCCGCTGCGCCCGGCGGCGCCTGTGCCCATAGAATCGATGCGGCGGCCGCCAGTATGGCAAAACAGACTGCCGCGAAGCGCCGGGGGTGGAATGCACTCACAGTCTCCATTATATACATGCATGAATGTATATAATGAAAGCAAATGGCCGTTCCCACTCTGGCGCGAGCGCAGGCTAGCGTCGTTCGCCGCCGGGCAGCCGAAGCGCCGCCCAGTAATAAGCACCAGCAACGCACGGCGGCAACCCGCCAGGCATTGCTCAATTCCGCGCGCCGGATCTTCGCGCGCGATGGTTTCGAAGCGGCTCGCCTCGAGGAGGTAGCCGCCGATACCGGGCATACTCGCGGGGCCTTCTATGCCCATTTCCGCACCAAAGAGGACCTGTTTTTTGCGCTTTTTGAGCAGGAAGCGGAACGGCGTATCCAGCAGATCGGCGCGGCACTTGCGCGCTGCCACTCACCCGCGGAACGGCTGGCGGCATTGCGGGAGTTCTTCGTTTCGCGCATCGCGGACCGGGGCTGGGCCATGCTGATGGTGGAATTCAAGCTGTTTGCCGTAAGGCACCCGGAACTCCGGCCCGGCTTGGCCGCCACCCATCGCCGCATCCGGGCCTCATTCAAGATTGAAGGTATCGGAGAAATTTGTGACGAGTTGCAGAAGGCCGCATTAGAAGCTGTGCTGGCTGGATTTTGCCTGGAGCACGCTTACGATCCGCTACGCCTTCCGGCCCGCCGGGCCTCCGAGGTCCTGGGCGAACTTTTCGACGCGCTGGTCGCCGGCAAACGACGCTAGGTGTTTGGCCGATTGAGAGGCCCGGATGGCCCTGGAAGGAGCTACCTACTCCTGACGCCGCGCAGCCATGGGCGAGATGCGTGCGGCGCGAACGCCGGGACCGGACAGGCGGCCAGCGCAACGGTAACCAGCAACAGAGGTACGGCGACAAACGTCAGCGGATCGACCGGCGGCACGCCATATAGAAGCTTGGCCATGAGCCATGCCTTCGCCGGCGATCAGTTGGAGAATCTGCGCGGGGCCGAGTCCACACGATCTTGGAAACTGGGGCTGGGAGTTCCCCGCCCCGCCAACATGCCAATGGACGGTGGCGGCAAAGTGGTTCAGGTGTTCCTTCCCGCACCTGCGCATCATGATGGCGACGGCCCGTACAGGCGTGGGGAAGGTGGTTGAAACGGACGCCAGCGGACCCGATTACGGCTCGTGACGGAAAGGGAAGCGAAGCGCCGCGTAGCCAAGTGCGGACAGGTCGCTGGTGTCGGCCGCGCGCACCATTTCGCGCAGGATCTTTCTTACATCGGAATCGACGGCGTGAGATTCCACCAGTGCCAGGAGCCTTTCACAGCGATCGACGCGAGCCGGGCCGTAGAACACATAGATTCTTTCGATGCCGGTAGTTTCGTTTAGCTCAAACGCCTGTCCGGGAGCGGGTATGATTCTGCCCGCGGCAGAACTTACCGGGTTTGCTCCGGTTTCGAAGCTCACGCTTGGGAAGAGCGCCGAAACCGCGCCTTCGCGGATTGAATTCCGATGCCAGCCGCTACTCTTCACGCTTGCGCTAACAGCGGTCGGGTGTTAAGCTGCTATCGGATATCGATAAGACCATGAAGGCGAACGATCTGGTGCAAGGTACGCTGGGCCTGCTCATTCTGAGAATCCTGGAGTTGGAGCCCACGCACGGATGGGCTCTTTCGCAACGCCTGAAGCAGATGTCCAAGGACGTCTTGCAGGTCGGCCCCGGTTCCTTGTATCCGGCGCTACACAAACTGGAACAGGAAGGCTGGATTACGGCGGAATGGCTGCTCAGCGACACCAGGCGCCGCGTGAAGTTCTACTCTCTGACCAAAGCGGGCCGAAAGCAGTTAGCCTCCCAGACCGCCGGCTGGAAACGCTTGTCCGGCGCTATCAACGAGATCGTGCTTCCGGCTCAAGGTTAACGTGTATGCGATGGTTCACGAAATGGCGTCATCGCTTTCAGTCTCTATTCGATCGCTCCCGCGTCGAAGACGATCTTGAAGACGAGCTGCGCGACTATATCGAACGTGAGACTGAGCGCAAAGTGGACGGCGGAGCGACACCCGAAGAAGCACGGAGGAGTGTGCTGGCCGGCTTAGGCGGCACGGATCGTTTGAAGGAGGACTGCCGCGACGCACGGGGGGTCCGGTGGCTGGAAGACACGCTCGGCGATGTGCGGCTTGCGGTTCGCACACTCCGCAAAGCCCCGGCATTTACCATGACGGTCATTGCCGCGTTGGCTTTTTGCATCGGCGTCAATACGGCTATCTTTTCCGTGGTGGATACCGTGCTCTTTCGGCCGCTGCCCTTCCCCAATCAGGACCGCCTGGTTGCGGTCACTGAGGGCGTTCCAGGCTTAGGCTTCCCGGTTCTACCTTTTTCCTGCCCCGACTATTTGTTTGTGGCCGCTAATAATCAGTCCTTCGCCGCCACGGGAACTTATCGCACGCAATCTTACGAGATCTCGGGCGCCGGCCTTCCGCGGCGGGTGACCGGCGCGCGCGTAAACGCCTCACTGTTTGCGGTTCTGGGAGTCTCGCCGGCTTACGGCCGGGTGTTCACCCAGGAAGAAGATGAACACTCGAGGGAAGTGACGGTTGTCACTTATGGATTCGCGGAGAGTGCGTT
>JBEKIM010000463.1:0-6052 GCA_050011755.1 Bryobacteraceae bacterium | reverse complement strand
TTTGCCGTAAAGCGCTTCACCGCGCTCGAGCGCGTAGTAGGGGTTGGTTGCAAAGACGTGATCTCCCAGTTTTGGTTCATTCGCGCCGTTCGGGCCCACGATCGGAGCGACGCTTTCGATCCCCACACTCCTGGCCGCCTCCACGTACTCCCGCCAAACCTCCAGCGCCTCCTCCAATTGTCCCGGACGGACGGCATCCGACGGTGTGTCCACATTAGCTTCCGATGGATGTAATCCGTTTTGTGTGTACACAGCCTGATAGTAACCGTAGCTCGGCGGAAGCGTGAAGTAATTCCAGCCGACCTGCCCGAGTTCAGCCTGGCCGGGTCCGGTTCCGGCGAACACGCTCTCGATGTTCTGCATGACGGCCGGTGGCTCTTCGGCCGCGGCGACCGCCGTGGCATGCTCGTAGAGACCCACATGGCCGGTTTGCAGAAGCTCGGTGAACTGGCCGCCATTCTGGAGGCCGTTAAAACCGCCCGTCCCGCCGACGAAAATGTATACACCTGGATTCCCGCAGGCGGCGTCTGGGTTGCCCTGCGCCACGGCACAGGCGCCCGGCATCGCCAATGCGATAGCCGCAACGGACCCGAAATGCCGGCAAAAGTGCCGAACAGAAGTTTTAGGCACGATATTCCCTCCCCACGCTATGATTTCAAACCCCGCCCGACGGTGAATGTTGTAAGCCACAAATCTGTGCCGCATTTTGTATGCCGCAATTGGCGGCGTAACCGGACAGCCGCACGGCAACTAACTATCGTGGACTTGTTCCAGATAACTTCAGGATGCTAATTCCATAAGAGAGGAAACGTGTATGGCCGATTGGCGTAGTCTGTTTGCAGTTGCGGCGTTCCTGCCCGGTTTGGCAGCCGCCGCCGATCCAGCCATGTTGGAACTCATCATGCCCGACGCGCGCGTCGTCATGGAAGTCAACATGGACCGCATCGCCGCATCCCCGATAGGCCAGGCGATGTCCCCGCAAATGCGAGCCGAAGTGGCCAGCTTCCGGCCCACCTGGCAGGAACCCGAGGGCGGTCTCGGCGCGCTCGATTGGAGCCATTACGCGCAGGAGGTTGTCTTCGCCGGCGGTGCGCCCCCGGCGCCCGGCAAGGCCGCGCCCTCGCTGGTCATCGTCCGCGGTCTGCTCGATCCCGCCTGGATCGAATCCATGAGCGCCTTCCGCGGCGTCAAGAGCGATTACCTCGGCGTACCGATCCTGTCTTCCGGAAATGGCATGGTAGTGGCCTTCCTGGAAGGATCCATCGCCGTGATCGGGCAGTCTGCCGACGTGAAGGCCGCCATTCGCCGCCGCGGCCAGAATACTCCTCCTTCACCCGTGCTGGCCGAGGGGCTGGCGCGTTTTGAAGGCCAATTCGACGCCTGGATGGTCTCGGCCGGAGCGCTCACCGCCCCCGCCAAAGCGCCCATCGGCCTGTCCCTGAAGTGGCTGGAGCGCACGGATGCTTTCACCGGCGGCGTGCGGCTCAGTCCGGATTTCGAACTTTCCGCCGAAATGACCATGCGCAACGAGAAAGACGTCGCCGATATGGCGGATGGGCTGCGCTGGTTCGCCGGCGTCGTCCAGACCCAGGAGAAAACGGCCCTCAGTCTCGAGGATATGAACTTCAAGGTGGATGGAAAGCGCCTCTCGCTCTCCTTGGAAGTGCCCGAGCAACAACTGCGCGCCGCCCTCCAGCAACGGCAAGTGGGACAGCGCCCGCACGCCCGCGGCCCGGCCGTCCGGCCGCCGGATATTAGCAGCGGCATGCCCGAGCCGCCCGCCGGCAGCATCCGTGTACAGTCCTCGCCCAGCGACATGGGAACTACGCTGCTCCCCGTCAAGGAGAAGTAACTTCACGCGGATCGTGATCGCTGGCCGCTTCCCCGTGGCGTACGCTTCAGCGTGCCGGCGGGACTTCTAAGTCCCGCTCTGGAATTTGGACATCTCATGTAGTGAAACATAAGGACGCCGAACGGCGGCGCGACAAGCTGGCGGCCAACCTCCCGAAGGCCATCCCGTCTCGGTGCTGGCGGTGAGCGGACCGGGTGGCAAAGTCCGGCACATCGGCCTTCGCCCGGATCAGAGCACGGGGTGGAGCAGTGGATTGCAAATTACTATCGATTGAAGGACCAGATCGAGGAAGTTTGTCGGTTGAATCAAACCCTTTTGCGCCCGGAGCCCTGATGCTCTTTTTTCTTGCGTTCTGTATGTTTCACGTTTGAAGATGAAACATGACCCCGAAGTTACTCGATGCTTCACTCTCTATCCTCCGGGCCTGGCGTCGCCGGGGCGGGCGTCTACGCCTGCAGAGGGTCTCCAGTCCCGCTCCAGGTTCATAGCTTTCCCTTCTTCAGCCCCGCCGCTCCGACAAATAACGTCCCGTAAGCGTCTTCCCATCCCGCGCAAGATCGCCCGGCACGCCCTCGAACTGCACCGTGCCCCCCTCGTGCCCCGCGCCCGGCCCCAGATCGATTACCCAGTCCGCCCGCGCGATCACGTCCAGATTGTGCTCGATGACGATCACCGTGGAGCCCGTGTCGACCAGCCGGTCGAACAGCCCGATCAGCGTATCCACGTCGTTCATGTGCAGGCTCGACGTGGGCTCGTCGAGCACATAGATGTTTCCCTTCTGCCCCAGTTCCGCGGCCAGTTTCAGCCGCTGGCGCTCCCCGCCCGACAGCGTCGAGAGCGGCTGGCCCAGCGTCAGATAGCCCAAACCCACATCGTCCAGCCCCTGCAGAATCCTGGCGATGCCCGGCTCGATGAAAAACTCCAGCGCCTCCGCGATGCTCATCTCATACACGTCGCTGATGGACTTGCCGCGCAACCGGTGCGCCAGCACTTCGGGCTGGAATCGCCTGCCCTCGCACGTCTCGCAGGTGGTGGCCATTGGATCCAGATGGCCGAGGTCGGTATAGATGACGCCCAGCCCGTTGCAGTCCGGACACGCCCCCTTGGAATTGGCCGAAAACAGCGCCGCGTCCACGGAGTTGGCCTTGGCGAAGGCCTTGCGCACGTTGTCCAGAATGCCGGTATAGGTCGCCGTGTTCGACCGCCGCGAGCCGCGTGCCAGGTTCTGGTCGATGATGATGGTCTCCGGATAGGCCTGCGGCAGGCAGCCCACGATCAACGACGACTTGCCCGCGCCCGCCACCCCCGAAACCGCCGTCAGCACGCCCTTGGGAATGCTCACCGACACGTCTTTCAAATTGTTCAGCCGGGCGTGCGCGACCTTCAGTACGCCGCTGCGTTTACGCACCTTCTCCTTGATCGGCTGGTGCTTCTTCATGTGGTTGCCGGTCGGCGTGCCCGAGGTTAAAAGCCCCGCGAAATCGCCCTCGTAGACCACTTCGCCGCCCTTGCTGCCGGCATACGGACCCATGTCCACCACATGGTCGGCGATGGCGATCATGTCCGGCTTGTGCTCCACGATCAGCACCGTGTTGCCCTTGTCCCGCAGTTGCTGCATCAATCCGGCCATCCGCCCCACGTCGTGCGGATGCAGCCCCACCGAAGGCTCATCGAATACGTAGGTGATATCGGTCAGCGACGAGCCGAGATGCCGCACCATCTTCACCCGCTGGCTCTCTCCGCCCGACAGGCTCGAGCTCTCCCGGTCCAGGCTGAGATAGCCCAGCCCGATGGTGTTCAGGTTCTCCAGCCGCGTAGCCAGCGCCGCCAGCATCGGCCCTACCTGCGGCGCCTCGATGCCGCGCACCAGCCGCGCCAGGTCGCTCACCTGCATGGCCGACAATTCGGCGATATTCCTGCCGGAGATCTTGCTCGCCAGGGCCTCCGCCTTCAGCCGCGCCCCTTTGCACGTAGGGCAGATCGTGCGCGTGTAGATGCGATCGTATTCCGCCCGGATATGGGGTTGCAGGGCCTCTGGGTCCTTGCCGCCCAACGACTGCTTGAGCTTCGGCACCACGCCCAGATAGGTGAGGTTGATCTTGTCCACCTTGATCTTGCGCCCGTCGTCCAGATCGAACAGGTTGGCGCGTTCCTCGGCCGTGTATTTGCGGATGGGTTTGTCCAGATCGAACATGCCCGACCGGGCATAGACGGCCCACCACCAGCCATCCACTTCAAAACCCCGCGCGATCAGCGCCCCCTGGTTCAGCGACTTGCTTTCGTCCACCACCGCGCCCATATTCATAGCCGCCGCCTGGCCCACGCCTTCGCAAGTCGCACACATGCCCCGCGGATCGTGATACGAATAATAGCCCGGCGCGGGCAGCCGCCGCTTGCCCATCCTCGAAAACAGAACCCGCAGCATTTGCGCCGTATCGGTCACCGTCGCCACCGTCGAACGCAGGTTGCCCCCCAGCCTTTGCTGGTCGACAATGATGGCCGCCGAAATGTTTTCCAGTAAATCGGCGTCGGGCTGGCCGTAATGCGGCATGAATTGTTGCACGAATGCCGGATAGGTTTCGTTGATCAGCCGTTGGCTCTCCGCGGCGATGGTGTTGAAAACCAGCGAGGATTTGCCCGAGCCCGACACCCCCGTAAATACGCTGATCTTACGCTTCGGAATATCGAGCGAGACGTTCTTGAGGTTGTTCTCCCGCGCGCCCCGTATAATAATCGAACCATGGTCCGTGTAGGTCATGTGCATCAGTGTGCAGGCGCGGGCGCTCCCAGGCCGCGGGCCGCGAAGTCGAGGACTGCTTTCACATGGTCCCGCGTTAGACCGGCGTAAAGGTCGACCAGTTCGTCAATCGTAACGCCGTCCTCAAGGTTTTCGAATACGGCGGCAACCGGCATCCGTGTGTTGCGGAACACCCAGGCGCCGCTGACTTTGCCGGGGACGCTTTCCACGGCTGGGCACTGCGACCAATCGAGGGCGCCCGCACCGCCGCCCAAGGACGCCGACAGCGCGTCGAGCGCTTTGGTGAGTAGTTCATCCACGTCCTGGAACCGGCCGCTCTGGATGCCTTCCCGGAGCCGGCGTTCAAGCTCAGGCGCCTGGATTTCGATGCTCATTGCCAACCCCTCGTTCCATCCTATCAATTACCGGACCTACCCACTGGCGGTGAGATCCGCTGGCGCTGGGATCCGCCCCGACGCCCTCGCGCAATCTCCGGCTGAAATCCTGAATGACGATGAAAGTATGCGGGGCGATTCGCTCGGCCTTTGGGGTGTCGAGGCCGCCAGGCTGGATCAAGCCTGGTGGTTGTCGATCGCGGGCGGATCATGACGTTGTGCGCGCCCGTGGATGTGTTATCGTTCACGTTCTCATCGATGAAGCCCGTGACGCAGCCGCTGCGCCCCCGCCTACTGAACCGCTATAGTCACGTTGCGCTGGCTGGCCGCGGTTCCCACGGTTACCTGCACGGGCACGTTGTTTCCGGGCGCGGCGCCTTCGGGAATCTTCACATTGACCTGAAACAGTCCGGCAAACCCAGGCGCTGCGCCGCAGTAAGTCACCGTAGCATTCAGGCCGCCGATGGTTACCGCACAGGCCAGCGCGGGTTTCGTCAAAACAGTGGAGGGCAGCCGCCCGTCGATTTCCGGCGGCGTGCGCGCACCATCTCCGGTCGCGAACATCTGCAGAACATTCCCCACCCGCTCGGGATTCGAGGCGCTATTCACGGTGTTGTTCTGATTCAGCACGGCGGCCTGGCCTGAACCCGTGCCCTTTGCCGTGAACATCCCCGGAAGCGAACTCACCACCGCCAGCGAGAACGCGGCGGACGCGTTGCCCTCGTTGATTGCCTGCACATTCACTGTGCTGAAGAGCGCCGCTTCAAAGGGCACGATGGCGTTGATCTGACCCGCCGAAGTATAGTCCACTGGCGCCGGATACCCGTTGAAAAGGACCTGGACACCGCCCAGCGTCGTCGGCAGTTTTCCGGTAGAGTCGGCCGCGCCAAACTGTGGCGTTTGGGGGCCGAGCGACTGCCCGAAAATCGCCACAAACTCGCCCGGCGCGACTCCGGTGTTGTCGTACGAAGCCGCGCTCGCTACCGCGGTAATCGCCGGCTGGGGTACGGTCATCGCGTTCTGGCTGGCGGGAATGATGAACAGCGTCATCGAGTAAGCCGGGAAGGA
>JBEKIM010000462.1:0-5470 GCA_050011755.1 Bryobacteraceae bacterium | reverse complement strand
GACCGCCTGGACACTTCCATGCGCGACGCCATCGGCGCCGATTCCGCGCGACTCCTGCCGCTTCTCGATCACCACAACTTCACCTTCCTGGTCGAAGACCCCGCCACGGTCTGGAACGAGGCGCCGCAGCGCTACGAGGAGATCGCCCGCCGTTATCGCCCCCTCACGGCGCGCCAGGATCGCCTGGCTATCGACTTGAATATCGTGGATCGTTACCAGAACGTCTACCCCACCAAGCAGCAGACCGGCGCGGAACTGTTCGAAGTGGCGCACTCGGCAGCCGGGGCCTTCGCCCAGGTTGCGCTTTATTTCGAGAATTCCATTCTGCCGCCCGATCTGGCTCTGCTGCCGGCTTCGGCCGCGGTGGTGACGCGTGCGGAAATCGTGGGTGAAAAGGTGATGGTCGAATCTCCCCACGGCGTGGCGATGCGTTGGTCCGGGCCCGCCCTGGTAGACGATCTGGCCTGGCCGGTGCGAAACGATGCGTGGCTTTTTCTCCCCGCCGGTGCGCATTCCGTCGGCCCTGGCGGCGATTCGCCCGCGCTGCGCGTCACGCACTTCAACGGCGAACTGACATCCGGCCAATCGATGGATGCCGACGCCGTCGAACTCGCCTACCGCAGTTCCGCGCGCGCCCTGGCGATATTGAATCGCAAGCCCGTGCGCATTGAGATCGACGGAGCCGATACGGCGCCCGAAACGGCCGGTCCAAACGCCATCTTCCTCCCGCGCGGCCAGCACCTGGTAACGATTCGCGCCGCGCCCGCCGCACCGCCTCGAACGTGATAGAATCCTTGACCATGGCACAAACGTTTCAAATCGCGGATTTTCTAGTGACCGCGGCCGATCCGCTGACCATACAAGAACAGGACGTCCTGGTCTACAGCGTTTCGAAGGCGCGCGCTTTCGTGGATCAGGCGCTTCTGCAAACGATTCAAGCCTTGCAGGTCGAAACCCAGTGCGTCAATCGGGAAGAGGCCGCCTCGCACCTGCCGACCGATCTTCTGATCCACGTCGAGGCGAATTTCCGGACCGGGAAATCGTCCAACCAATTGTTTGCGGTTCTCCACCGGATGCAAGGCCTGCTGTTGAAACTCTCCGCCGGCATGCACTCGGGAGACTTGCATTTTAAGGAGTACGGCCTCGAATATTTCGAACCGAAGGGTTCCTTCGGCGCGCCGCCCAACGGCTACGTCAGCAAAACGATTTCCGAGAAAGTCCAGATCGTCACCAGCGTGCTGAAAGGCGGGGAGGGCAAATGCCTGAACGTGAATCTGAAGGATTACAAGAACGACAGCAAGATCTTCCTCGATTTCGGGAAACTGGCGATACACAACTTTGAGGGCGCCACGGATACGGTCATTCACGAGTGCACCCACAAATTCCTGGCCTCGCTCGACAACACGTTGGACTGCCCGTGGAAGCGCGCCGGAGAATACTACCGGGAATGGCGGGCGCTCAAGGCCGAACCGCCCATCCCGGAAGCGTGGAGCAGCCTGAGTACGGAAGAGGCGGTGCAAAACGCCTACGGTCTGACGAACTATATTCACTACATGCCCACCGACGACATCGCCCTTTACCATCAAGGCATGATGACGGCGGAAAGATCCATTGGGGGGCGCAGCAACCGGACCGTCTTCAACTCCATTACGAACGAAGACCTGTAGAAGTACGGACGGACGCTACGGCCGCCGGATCACCGCGTCCACGAAGTCCCCTAACTGCACGGCGCTAAACTCATTGCCCTCGAAGTTGGCGGCCAGCTTTCCCTGGCGGTCAATCACCACCGTGTGCAGCGAGTGGGTCAGTGCTCCTTCGTCCGGCCAGAAATTCACACCGAAGCCGCGGCACACCGTCTTCACGTCGGCCTCCGGTCCGGTAAGAAAATGCCATGACTTCGGATCGGCCTTCCAGGTGGCGGCGTATTTTTCGAGCACCTGAGGCGTGTCGTGCACCGGATCGATCGTGACGCTCAGCAGGATCAAATCCCGTCCCATGCGGTCCGCGAAGCGCTTCTGCAGTTGCCCAAGGTTGTTCGAGAGCCGGAAGCAATAGTTCGGCAGGGGACAACTGGTATAAACAAATGCGGCCGCCACCACCTTCCCCGCGAATTGCGATAGGCGGACGGTTTGCCCGGTTTGATCCGTAAGCGTAAAATCCGGAACCGGTTCGCCCACGCCCAACTCCCGCGCCGCCGGGTCGTGCTGTCCGAAGCTTTCGAGAAGCTGCAATCTGCCCGCCTGCAGCGGCTCGCGCTCTGTGCTTTGGTATCGATGGATCTTCAGGTCCTCGGCGTACGCGTCGCTGGAGGTCACCACCAGCGTAAACTCCACCATGGCGCCGGGCCGCAGGCCGTCCAGCAGCTTGGCGTCGTGTACAGGGATGGGCATCGCCATGGCTTCCATGTATCCGGGAATCGCCTTGCATGACGCCACAAACGTGTGATGCGGGCGGTCGATCTTCAGAATCACGCCGCTGGCCGCATAGCGTTCCGCCGCCCATAAGTTTGCCGCCGCGCAGCCCATCCACAGCAGCGCGGCCAATGCTGCTTTCCCCCTCATGGGGTCTTTCTGTTTGCGCCACCCAGCCGGTACGGCCGGTAGGCGAGTTTCGTGAATTCCGCCGCGCCTTCTTTGATCTCGATGAACTGGCGGTTGGCCACGTTCGAGAACGATTGCGGCGCGGGCGTCCCCGGCCACCAGATCTCGATCTTCAGGATCTCGGCCGATTTTCCCAGCCCGATGTGCTGGCGCAGCGGCGAGCCGCCGAACGAGCTTTGGCTGCCTACCGTGCGCCAGATTGCGCGCGTCTCCTTGCCTTCGTTCTTCACGGTGACCTTGATGCGCGCGCCGATGGCCGCCCGGTTGGCCTTCACTCCCACCAGCCGCAGCACGATCCAATCGTTGCCGTTGCCGGGGTTCTCAAAGAGCCGGAAGACGTGCCGGTCGCCGGGGGTGGCGCCGCCAATCGAAGTCAGGATATCTTCGTCGCCGTCGTTATCCAGGTCGGCGAACGCCACGCCGTGACCTTTATCCAGATCGCCCGTGCCGGAAGAAGCCGTGACATCTACAAAAGACTTTCCGTCCTTATTGCGCAGCAGAACATTAGGCACCAGCGAGGCATACGACGGGCTTCCCGTGCCCAGATAGATGTCCAGGTAGCCGTCGTTGTCGATGTCGCCGAAGTTGGAACCCATCGGCATGTAGACGCGCTCGAGGCCGGCTTCTTTGGTCACATCCTTAAATGTGCCGTCGCCCATGTTCCTGTACAACTTCAGCGTTCCGGCGTTGAACGGCAACCCCATGTAGGTCTTCATAGTCTCTTCGATCGATTTGAAGAAGCTGGCCACAAACAGATCCGGCCAGCCATCGTTGTCGTAATCGAAGAACCAGGTGGAGAAACTGCGGCCGGTTCCCGGCACACCGGCTTGCGCGCTAACATCCGTGAAAGTGCCGTCGTGATTGTTGTGATACAGATAGTTCGGAAGGTTGTTGATGTTCGATACATAGAAATCCACGTAGCCGTCGCCGTCGTAGTCCGCCGCGGCTACGCCCTTCGAGAACGCGCTGCGGTCGATGCCCGCGGAATGCGAAATGTCCTGGAAGGTTCCGTCCCCTTTATTCAGATAAAGCTGGCTGGGCCCGCGCTCGTTCACCACGAACAGGTCGAGCAGTCCATCGTTGTTGATGTCCGCCCAGACCGCGCTTTGGGAGTTGGTCGGCTGGGAGAGGCCGCTCGCCCTGGTCACGTCGGTAAAGGTGCCGTCGCAATTGTTCCTCAGCAGCGACATGCGTTGCGGGCCCTTCTCCCAAGCGCCCCGCAACACCAGGACATCCAGGCATCCATCGTTGTTGTAGTCCGTCTCCACCAGGTTCAGTCCGCCCAGTTGATGGGTCAGGCCGGCGGCCGCGCTCCGGTCGCTGAAAGTGCCATCGCCATTGTTATGGAAGAAGTGCATCGGCGCGCAGGTATCGTAATCGGAGGTGATGAGATCCAGCAGACCGTCGTTGTCGAAGTCGTCCACGACTACGCCCGAGGACATGGCGAACAGGTTCAATCCGGCCTCCTTCGCGACATCGGTAAACCGGCCTACATTCTCGGGGGAAGCGAAATACGACGGCGCGATCAGGAACCGGGCCGGAACGTGATCCGGATAGTTGCCCAGGGTCGACTCCGCCACATTCAGCAGCCACTTGGCTTCGATGTCGTCCGGCGCGCTCTCCAGGAAATTCATGAAATGCTGGATGGCCTTCTCGGAACTGGCCGTCTTCGTAAACCGCGTGCCCGGGGTCGGCGGGAATAAACAGCGGTCGCCTGGATCGCGAAAAACATCGTTCTCCATGCGGGACTGTTGCAGATAGGCGATGCCTAAGGCTTCCTCCATGATCGGCACCATCTGCGGGAGATGCATCTGCGAGTATTTGTACGCCGCCTCGAATTGCTCGATGGCCTTGGGCATCTCGCCCAGATAAGCGTAGAGGTTGCCTTTGGTGAAGATGGCCTCCACCCAATCGTAGGGGCCGGCATTGTTGCGCGCCAGGCTGTGCTCGTCGTTCGGGTCGAGCATGCGGTCGACCCGATCCATAGCCGTGGCATACGCGCTCTTGTGCACTTCGCAGATCAATTCGGGGTCTTGATCCCAATTGGCCGGCTTGGGCATCTGGAGCAGGGTCGCCACCGACTCCGATTGCCCGTCCAGGTCCGGCGCATAGTGCACGCTGCTGCCGGAGGTGATAGCCGCCTGGCGCTCGCGGCCGGCATCGTCCACTTTGGCCAATTCGGAATCGGCCAGGACTTTCGCGATGGCGTAGCCGGATGGCAGTTTGATTACGCGTGAGATCTCGCCCGGCCGCAGCCCCTGCAAGGCGTCGCGCAATTCGGGACGCAGCGATGCGGGATCGATTTTGCCGAGATAGCCTCCGTCGACCGCGGTGGCATCGGTGGATTTTTCGCGCGCCAATACGGCGAAGTCCGCGCCGTTCTGCAACTGTTTCAGGATGCGCTCAGCTTCGCCGGCCGAATCCAACACGATCAGGCGAACGGGCACCGCGGCGCCAACTGCGGCCGCCAACAAGACGCTCGCGACAGCCCAAACGCCCCATCCGGCAACTTTCTGATAAACCCTGACCACTGCGATGGATTCAGTATAACGCGCAGCCCGTGGCGCACGCTTCAGCGTGCTGCGGTGAACTTCAGTTCGCCGCCACGTCGTGCTAGTTCGTGCGCCAGGGATTCAATTCCAGTGCCCGGCTCAGCAATTTACGCGCTTCATCCGGCTTACCCAGCGCGGCGGCGATGCGCCCGGCGTGATAGTAAAACGTCGGCTCCGGAGTGCCCAGGGCCACCGCTACTCGCGCGGATTCTTCGGCGCGCACAAAGTCTTTCCTTTGAAAGAGAACCCAGGCCAGCGCATCGTGCGTATAAATATCGTTGCGCACCTTAAGCTCCTCCTGAACCAGATCGAGCGCGC
>JBEKIM010000461.1:0-5517 GCA_050011755.1 Bryobacteraceae bacterium | reverse complement strand
TAAGTCCCGCTTCAGGGTCCGCCGGTACTCGCCGCTCTTGCCGCCCGTTTTCTCCAGCAAATATAAATCCTGAATCTCGATCGATTTGTCCAGCGCCTTAGTCATGTCGTAGACCGTTAGCGCCGCCACGGCGGCGGCCGTGAGCGCCTCCATCTCCACGCCGGTTTGCGCCGTCGTAGCCGCGCAGGCCACGATGCGCACGCCCGCTCTTTCCACCCGCACTTCTACATCCGCGTGCGTCAGCATCAGGGGATGGCACAGCGGGATCAGGTCCGCGCATTTCTTGGCGGCCGAAATGCCCGCAATGCGCGCGATCTCCAAAGGGTTCCCCTTGGGATTCCCGGGCAGGCTCCGCAACACCGCGGGCCGCATGCGCACAAAAGCATGGGCGCGCGCCGTGCGGCGGGTTTCCGGCTTGCCGGAAACGTCCACCATTTGCGGGCTGCCCGCGTCGTCGAAATGCGAGAGTTTCTTCATCCGGCTCACTTGCGCAGTACCCTGATCCAATCTCCCGCCTGCCATTCGGGTCGATCCGCATCCACCACCATATAGGCATTCGCGCGCGTAAGCGCCGGCACATCGCTCGATCCGCGCCAGGCCAGGGGCGTCACCGCCGCACCGTCCGGGCTCAGTCGCGCCGGCAGGAACCGCGTCAGCCCCGCGCGGTGGTGAAAACCCTCCGTCAGTCGCGCAAACGGCATGTGCAGCGCCACCTCTTCCTCGCCGCCCAACAATTCAACCGCCGCGCGCGCGAAGATCTCGAACGTCACCATAGTGGACGACGGATTACCCGGCAAACCGAAGAAGAATTTGCCGCGCGCCCGGCCGAAAACCAGCGGCTGGCCCGGTTGAATCAGGACCCGGTCGAAGAAGAATTCCGCGCCCAACTCCGCCAGCACACGCTCCACGATATCGTACTTACCCGCCGACACGCCGCCCGAAAGAAGCAGCAAATCGGCCGCCAGTCCGCGCTCGATCGACGCGCGTGTGTGCGCCATCTCGTCGCGTGCCACGGGCAGAATCTGCGGCGCCCCGCCGGCCCGTGCCACCTGTGCGGCCAGCGAGTATACGTTCGAATTGCGGATCTGGAAATCGCGCGGCGTCGCGGACACCGGCACAATCTCATCGCCCGTCGCGATAATCGCCACGCGCGGCGCGGCGTATACCGGCACGTTTTCCCGTCCGGCGGCCGCCAGCATGGCCACATCGGTATAGTCCAGACGCTTCCCGGCGTGCAGCAGCACCTCGCCCGCGCGCGCCTCCGCTCCCCGCGGATTGATGAACTGTCCGGCCGCCGCGCCGTCGTCGATCCTCACGCGCCCGCCCTCGCGGTGGACGTATTCGACCATCACCACCGCATCCGCGCCGCGCGGCACCGGCGCCCCGGTCATGATCTCGACCGCCTGCCGCGCCCCTACCTCGCCGCCAAAACTCTCGCCGGCGCGCACCTCGCCCGCGACCTCCAGTTCGCCCGGCAAATCCATCGCGCGGACGGCATATCCATCCCGCACCGAGCGTGCCACGGCTGGATAGTCGCGATCCGCCGCCACAGGCTCGGCCAGCACACGCCCCGCGGCCGCTTCCAGCGCTACGCTCTCCTGCGGCGGAGTCGTGCGCGCGCTCCGCACCCTGTCCAAGACACAACGCCGGGCTTCCTCGAATGTGAATGCGGGCACAGGTTTATTCTATTATCTTGACGTGGGGCACCGGTAGAAAACGCACCGTGGGGCGGGCAATCATGCCCGCAGCCGGCTTTCAGCCGGCTCGGCCGCCTAAAAAGGGGGCTGCCGCCAAGATTGGCCGCCCTCCGATTGTGTTTTCATCATATTTGGTGGCCCCTAGGGCCAGGAGGACAGGCTCGCAGCCGGGGTGCCCTCCCAGCCCCGGCCTCGTAGGCCGCCCATTTCAAAATCGTCAGCGCAGGGGTTTGTCCAGATGCCAATTATTTCAGCCGAAGACCTCACGTCCTGGGCGGCCGGCCTGCTCGAAGCCGCCGCCTTCCCGCGCCCCATCGCCCACCTGGTTTCGGAATCGCTCGTCTCCGCCAACCTGCGCGGCGTCGATTCGCACGGCGTGCAATTGCTGCCCTATTACGTAGAACAGGTGGAACGCGGCGATCTGGATGCTTCCGCGGAAGGCCGCGTCGTTTCGGAATCCGGAGCCTGCCTTCTCTACGATGGAAACAACGGCGCCGGTCAGCAGATTGCGAACCTGTGCTGCACGCATGCCGTGCGCCTGGCGCATAAGCACGGCGTCGCCATGGTCGTCGCGCGCGAATCCAACCACTTCGGCGCCGCGGCCTATTGGGGCCAAAAGATCTCCGCGGCCGGCATGATTGGCATCGTCATGTGCAATGCCTCGCCCATCGTCGCGCCCTGGCAGGGTCGTCAGCCGCGCCTCGGCACCAATCCCATCTGTATGTCCGTGCCGGGCCCCTGGCTGCTCGACATGGCCACCACCACCGTCGCCAACAATCGCATCTTCAAGGCCCTGACGAACGGCGAGGTGACCATCCCCGCCGGTTGGGCCGTCGATTCAGACGGCGTTCCAACCACTAACACCGACGCGGCCATCCGCGGCATGCCCATGCCTCTGGGCGGCTACAAGGGCAGCGGACTCGCCCTGCTGGTCGAGATCCTCTGCGGCCTGCTCGGCGGCGGCGCCATGAGCGTGGACGTTGGCGGTATCCGTATCCAGGGCAAGCCCACACGCACCAGCCAGACCTTCCTGGCCATCGACGCCGGCCGTTTCATGCCCATCGAAGAATTTCAGCCGCGCATCGAGTCGTTGGTAAATACCGTGAAATCCGCCGCGCCCGCTAAAGGCTACAGCGAGGTCCTGGTGGCGGGCGATCCTGAATGGCGCGCCGAGGCCAAAAGGCGCCAGGACGGAATCCCGTTGGGCGATGGCACGTGGCAATGTCTGGTCGAAACCGCCGCGCGTTTGGGCGTTGCGCCGCCACCTGCTAAACTGATGGAACCTTTTAAGGAGGCATGATCTTGAAACATTCGTTCTTTATGGCCGCAGCCGTCGCGGCCCTCGCATTGGCGGCCGGAAACATGAAAGCCGCGGATCCCGAAACGGGCGACGCATCCGCTTACTGTGAGGCAAACGGCGGCAAGGTGATCGTCCGCGAGCCGGTTTATAACACCAATGGGCCCGAGTCCAGTTGGCTCGTGCTGACCGGCAAACGTAAGTTCTGCCAGTTCACTTCGAAGAAGGATGGCTCGCGCATTCACGTCCTGCTCCAGACCTTGTGGGCCACCACTCCCACACTGGCCGCGCTGGCCTACTACGCCAAAGAGACGCCGAACTCGCCCGGTCCCGGCAACCCCGCCTCCTACTATTGCACCCAACTGGGCGGCACGGATCTGTTTGGCGGCCCGACCGCCGCAGGTGGCGGCTGGGTAGGCAAAGGTTCCGAAGACGCGGTGCTGGAAGCCTGCATCTTCCCCGATATGTCGACAATCGATTCCTGGGGATTGACGTACAATGCTAACAACATCATCCGCGGCATCGACTTGACCACGGTTCTGCGATATGCGCCGCCATCCGCCGCTGCCCACTAGGCAACTTCGTCCTAAAAGGGAAGGTCCCCCGACACCACCGCCGTATCGTGAAATGAGTCGGCTCAGAGGGTAAATATACTCCTGCACCGCGCCCGGCTCCAGCAAAACGAACTTCGTCGGCCCCGGACCGATATCTAACGGCGTGCACCTTAGCTAAATTGGACATCGGTTGGGCCTCACGAAGGTCCACAAACTCACGAAACGGAGGATTGAGTTTCGACCGCTACTTTTGACACCGTAGAGGTCTGGCCCGCATCTTTGCCCGTCGCCGCCTTGGCTTTACTTTCCAGTTCCCGACAGCGCCACTGTCTGCGGGCTGCCCCCGCCGTTATCGTTCACTTCCAGCGTTGCACGCCGGGCACCGGTGGCTTTGGGAGTGAAAGTGACGCCGATCGTGCAGGCCGCACCAGCGCCGAGTGTGGCACCGCAACCGTTGGTTGGGGGAAAGTCCGCTGTGTCCCCGGCGACCGTGATAACGGGGCTACCGAAGGTCACGGTCGCGGTTCCTACGTTCGTTACGGTTACGGTTTGGGACGCGCTGGACGTGCCTACTTTGTGGTCGCCGAAAGCGAGTTTCGCCGGGCTCAGTTCAATTGCCACGCCGGTCCCGGACAGCGAAACCGTCTGCGGACTGCCCACGGCGTTGTCATTGACGACGATGGCGCCAGTTCGCGCGCCTGATTCCGTGGGGTCGAAGGTGACGCTGATTGTGCAACTCGCATTGACCGCCACTGTCGAACCACAGGTATTCTCTTCGGGAAAGTCTGGGCTGGTTGTTTTGATGGAGCCTTTCCTCAGAGCGGCGGTGCCAGTATTCGTAAGCATAGCCGCCCTGGGCGCGCTGGTGGTTCCCAGCAGTTCCTTGCCGAACAAGAGCTTCGTTGGTGTGAGCAGCGCAGACGGAGCGACATTCTGCAAAAGAACCGAAACGGCGCTGGCTTGCTCGTCGGCGGTTACAAGGTCGAGTTTTCCGTCCCTGTTGAAATCGGCCACCGCTACGGAATCCGCTGCAGTCCCCCCTAGAAATTCCAGAGGAGCCTGGAACGTGCCGTCGCCATTGCCTAAGAGAACCGACGTCGATCCTTCTCCCGACACGGCAAGATCCAACTTACCGTCGCCGTTGAAATCGCCCGAGGCCTCCCACAGCGGCATCGTTCCTGCGGGATAAACCTTCTGGGATTGAAACGTGCCGTCCCCGTTGCCGACGAAAACCGAAATGGTGCTGTCGCCGGCATTGCCGGCCGCTATGTCCAGAACGCCATCGCCGTTGAAGTCGGCCACGGTCAACGATTGAGGAGTAGTGCCGGCTTGGTAATACAGGTAGGGCTGGAACGTGCCGTCGCCGTTCCCTAACAGAACGGATATGCCTTCGGGTGGATTATACGCGTTCGCGGTGACCAAGTCGAGCTTGCCATCGCCGTTGAAATCGCCCACCGCCACATACTCTGCGCGGCCGCCCGCGGGATAAGTCACAGGGGGCTGAAACGTGCCGTCGCCGTTTCCCAGGAGGATGCCGACCGTGTCGTAGGCTGAGTTGCTCACGGCCACGTCGAGTTTGCCGTCTCCATTGAAGTCTCCCACAGCGACATCGCTGGCAGAACCGCCTGCCTGGAAGCTGACTGGTGGACCGAACGTGCCGTCTCCATTTCCAAGCAACACAAATACATTTGTCGGTCCTCCGCCAACAACCAAGTCGAGCTTGCCGTCGCCATCGAAGTCGCCCACTGCGAGGCTTTCCAGGTCCCCAGCATCGCCAATCGAATAGCTGACCGGCGACGCAAACGTGCCATCTCCGTTGCCAAGGAGTATCGACACCGTGCCGTTGCCCTCGTTTACTGTAGCAATGTCGGCCTTGCCGTCCCTGTTAAAATCCGCCACGGCAACGGTATTCGGCTCCGATCCGGTTTGGAAATCGGACCGGGTCAAGAAAACGGTGTCAGTAGGGTTA
>JBEKIM010000460.1:0-5518 GCA_050011755.1 Bryobacteraceae bacterium | reverse complement strand
CGTATAAGCCGCCGCGCGTGCCGCGGTAAAATCCGATCATTTCGTTGTCGAAGTTAGTGATGGCCAGTCCGGCGATGCCCGAATTATCGTAATCGGCCACATCCACTCCCATGCCCGCGCGCGCCTTGCCGTCTTCGCTGAAAGCTACGCCCGCTTTCACCGCGATGTCTTGAAAGGTGCCGTCGCGCTGGTTGCGATAGAGCTTGTTGGGCTGCGTGTCGTTGGCCACCATCAAGTCGATCCAGCCGTCCTGGTCGTAATCCAGCATGGCCACGCCCAGCGATTTCGAACTGCTGTCGAAGATGCCGCTCTTGGCCGTCACCTCCTCGAAGGTGCCGTTGCCGCGATTGCGGAATAGCCAGCAGGTAGCGCCGCGATACGCTTCCGGCGTGCAGTAGGATTTGTGCTTGGCGTCCATGCTGCAAAACACGTCCTGCGCGGGAGACCATTTCACGTAGTTGCACACGAACAGGTCCAGAAATCCATCGCGGTCGTAATCGAACCACAGCGCCGAACTGCTGAAGCCCAGCCTTCCGCCGAGCCCGCTGCGCTCGGTGATGTCCCTGAAATAACCCTTCCCGGTGTTCTGAAAAAGGCGGCTCTGGCCCACGCAGGTGACGTAGATATCCGGAAATCCGTCGTTGTTGAAGTCGCCCACCGCCACGCCCATACCGTACATCTCCACATCCAGGCCGGCGGCGCGGGTCACATCCGTGAACGTGCCGTTGCGGTTATTGCGGTATAGATGCATGGTGCTGTGCTGCTTCACGTGGCCCGGCCAATCCATCCCGTTGATCAAAAGGATGTCCTGCCATCCGTCGTTGTCGTAATCCAGAAAAGCGCAGCCCGGCCCCAGGGTCTCCGGAAGGTACTTCTCTCCAAACGCGCCGCTGTTGTGCAGGAAGTGAATGCCGGCCGGTGAAGTGACGTCCGTGAAGCGGAAGCCGGCGCCGGCTGCAATGCGGTTGGGCGACGCGTACGCGCGACCTAAAGCGAGCCCGCCCAATAAGAACTCCCGGCGGTTCACGGCAGTTGCACCAGCCCCTTTTTCACAGCCCATACCACCAGTTCCGTGGTGCGATGGATGCCCAGCGCGGACATCAGATTCGCGCGATGCACCGATACCGTATTCACGCTCAAATTCAAAATCGTGGCGATCTCCTTGTTCGAATTCCCCTTGGCGATCAATTCCAGAATTTGTTTCTCGCGCGGCGTCAGGCGCTCGTAATCGGGATCCGGCTCGCGGTGCGGGGCCAGCACGCCGGGACCGATCACCGTCTTTCCCGCGGCCAGATCCTTGATGGCGCCAGCCAGGTCCACATCCAACGCGTCCTTGAGCACGTAGCCCCGCGCGCCCGCGTCCAAGGCGTTGCGCACATAGTTCTCCTCGGAATACATGCTCAAGATCAGAATGGCGGTCTCCGGCGCGTTTTTCAGAATCTCCCGCGTGGCCTGTACGCCGTCCAGCCCGGGCATCGCCATATCCATCACGATCACCCGCGGATGTAATTCCTGCGCCAGTTTGATGGCTTCCAGGCCGTTGGTGGCTTCGCCCACCACCCGAATTTCGGGATCGTCTTCCAAAATGCGCCGGAAGCCCTTGCGCACCAGGCTATGATCGTCCACCAGCATTACCGGGATTTCATTGCTCATAGTCATCCGTTAAAGGAACATCCAGGCGCACCAGCGTGCCGCCTTCGCCGGGGCGCACTACTTCGAAGGTGCCTTCGAGCAATTCGGCGCGCTCCCGCATGGCGGTCATACCGATGCCTTTGCGGGTCCTGCCGTTGCTTGTCTCGGGCATGCCGGCGCCCCGATCTTCCACTTCCAGGCGCAGGCGTCCAGGCGGAAACTCCAGCTTCACGATGGCCTGCGCCGAGCCCGAATGCCGCGCCAGATTGTTCAATGCTTCCTGTAGCACACGGTACACATGAATGGCCACCCGCTCCGTCACCGCTGGAGCCGTTCCCTTTTTCTCGTATCGTACCTTAATTCCAGTCTGCCTCTCGAATACCGGCAGATACCAGTCGATGGCCTTTTCCAGGCCGCCATCGTCCAGAATGCTGGGATGCATCAACTGCGAAAGGTTGCGGGTTTTTTCGAGCGTAACCTGGGCCACTTCCCGCACTTCGCGCAAGTCCACGCAAAACGGCGAATCGGGCGGCAGCCGCTTTTCGGCGCGGCGGAGCATGGCGCCGATGGCCGTGAGCACCTGGCCGAATTCATCGTGCAACTCGCGCGACAACGAGTGCAGGGTCTCCTCCTGCACGGTGATGAGCTTGCGCGCCAGGTCGCTGCGATGCTCCGACACCGCGGCCAGGTGCTGGAACAACCGCCGGTTGGAGTAAATCAGGTAGAGTGTGGTGCCGAAGATGGCCAGCAGGACCGCCGCCAGGAACAGGTATACGTTGCGCGCCACGCGCCGGTAAATGGATTGAATGCGGGCCGTGGCCTCTTCCTCGGTCTCGTTGTTTTGCACCAGCAGGCGGGCCACGGTGGTGGTGAGGGTGGCCTCCCTGGCTTCGAGAGAAGTGCGGATCATGTCCCGCGCGGCGCGATCCTGGCCTTGCGCGGCGAGTTCGAACATGTGGTCCGCGGAGGTCCAGAACTGCGCCAGCGACTCGGCCAGATAGCGCTGCCGGCTGGATTCGCGGGCGATGGGGGAGAGTTGCGCTTCCACCCGCAGGGCGTCCTCGAGGTCGTTGCGGTGGTTCTCGAACTGCCTTTTCCAGGCGGCCAGGGGGTAGGGTTCATCGCCATAAAGCATGTCCCGCATGGCGATGCCCAGTTGGTTCAAATCGTTCTGAATGCGCAGGAGCTGCAGGGAGTCCTTGCGGTTGCGGTCCACCGTGCGCGTCTGCAGATCCTCCAGGCCGCGGATCTGGCTCAGCGCATAAAACGAGAACACCCCCACGGCCGCCAGTGTGACGGCCAGGCCCGCCAGCAGCCGGCCGGTGGGTGAATCGATGGACTTAGTCATGGCGCCAAGTCAAGCATAGCAAGGCCGCGCGGCACGCGGCCTGCATCCGCGCCGTGTCCTCACTCCTGATTGAAGCCGGTGGCCCGCCGGAAGCCCTCCACGTAGTGCCCGTCCTTCTTATCCATCTGCCGTAACTCCGCCTTCAGTTTCTCCAGCGCCGCCGGATCCCAATCCGGCCGGTACTTGTCGACTGCCGGGGAGAATTGGCTCACGTGCGCCGCCGCGGCATTGAGTTTGGTTTCCACTACATCGTCGATATTGACGAAGTAATTGGCATCCTTGCCCGCATAGTAATAATACTCTTCGGGCACGCGCCAGGGCTCCAGCCCGTCGTGCAGCCGCTGGTTGGGGAAGTACAGGTGCCATTCGGCAGCACGGATCGCGTCCATGGTGTTATTGGCGGCCATGCGATGGTCGGTCTTGTGCCAGCGCACGTAATCCGAGCCGGGGTCCACGCTCAGCACGACGTCGGGGCGGACCTTGCGGATCAGCCCGGTCACCTGTTCCACCAGGTCGCGCGGGTTGGCGTATTCGAGCATGCCGTCGTGATACTGCAGCCACAGGATGCTCTCCTTGGAAATGCCGATGGTGCGGCAGGCTTCCTCTTCTTCGTGCATGCGGATGCGCGCCAGGCGCTCGCTGGTCATGTCGGGATCGTATGAGCCTTTGTCGTCGTTCGTGTAGATCACGATATGGATGCGATTGCCGTTCCTGGCCAGTTTATACAAAGTGCCGGCGCAGCAGAACGTATCGTCGTCAGGATGGGGCGTGAACAGCATGATGGTCTTGCCGCGCAGGTTTTCGAGGCGGGCCGGTTCTTGCGCCAGGGCGAGTCCCATGGCGAGCATCGCTAAGGTCGGAATTGGGATTCTCATATCCGTTAGAATGGAAGCATAACCCCCGCGGTTCCCAACGTGCAAGCGGCGATAAGCGGGAACAGTCATCCTAAATGAGCGAAATACGATTGCCATACCCGCTCGTCCGGCCCATCGGCATCTTCGATTCGGGCGTGGGCGGCCTGACCGTGTTAAAGGCGCTGCGCCGCAAGCTGCCACATCGCGATTTCATTTACCTGGGCGATACGGCGCGTGTCCCCTACGGCCGCAAGCCCGCCGCGATGGTCGCTGAATTTGCTTACGGCATTACGGAGTTTCTGCGCGAGTTGGGCGTCGAAGGCGTAGTGATTGCCTGCAATACGGCGTCCGCATCCGCCTTGCCTGAATTGGTTGGACACTTTGAGGTTCCCATCTGGGGCGTGATAGAACCCGGCGTGGAAGCCGCCGCCGGCCTCACCCGCAGCGGACGCGTGGGCGTGATCGGCACCAAGGGTACCATCGCCAGCCGCGCATACCAGCGTCGTCTCGAACAGCGCGGCCTCACGGTTTGGGCGCGCGCCTGTCCCATGCTGGTCCACATCGTGGAAGAGGGCCTGGCCGGTTCGCCGGAGTGCGACCTGCTGCTCGGCCATTACCTGGGCGATCGTGCCGCCATTGACACACTCATATTGGGATGTACACATTATCCTTTGTTGCACGATGCCATCCAGCGCGCCGTGGGATCGGATGTGACCCTGGTGGATAGCGCGGAGGCGCTGGCGCGGGCGGTGAACGGAAGCATGGGTTCCGATCCGGCCGGCAGCGGCGAGGGGCGCATCGTGCATTTCGTGACGGGGGATCCACTGGCGTTCGCGCACACTTCCGAGGTGATTGGCGAGGTGGCGGGCGAGGTGGTGCCGCTGCCTGTGACGGAGCTGATTCGCTTGCAGGGCCATTTGCCCGTGGCGCACGCTTCAGCGTGCCGGCGGGACTTTTAAGTCCCGCTCCACCGAGGCTCCGCGGCCCGCGCCGCACGCTTTAGCGGACGCCCACGCGGATGCGGGTGAAACGGCGGCGAGACCCGCGTGGGCAACGTCGAAAGCGCTTCGCCTTGGAGGGCGGGCAGCCTGCGCGGGGCTAACTTATTGCTAGTTGGATATCATCCGCGGGCGATTGACGATCAAAGCCTATGTGGTTGAATCTATTGGTGGTGGGTTTGCGGGTCGTGGGTTGCAGGTGGTGGGTTGCGGGTTGCGGGTGGTGGGTTGCGGCTTCCGAATGGTTGGTTAAGGGACAGATTGGGTGGACTGCTTGGAGTCGTTTGCCAGGTTGTCAAAGAGCAGGGGGGCGGGGAGCTAACGGGTATCCTGGGAGATAGGGGCGCAGGAGAGCGGCTGGGCGCCCGGGGCGGCGGACATTACGTATGCGGGCGGCGGAGCGGGCCGGTGCGCGGGAGTTGCGACGGCGGGTTCGCTTTTCACCGGCTGCACGGGCTCCGGCTGGGTGCGGGCGCGACGCTCGTTTTGCAACTGCTTCAGTTCGCGCATGGCAGTGCTGAAAGAACGCTCGAGGCGGGCGCGCTGGGCGGAGACGCGGTCGAGCAGGGCGAATTGTCTTGCGCCCGGGTCGGTGGCGGTAAAGACACTCTCTTCAATGCGATCCGTGCGCATGAGCAGCCAATGGGCGACGGCCATGCGTTCCAGCAGGATTCTTTCGGTGGGGG
>JBEKIM010000459.1:0-5553 GCA_050011755.1 Bryobacteraceae bacterium | reverse complement strand
AAGCGGCGCTCGAAGGCGCCGGAGATCTGCTGGAATTGGGCGGGCGTGAAGACACCCGCGCCATCGTAATGGAGGGCGGCGGGGCTGCCGGTGGCGGCCTGTTCATGAGGGCGGTTCTGCTCGGCGCGCGCCATTTCGACCAGTTCATGACACAGCTTCTGGCGCGAAACGGCGAGATCGTATTCCTTGCGCGCGAAGTCGACCTGAGCCGCCAAAGGCTCAAGGTCGTTCTTGGCCGCGAGACCCGAATCGATCAGCGCGTCTACCCGGTCGAATTGTTTTTGACGGCGATCGAGGCGGCGCTGGGCGGCGGCCACCATCTCGTCCGCTTGTTCCGCGGTAAGCTCCGGGCCGTACATCGCGCGGCGCAGTATGGCCATATCCCGCGCATCGCCCAAGGCGTCTTCAGCCTGTTCGAGTTGCACGCGCGGCAGGGCGCCGGCGTCGACCATGGCGCGCAAGCGCTGGATATTCAGGCGCGCGCGCAGCACGTCGGCGTCTTCCGCCTGGACCGCTGCCGGCGCCGCGAGCGGCCCTTGCGGAGCGGCGCGCAATAGTACTGAACCGACCGTTACTAGGAGGAGAAAACGCATGAAGAGGTACCTATATTGTAGTACGATACGGTCAGGGAGCGTGTTCTGACAAAGGTTGACGTAACGCACACCGACCGGCAAGAGAGCCATTCATCGGAATCCCCAACCGAATCGCGATCCGAAACACCGGACTGGCTGATGGCAGTCCGGGCCGCTGAATCCAAGAAAGCCACAGACATCCGCGTGCTGGACCTGACCGCCATCACCGCCTTCGCGGATTACTTCGTGATTTGTACGGGCGCCAACGCGCGTAATGTGCAGGCCATCGCGGACGAGGTGGGATCGCGGTTAAAGCGGGCCGGGGAGCATCCATTCAGCGTGGAGGGTTACAACCAGGCCGAATGGATTCTGGCCGACTACGGTAATTTCCTGGTACACATTTTTTCTCCGAAATCCCGCGAGTATTACGATCTGGAGCGCCTGTGGCGCAACGCCAGGATCGTCGAGATCCCGCCGGAGTGAAGATTTTTCTGTACTTTATCGGCAAGCCGCGCGACGCGCATGCTAACGCCATTTCCGCCGATTTCGTGAGCCGGGCGAGCCGCTACGCGCCTTGCGAGATGCGCGAGATCAAACCCGAGCGCACGGATCTTTGGACGAAGCATCCCGCGGCACGCCGCATTCTCTTGGATCCCGCCGGCAAAGCCATGGATACGGCCGGCTTCGTTTCGCTGGTTTCACAGGCTGAGATGGAGGGCCGCGACCTGGTCTTCGTGGTGGGCGGCGCGGACGGTCTGCCCGCGGACTGGCGGGCACGCACGGACCTGCTGCTTTCGCTTTCGCGCATGACTTTTCCGCACGAATTGGCGCGCGCCATGCTCGCCGAGCAGATTTATCGGGCCTTCGCCACCTTGCGGGGGCATCCTTACCCGCGCTAAGGTAGTCGAATTACTATGTCCTGGTTCAAGAAGGAAAACGCGGCGCCGGCCAAGGTGGCGCAGATCAACGACGCTTCGCGCAAACTGCGCACCGAGGGCCTGTGGCTGAAGTGTGAGGGCTGCCGGCAGATCATCTGGAAGAAGGACCTGGAGTCCAACTGGAATGTGTGCCCGAAATGCGGCGCGCATACACGCATGGATGCGTCCGCGCGGCTGAAGCTGCTGTTCGACGGCGATTATGAACGGTTGGATACGGAGCTGCGCTCGTCCGACCCGCTGGATTTCTTCGACTCGAAGCCCTACCGCGAGCGGTTGGACGGGATGCGCATGGCCACCTCCCTTTCCGATGCCATGATCTCGGCAACCGGCGCCGTGGGCGGGCGGCAGGTGAACATCTGCTCGATGGAGGCGCGCTTCATCGGCGGGAGCATGGGGTGCGTGGTCGGCGAGATGATCACGCGGGCGATCGAGCGGTCGATTGCGCGGCGCATTCCCATCGTGATCGTGTCGGCTTCCGGCGGCGCGCGCATGCAGGAAGGCGCGGTGAGCTTGATGCAGATGGCTAAGATTTCGGCTGCGCTCATGCGCCTCGACCAGTCTGGCGTGCCCTACATCAGCGTGCTGACCGACCCCACCACGGGCGGCGTCACGGCCAGCTTCGCGATGCTCGGCGATCTGAACATCGCCGAACCCGGCGCGCTGATCGGGTTCGCCGGGCCGCGCGTGATCGAGCAGACCATCCGCCAGAAGCTGCCGGACGGATTTCAGCGGTCGGAGTTTCTGCTGAAGCACGGGATGCTGGACGCGGTAGTGCCGCGGCTGGAGATGAAGAGCTACATCGCCACCGCGCTGCGATTCTTTGTGGATTAACGCGGCCGCAGCCCGGATGGGCTGCGCACAGCCCAGATGACCTATCCCGATTCCGTCCGGTTTCTCTACGCGCTGGGCAACGAGGTTAAAACCGCCAAGCTGGGCCTGGAGCGGATTGGCGTTTTGTTGGAAGCGCTGGGGAATCCGCAAGAAGCCTTCCGGATCGTCCACGTGGCCGGGACCAACGGGAAGGGCTCGACTTGCGCGATGATCGAGTCCGGCCTGCGCGCCGCGGGGTGGCGCACCGGCCTGTTCACTTCGCCCCACCTGGTGGAACCGGCCGAGCGCATCCAGGTTGCCGGAAGCCCGGTAAGCGCCGCCCAATTCGCGGCCGCGTTCGACGAAGTGCATGCATGCGCCGAGACGCTGCTGCGACAGGAACGCATCGACCTGCATCCCACCTACTTCGAAAGCGTGACGGCCATGGCGCTACTGCTGTTTCGCGCGTGCGGCGTGCAGCTCGCCGTGTTGGAAGTAGGGCTGGGTGGCCGTTTGGATGCGACCAACGCCGTCACGCCGGAATTGTGTGTAGTGACCCCGGTGGACTTCGACCATGAGGCGTATCTGGGCAAAAGCCTGGAATCGATTGCCGGCGAAAAGGCCGGAATTCTGAAGCCAGGCGTGCGCGCGGTCTTCGCCCGGCAGCGGCCGGAAGCGGAGCGAGTGTTGGAAGAGCGCGCCGCGGCCCTGGGCGTGGGCGTGGCGCGAAGTTCCGATGTAGCCGTTTCAGGCGTGGCGCTGCATGCGCGGGGCAGCGATTTCATGTGGGGCGCGATGCCCGTGAGCTGCCGGCTGCCGGGCGAGCACCAGGTAGAGAACGCCCGCACCGCCATTGCCGCGCTCGGGCAGTTGGGCATCGCTCCGGGCGCGATCCGGGAGGGCCTCGCGCAAACCGTGTGGCCGGGGCGCCTGGAGCGGGTGTCCAGCAATCCTGAAATCATTTTGGACGGCGCGCACAATCCGGCGGGCGCGCGCGCGCTGGCCGAGTATCTCGACCGCTTCTACGAACCGCGGCATGTCTGGCTGATCTACGGCGCCATGCGCGACAAAGCGGTGGAGGAAATAGCGGCCATCCTGTTTCCGCGGGCGGGGCACGTGATCGTGACGGCGCCGGCGCAAGCGCGCGCGCTCAGGCCGGAATCGATCCGCGACCTGGCGGATCACGATTCCGTAGGAGTGGCCCCGAATATCCAAGCGGCCCTGGCTATGGCCGGCGGAGCGGCGGGTGATGACGCCATCTTTGTCTCGGGATCGCTCTTTCTGGTGGGCGAAGCGCGCGCGCTGCTGTTGAGGGAGCCCTAAGTCGAAAACATATCATCGCCCGGGCCATCTGGTGTTATGGACCTTCTGATGATGACTGGCCGCTTGCCCGTGGCGCACGCTTCAGCGGGGCCGCCGGCCGGGCCGGTTGGCACAAATGTGTGACCCCGCGTGGGGCACCGCCGCAAGCGCTTCGGCTTGGAGGGCGGGCAATCTTGCCCGCAGCCGCCTTTTCAGGCGGCTAAGCCGGCTGGAAAGCCGGCTGCAGCCAGGATTGGCCGCCCTCCAATTGTAGTTTTTCATCATCTCTGGTGCCGGCGGGCCATGAGGACAGTCCCGCAGCCTGCGGCGGCCTCGTAGGCGCCGGACCACCGGCCAATTTCGCTGCGCGGCTCAATTCGTTACGGCTATTCTCGCAGCGGCAAAACGCGCCACGCTACGCCACCGCTGCCGCGCGCGCAGCCGCCACCACCCGCCCGCACAGAAAACAAAACTCCGCACGCTTCACGTCCAGGCGCTCCACGCCGTGGCTGGACGTCATCACACAGCGCCAGTCGTCGCAATGCCGCAGCCCGAAAGTGTGGCCCAACTCGTGGACGGCTTCCTTTACCAGCCGCTCCCGCATGATTTCTTCGCGCGCCGGCAGGCCGTAGAATTCCTCCCGCAAACGATGCAACGAGACCACCGCGCAACTACCGCTCAATTGCGCCTCGCCGAACACGAAGGTGAGCACGGGAACATACAGGTCCAGGGACGTTACCGCCAGCAGCCGGGCGCCGGGCTCGACCAGCGGCTGTATGGATTGCAGGATGGCGGTCGAGTGATACTGGTTGCGCATGCGGTCGCGCGCGAAGGCGGCGTTCGGGCGCTCCGGCCGCACCTGGCACGCCATCCGGAAGATGGGCGCCAATTGAACGGCCAAGCCGCCCAGCACGTCCGCCGAAACCTCGATGCCCAACAGTTGGATCACGTCACTTCAAGCCGTAGCGCTTCAGTTTGTTATACAAAGTGGTGCGATCGATAGCCAGAATGCGCGCCGAGCGGGACAGATTGTGATCGGTTTCCCGCAGCACCCGCTCGATATGGACGCGCTCCACGTCTTCGAGCGTCCGGCCGCTCGGCGCGCCGGTCATCTGGAACTGAAAGGAAAAATCCGCGGGCTTGATCTCCGGGCCGCGGCAGACCACGAGCGCGCGCTCTACGGCGTTCTCCAACTCGCGCACGTTGCCCGGCCACTCGTGATTCATCAACACCTGCAGCGCTTCCGGCGAAATCTGCGGCACGGGCCGGCTGGTCATCATGCAGAACTTATTCAGGAAGTGCGCCATCAGGAGGGGAATATCCTCGCGGCGCTCGCGCAGCGGCGGCAGATCGATACAGAAGACGTGCAGCCGGTAGTACAAATCGGGGCGGAAGGTGCCCGCCTTCACCAGCCCCTCCAGATTCTTATTGGTGGCGGCCACGCAGCGGAAATCTACCTTGATGGGCTGGTTGCCGCCCACCCGCACAATCTCTTTTTCCTGCAGCACGCGCAGCAGATCGGTTTGCGTTTTCAGGCTGATGTCGCTGATCTCGTCCAGGAAGACGGTGCCGCCGTCGGCGACTTCGAATTTGCCTTTCTTGCGGTATTGGGCGCCCGTAAACGCGCCTTTCTCGTGCCCGAATAACTCGCTTTCGAGCAGCGTCTCGGTGAGCGCGCCGCAATGAATGGTCACCATCGGCATGTACCGGCGCGGACCGGCCGCGTGGATGGCGCGCGCCACCACTTCTTTGCCCGTCCCGCTCTCTCCGGTGATGAGCACGGTGGCTTCGGTGGGCGCGACCATTTCGATCAGCTCGCACACTTTCTTCATGGCCGGAGCTTTGCCGATCAGTTCGGTCGAGGGCGATACTTCCTGCAGATCCTCGCGCAAGCGCACGACCTCCCGCCGCGCCCGCCGATGCTCCAGGGC
>JBEKIM010000458.1:0-5574 GCA_050011755.1 Bryobacteraceae bacterium | reverse complement strand
CCGAAACAATGATAGAGCGGCACGGGCGCGCAAATACGGTCCGTCTCATTCGCCTGCAGCATCAGCCCGATCGCCATGCCGTTATTGACCAGACCGCGGTGCGTGAGCATCACGCCTTTAGGCAGCCCTGTAGTCCCCGACGTGTATTGAATATTGGCGACGTCGTCGGGCGATGCGTCGAACGCCGGTATATCGCGGCCGTTGGCGATCATCTCGTCCCAGGAGGAATCGCCCAGCCATACCACGTGTTCCAGGGGCAAGTCATCGCCATTGCGCGAGTCGGCCAGAATCTCGCGGTAATTCGCGCGCGGGTCCTTCTCCCGCAGAAACAGCGCGCGAATATGCGACTTTTTCAGCACGTACCGCAGCTCGTGCGACCGGTAGGCCGGGTTGACGTTGACCAGCACCACTCCGGCGCGCGAGGCGGCGTGCTGCATGAGGATCCATTCGACGCAGTTGCTCGCCCAGATGCCCGCGCGGTCGCCCGGCCGCAGCCCGAGGCCGGCCAGTCCGCGTGCCGTGCGCGTGACTTCGCTGTCGAGCTCGCGCCAGGTGAGGCGAACATTCTGATGGCAGACCACCAGTGCTTCCCGATCGGCAAAACGGGAAGCCGCATGGCTCACCGCCTGCGAAATAGTCTGTTCCAGCAGTGGCACATCGGCCCCGCGGACATACGACAATGTGGTGTCCACGACCCGACAGTGTAACTTATTGCGCATTTGTGGGGTAGTCGTTTTAAACCGGCCAATGTTCTGAGGGGGCTTTCGGTCAACAACGTAAAGCAGTATTCTTGTTTTCGTTCGAAACTGATTTAGCCGGAGGGTGAAGGCCCGGCCAGCAGATCGAAAACTTTGCGAGAGTACGGTCGCCGGCGGGCCTTCACGCCAGCCGTGATTCTCTTTATCGCCCTGCCAGAAGCGAAAGACAACAGCGACCCGGGGTGATCCCACTGGACCTCCTGCCGCGGCGATGTCCAGTTTGCGGGAACCACACTATCATTGGCCATGGACGACGGCTCCGTCCAGCCCATGATGACCGGCAAGAGTGCATCTGGGTGCGGCGCGGAATCTGTCGACCGTGCGGGAAGACCTTCACGATCTTGCCGGATTGGCTGGCGCCGTCCGGGCACTACACCCTCTATTGCCGACAACAGGCATGTGAGCGGATCGCCGCCGGCGAGTCCGCTGAGCAAGCCGCACCTCACTGCAAGGATCCGACCCGTTTGCCGGATCCCTCTAGCGTGCGCCGATGGGCACAACGTCGCTTGCTCAGCGTATGGTGCTGGCTGTCGACCCGAGCCAGCGGGGTGCACTTTTTAGGGGCGCCCACCATCCTTGCCTGGGATCTGGGCGCGGTCTGCCGTATTCTGCCAATCGAGGCAAGCAGTCCGTGAATCGCATGGCGCTCGATGCACTGAAACAGCAGATTCCACTGCTGGAGTATCTCCAAGCACACGATTGGCAGCAGGCCAGGCCGATCAGCTTCGGCCGCCTTCTGGGACTGTGTCCGCTGCACGCCGACCACAAGCCCAGCTTTCTCGTTGACCCCAACAAAAACTTGTTCTACTGCTACGGTTGTGGCCGCGGCGGTGACGTGATTCGTTTCGCTGAACTCTACCACCAGGTGAGGTTTCCGCAAGCTGTCGCTTTGCTGCACCAGTGGCGCGGGTTGCTGCCGCTATTGCACGAGGCTGCAGGTTTCTATCGCATGCAGTTACACCGTCACAGCGAGGCTGTTGCCTACCTGTACCAACGCGGAATCCGCTCGCCGGAACTGATCGAGCACATGCGGATCGGCTACGCGCCTGGTGGCTGCCTGCGAGGCTGGTTGACACAGTTGGGCTATCCGCTCCAGACATTGCGTCAAGCCGGTTTGGTAACCGCTTCCGGATACGACGCCTACATGCATCGTGTCGTGTTTCCGCTCGAGGGCAACCTCTATGGCCGCAGCCTGTCTGCCGCGGCGCCGCCGCACCGTTTCTTACCGGGAGCCAAGGGCGGCTTGTACTCGTGGGAGCAAGTTCGTCAGTATCCGGAGGTCATTCTCGTCGAGGGCCTGTTCGATTACGCCGCCTTGTGGCAGGCCGGCTTTCACAACGTCACCTGTTCGATGGGAAATCATCTCAGTGCGCATCAGTATCGGCAACTGTGCGACCATCCGCGAACCGTCTATCTGGCCTTTGATGCCGACATAAACGGTAGCGGTCAGCAGGCGGCGCAATCGCTTGCCTGCCGGCTTAGAGAGCACGGCATGAACGTTCGCAGAGTCTCGCTGCCCGATGGCCACGACCCGAACAGCTTCTTTGTCGAAAACCGCGATGCGCGCCAGTTCCAATCGCTGCTGGAGGCGGCTTTGCCATGACTTTTCGTGTTGTTCATCAGCCCTCCGCCAACCAGACACGATGCCCTTATCGCGTCATCGTGCAGACGACAGGGCGCGAGATTGACTGGATCAATCAGTATCTCGATTACGAGACTCTTCGCCGCTTGGCCGATAACACACTGAAAAGTTATGCTCACGAGTTGTTGCACTTTCTCCGTTGGTGGGAGAGCGTTCATCACACCGACGCGATCAACAAAGAGGCACTCACCGAATCGACCCTGCTGGACTATGTGAGATTCCAGTCCAGTCAAGACCGCGAGTTGACCGGCGGCACAATCAACCAGCGCGTCGCCATTGTCGATCACGCTTTGCGCATCGTCTTCCCTGATGCTCCTGGGCAGATTGCTCCAGGGTTTCAACAGACATACTGGCAGCGTGCGCCGATGGGCATCGGCAGGCCGCGGCTAGCCTTGAGCAGGTTGCGGGTGAAGACTCCCAAACACACCATATCCCCATTGTCCGTGGATGAAGTGGCGCGATTCTGGTCTAGTTTCCGCACCTCGCGTGACTTGGCGATCATAGGATTGATGCTGTTGCAAGGGCTTCGCTCCCAAGAAGTCCTGGATCTGAATCGCGATGACCTGCTGTTGCCGGAAGCGCAGATCCGCGTGCGCGGCAAGGGCAATAAGACTCGCTTCCTGCCGCTGGCTCCTGAAGCGACTCAACTCCTGGATCACTACCTGAGGCTAGAGCGGCCACCTAGCTCGACAAACGCTTTGTTCGTTTCTCTCAAGGGCGCGGCTCGTGGCTCCCGGATGACACCCGCCGGTTTACGCTCACTGTTTCGCCATCATCGTCGGACCACCGGCGTCAAAATTGCCAACCCGCACCGTTTTCGGCACACCTTCGCCTCAGATATGGTCCGGGCTGGCGTGAGCCTACCTGCCCTCATGCAGTTGATGGGACATGCACAGATCCAGACCACGCTCGCCTATATGCAGGTCACGCCTCTGGAGGTCTACCAGCAATATGCGCGCGCCGTCGCTCAGCTCATCAGACCCGTACCGGTGACTCCACCGTGAAACTCTGTCGACACGTTCCCGTGGACCACCCACTGGCTCTCCGGTTCCAGCGGGCCGTCGAGTCCCTCACTGCCGCCCAAGTTTGGGATTCCGCCCGTCAATACCGTGGCACTGCCCGCGACTTCCTGATCTATCTTGGAGACGATCATCCTGATGTTACTTCGTTAAGTCAGTTGCGCCGCGATCCGCATATCCTTGGCTGGTTCACCCACCTGCGCTCCTTGGCGCCGGCGGTCTATATCTCTCGACTCATGCGTCTGCGGTGCATCCTGGAGGAACTGGCCTGGACCGCACAGCTTCCCGATCTGGCTCATCTCATCCGTCGCGAGGATTCTCCGCGGCCTCCTCAACGTCTTCCCCGTGCCTTGACGGCGCAGCAGGATCAACTAATCCAACAGGAGTTGCTCCGCCGCAACGATCTGGCGGCCAACATCTTCTTGCTGCTGCGCCACACCGGTATGCGCATCGGTGAATGTGTCGACCTTTCCTGGGATTGCCTTCGCAACGTCGCTCCGGATCGTTGGGCAATTCACGTACCCCTCGGCAAGTTGAAAACGGAACGGATGGTCCCGGTAGACTCGTTTGTCTGTGAGCTCGTTCACCGCCTGCGCTTCTTCCGCTCTTTCGACCCCCTGCCTCCCGACGGCCACCTGCTCTCCCGTCCCCATGGCAAAACAGCTTTAATCCGCCAGTTGCGATTCTACCTGCACGAGGTCTCTGCAGCGGCCGGTATCCCCACCCGCATCGTTCCACACCAACTTAGACACACCTACGCCAGTGAGATGGTCCGTTCGGGCGTAACCTTACCCGCGGTCATGAAACTACTCGGCCACGCGGATCCAGGAATGACCATGAGGTACGTCCAGGTTACCTCGAACGATCTGCAGAACGAATTCCAAATGGCCCGCTCGCACCCTCGGCATCTGGCCCCACACCCGAAGGCGCCGATCATCACGCCACGCGCTGGCGTAGACGGCATTGTTGACTCGTTGCTCTTCGCGCAACACGCAATCGAGATGTTCCGTCGATCCCTGCCGGACAGCCCTCCGCGACGCTGCCTCGACCGCCTTTCCAATCGGCTGACCAAAATCCTCTCCGAAACCCGCAAGCTCAGCCCACCCAAATAACGGGCAGAGATTGGCCGGATAAGTCGGGAAACCGGAAACCCGGCGGAAGCACTCCGACGATCGAAAGCGGGGTGGGAGTGCGGACTATCTGCCCCAACGCGTGAGGATCGCCGCCAAAATGGCTCTGCCAATACGGGTAGCTGATCATCGCGGCTCCGGCGGCGCCCTGCCTGGTTTCTTCCGGCGTAAAAGCGCGGCCGGCGAGCGGCTCAACGGCAAACACGCGGAAGAACTCGGGACTAACGCTGGCCACGCGAGCGTACTCGGCAGTGGAGCCCTGCATTACCGCCGATTCGCTCGAGGCGTACCAGGCCATCGCTTCAAAGGACGCGCTCTGGCCCCGCCAATCCTGAACGTCGGGAATCGATACCTGCTTCGAAAGCGCCGTAGGCGTCTCGCGCGTGCTCGAAGAGTTGGTGAGCGCCACGATGCGATCCGCATCGCGATAGGCAAGCGGCTTCAACAGCACGGCGTTCACCACGCTGAAAACCGCCGTATTCGCGCCGATGCCGAGCGCCATGATCAGGATGGCGAGGGTGGCGAATCCGGGACTCCGGCGCAGGTTGCGGCCGGCATATTGGAGATCGCGCAAAAGGTCGTCGACAAAGTTCACGCGTCGCATATCGCGGCATTCCTCCTGAAACTGCGTAACATTGCCCATCTTCAGCAGCGCCAGCCTGCGGGCTTCATCGGGCGGCGTCCCATCCGTGACGGTCTCTTCCGTGAGCTGGTCCAGGTGGAACCGAAGTTCGGTTTCGAGCTCACGGTCCACATGGCGGCGGAAGAACAGGGAACGAAAACGTAGACGGAGCTTGTCTCGGACGCGCACTCTAAGCCTCCTGAATGACGAGATTGATGGCTGACGATAGACGAGTCCAGCTTGCCAATTCCGCCTCAAATTGACGCCGGCCGGACCGGGTGAGCGAGTAGAACTTCGCCATGCGCCCGGTTTCCGTGGGCCTCCATTCGGACTTGACCCAGCCCTGTTGCTCCAGGCGGTGCAGCGCCGGATAAAGCGAGGCCTGCTGGATTTGAAGAGCCTC
>JBEKIM010000457.1:0-5576 GCA_050011755.1 Bryobacteraceae bacterium | reverse complement strand
CGTGGTCGCGCGGTGTTTACCCATCCCGCGGCCCACGCTGTGTTCAATGTGGCGCTCCCGGAGCTCTCATTAAAATCCTTGGACGATCTCTCCGAAGGGGCACAACTCATCGGGGCGGAAAACGCGAACTGGGCCTCGGAGCGGTTTATGGTAAAGGTTTCGCCGCCGCTCGCCTCCGCGCCATGGAACTGGATCACGATCTTAAACCGTTGCCACCACTTTCCGGGATTCGTTCATCAGCAAGCCCGTTTCAGTTCCGATCACAAGAGCATCGAAATCGCCGTGCGTCCGCGCAAAGCTTCGGCGGAGATTTGTTCGCGCTGCCATCAGCCGGCCCCCGGATACCGAGCTCCGTTTCGAGTTCATTCCTTTTTGGGGCTTTCTGGTTTTTCTGCTTTATTCCCATGCGTCGCGTCGATTTTGGAAGGAAACAGCCGAAACATTCCATACTTCATGGGAAAAGGTTTTCGACGCCGTCGAGCCTGTCGTCACCTTTGGGCTGGGGCATCGTATTCTCGGCCGGATCGACGCCATCGGAGTCGACGAGATCCAGTACGCCAAAGGCCACAAGTATCTGACGCTGGTTTACCAGATCGACCTCGACCCACGATTTCTTCTGACGAGCGTATTTTTGCCCAAAACGTCAGAGCATTACCCCGCGCGGCGATACCACAGCACGCGGTCGCCGTCGTCGGGATCTTCGGAATAAGGCAGGCTGGTGACGCCTGCGGGCCGCATCGGCACGCCCGCGACTTCCGGCAGCGCGTTGTTTGTCAGCAGCAAACCTCCCGGCCTTAGCATACTGGCGATATTGCGCAAAGCCAGGCTCTGTTCGAACGGGCTGTAGTAAACCAGAATATTGGTGGCCACCACCAGGTCGAACCCGCGGCCATCCGCCGCTGGCAGTTGTTGCACCACCACGTCCAGGTCCGCGGGCCGCAACAGTCCGACAACCGCGGGACGAATGCGCACCGCGTGCATGCGCGCTTCCACTCCGGGGGGAGGGCTGAGGCTCCGGGCTTCCGTTCCGATCTCCGCGCCGAACTTGCGCCAATAGTCGATAGTCTCGGGCAGCCAGCGGGTGCCCCCATCCAGTGGGATTTGCACCGTGTACGGAACGCCGGCGTGGGCTTGCGCCACCGCGCGCCGGACGTGCTCCAGTACCCTGCCGCTGAGGTCGAAGATCCCCACTTCCGGTTCCGCCGCGCCCGCCAGCCGCAGCTTGCGCAATGAATCGATGAGCGCAAATGGCTGCAGGGTCTGAATCGGATAGAAATCGTAGCCGCTGCGTTTGTCCGCGAAGTCCAGGCCTGGCCCGATCACCGCGGCCCGCCGCACGTTTCGCAGCAGGCCGGCCGCATTGATCTCCGCCAGGCTTCGCTCGATGGCATAATTCGGCCGGAACGAGGTATCGAGCGAAAGGCCGCGATCTTGATACAGGCTCGAGCGCTTCACGAACAGGCCCGCCGCGTCTTCTTTACGCTTAGCCTCGTCGATGGCCTTGGCATAGGCGCGTTGCTCCCGCAACACGCGCAGCGCGTTTTCGAGCAGGATGGCCTGCACCCGCTTCGCCGCCTCTGGCCCGTTCGGATCCGCGCCGTTCTGCTTCAGCCACTCCGCGGCAAACTGCAATCGCTCGTTGCGGCCAGGATGGCTCACCACCTGCGCCATGTCCTTCACGCGGGCCAGGATCAGCCGGCCGGCCAGATCGGAACTGTCCGTCACGCGCGGCTCCGCAGTGAAAGACGTCCCGAACAGCACCAGGTTAAGAACGGAGTCGGCATCGCCGCGCTTCAGGCGGTCGCGGATTTCGCGGTCGCGCGCCTTCTCCCATGCCAGCCACGCTTCCGGTGTGAGCGGCGACGCGTGCAAGTTGCCCGGGAGTTCTCCAGCGAAGCTCTCGAGGATCGGCCGCGCCTGCTCCAGCGGCAGGTAGACGGCGCGGTCCTCCGCGTGGGCCGGGAACGTCAAGCTGCCCAGCGCAAGGCCGAGAACATCTCTGCGCGTCATCGTGAAAATAAGGTAACATCCGGGGGCCTGCTCGTTCCGGCGTGGTTCGTCCCACCGGCGAGACATGCAATCCCACGTCCGCACAATCGCCGCCCGCGCCAGTGCCGAAATTCAGGACTTAGCGCGGAACCCAGCTTGCCTACTCGTCGCGCGGAGGCGCTGCCGAATGTCCAAATTGCAAAGGGTACGGGAGGTTCCGTCCGGTCCGCTATCACCGGATTACGTGAGCCAAAAGGCCAAGGAAGGTTGGCGATTGACCGCCGTCGAATGGGAGCGGGACGTCGAGGAAGCTGAGCAACCCGGCCCGCTCACCGAGGAAGTGCCCTATGGGCTGCGCGTATCCGCGGATTGCAGCCATCTCGAAGAAAACCTCGGCGAGAAGCAGGCGCTGGTTCTCATGATGGATCTGATCGTGCAGGATGCGCCGCTTTCACTGGTCGCCGAAGAATTGAATCGCAAGGGGTTCCGCACGCGCGCCGGCGCCAACTGGACGCCCGGGTCGGTCTTCGATATGCTGCCGCGCCTGATTCAGGTCGGGCCGCGCATCTTTTCAAGCGGGGACTGGACCGCGCGAACGCGGCATCTTTTCCGCATCGCGTAAGCGGAGCCGCCGGCCCGGCACGCCGCTACAACGCCGTTTTTACGACGCTTTCGAGCGCATCCGCCGGCGTGTAACCCTCGAAGCGCCGCAGCGTTTTCCCCTGCCGGTCGAACACCACGGTCGTCGGCAACTGATTCACGTGGAAAAGTTCCGTCATCTTCTCGGAGCCGACAGCCACCCGGTATTCCATCGGGTGCTTCTTCAGGAACGATTCGACGAGTGGCGCGCCCCCGTCCACGTCCATCGACACGCCCAGCACGACTACGCCGCGATCCGCGAGTTGCTTGTTCAGCCTGTCGAACGTGGGGATCTCCTTCAGGCAAGGGACGCAATAGGTTGCCCAGAAATCCACCACGACCACTTTACCTTGCAGGGCGGCGGTATCTACCGGTGCGCCGTCGAGGGCAGTCGCCCGCAGGCCGGCCAGGTCGCTGGACGCGCCTTCGTTAGCCGCGGGGCTGGGCTGCAACTCGGGGCTGGCTGAACTCCGCCCACTGGTTTTCAGGAATGCCAGATAAGCGCCCGCATCCCGCGTCGCTCCCGGATATGTGGCGACCACGTTCCCTTCGGCGTCCAGAATCGCGTAATAGGGAATGGCGATCGTCTGAAACTTACTCTGCTCCAGTTCCTGATTGGCCACCGATGCCGCATCCGTGCCGTCGGTGTACAACTCCACCAGCACGAGATTTTGCAGCGCGCCGGCGATCTCGGGCCGCGTGAACATGTTGGCCTTCATCCAATGGCAGTTGGTGCAGGCGTAGCCGGTGAAGTCGACCAACACCAGTTTCCCCTCGCTACGCGCCCGGTCGAGCGCCTCGCGATACTGGTTCTTCATCCAGGCCAGTTCGCCAGTGCTGCCCGCCGCCGCGCCGCCCCCGCCGCCGGAAGCTACCGGAATGTACGCGTCCAACTCGCCCAGTTTCGCGCCGGACATCCCGGGTGCCAGGCTGATGGCGAAGATCAGAAACAACATGCCGGTCAGCAGTCGCCCCAGCGCCATCGGTTCGTCTTTGGCGATGCCTTCCAGGCGTAGGAAGCCCAACAGGTACAGTCCCGCCATGGCGAACAGCACGATCCACGCCGCTAAAAACCGCTCGCGCGTGATCGCATTCCATTGCAGCACCTGGTCCACGCTGGCCAGATACTTCACCATGGCGGCCAGCACCACGAATCCCATCACCACTTTCACTCGCGCCAACCAGCCGCCGCTCTTAGGCAGCCGCTTCAGGTACGAAGGAAATAGCGCCAGCACAAAGAACGGCAGCGCCAGGCCCGCGGCGAACGTCACCATGCCCAGCAGCGGGCGCAAACCGCCGCTGCCTACCGAGGCCGCCAGTAGCGTACCCATGAACGGTCCCACGCAAGCGAATGAGGAAAGCGCGAACGTCAACCCCATCAGCAGCGTGCCCGCGATGCCGCCCTTCTGCGAACCCCGGTCCAGTTTGGTGAGCAACGCCGACGGGATGGTAATTTCGAACGCCCCCAGCAGGCTCAGCCCGAACGCCAGAAATACCAACGCAATGAAACCGTTCACCCAGGGATTCGATCCCAACTGCACCACGCCGAAGGGCCCCAGAACAGCCGTAGTGAGCAAGCCCAGTCCGGAGAAGAGCACCACAATTCCCAGGCAGAACAGCGCCGCGTGAAAGACGCTTTCGCGGCGGGTCCCCTGCCGGTTCAGGAAGAACGACATGGTGATGGGGATCATCGGGAAGACGCACGGCGTGAAGATGGCCGCCAGGCCGACGCCGAACGCCACCAGCAGAAAAGCGCCCAATCCCTGGGTGTCTTGTACAGCTTTGGGCGGCGCGCCGGCTGCCGTGAATCCCGAGGGTATGCCCGGCGCGGAGGCATGCGCCGCGGGGTCGATGGTCAGGGTCGCGCTGGCCGTGAATCGCCGGGGCGGGATGCACACTTTGTCGTTACAGGTCTGGTAGCGTACTTCAGCCGAAATCTGCGCGGCGCCCGCCGCCGCGCCGGGCTTCAACTGGAGTTCGAGCAGGAAGACCGCGGAGCCTTCGTAAGTTTCCGTATCCAGTTGGAAGTTAGGATCGTAGGCCTTCTTGGGCGCCGCCTGGAGTACGCGGAACTTTTCCACGGCCGGGTTAGGCGCCAGTTTGATGGTGGTGGGGATGGCTCCCGCGCTGGTCATCGAATAGACGTGCCAGCCCGGGTCTATTTGTCCCTCCAGGCGCGCCACGACTTTCGATCCCGGCGCCGCGGCCGCGGGGTCCAACGCCAGCGACCAATGCACGTTGTTGGGACCTTGCGCCAGCGCCGGAAGGGCCGCCAACAGAAGGAAACCGCTACATCGCCTGCCGGCCATTGGATAACTCGTCCTCGATCCGTTGATTCACGTTGCCTGCCGAGAACTCGGCCGCCACGCGGATCGCGTTCTTGATGGCATTCGCGTTCGACCGGCCATGCGTGATGATGCAGATGCCGCGCACTCCCAGTAGCGGTGCGCCGCCGTATTCGGAGTAGTCGACGCGCTTTTTGAAATCGACGAAAGCGGCCCGCGCCAGCAGCGATCCGATCTGCCGTGTGATGGTGGCGCGCAGGGATTCCTGCAACATCTGTTTCACCATGTCCACCAGCCCTTCGCTGACTTTCAGCGCCACGTTGCCGATGAACCCATCGCAAACAATCACGTCGGTCTTGCCCGTGTAAATGTCGCGCCCCTCTACGTTCCCTACGAAATCGACAGGCAGGTTCTTCAGCAAGGGTGTCGCGCAGCGGGTGGTCTCGTTGCCCTTATGTTCTTCCTCGCCGATCGAGAGCAGGCCGACCCTGGGATGCTCCTGATGCAGCACCACGCGGGAATAGGTCTCGCCCATCACCGCGAACTGCGCCAGCATGCGCGGCGAACAATCCACGTTGGCGCCCACGTCGATCACCACTACCGGCTTGCCCGCCAGGGTCGGAAAGATGCCCGCCAGCGCCGGACGGTCCACCCCAGGGATCA
>JBEKIM010000456.1:0-8285 GCA_050011755.1 Bryobacteraceae bacterium | reverse complement strand
GAGAAACCGAGAACCAAGATTTCACGCAAAGACGCAAAGATAACCCGCCAAGATCGCCGGGAGTCCTTAATCTCCGACCTGAGTCTTCCGGGCGCCCTTTGCGGTAATCTTGGCGCCTTGGCGAGAAACGGAGAACTAAGATTTCACGCAAAGACGCAAAGATAACCGCCAGGACCGCCAAGAGCCCTTAATCTCCGACATGAGTCTTCTGGGCGCCCTTCGCGGTAATCTTGGCGCCTTGGCGAGAAACCGAGAACCAAGATTTCACGCAAAGACGCAAGATAACCGCCAAGACCGCCAAGAGCCCTTAGTCTCCGACCTGAGTCTTCTGGGCGCCCTTTGCGGGGAGAAACGGAGGAATAAGATCTCGCGCAAGACCGCCGGGAGTCCTGAATCTCCGGCCCTCTAAGGGGACTTAGAGTAGAGCAACCAGCCGGGCAGCTCCGGATCGTTAACCTGGTATTTATATTCGGGCAGATAGCGCATCAAGTCATATCCGAATACCAGCGGGGCGCCGTCGCTTGAAAAGGCGACGATGCGCGGGTCGCGGGGAATGTAGGCCCGGAAATCGGCCCCGCTGAGAGCTTCTCCGGCCAGCAAGCGGTCGGCTATGCCGAAGCCATAATGCCGGAACTGGTGCTCGGCGTAATAGTGCGACAGCGGGAACCAGGGAAAGTACGCTTCGCCCGGATGCCGCTTCAGGTATGCGAAGGCGATGGTTTGCGGAGATTGCGGCAACTGCCTGGCGCGCGCGGGGATATCGAGGATCAGAGGAGCTTCGGAAACGGCTACCGACAGCGTGATGGCTACTAATGCCGATAACGCCAGCCGCCGCGCGGAACCGCTCGCGGCGGTATGGGATGCCTCCGCCAGCAGGACGGTCAGTCCGCAAGTTAGAAAGAACAGAGCAAAGCTCAGGCTATTCACGTCGCCGCCGGTTTTGGCGCGGCCGGCGATCGAAAACGGCAACAAGGCGATGCCTACCAGCAGCAACGGCGCCGCGCGGCTCGACGCCAGGGCGCGCAGGGCGGGTCCGTTAAAGCGACCGCTGGTCCATAGAAACACCCCGCACGCCAACAAAAGGACGGGCACCGGCATGGACACGCGGATGAAACTCCGCCAGGCCTGGATGGCGCTCAAGATACGCGACGGTTCATTCCAGGGATGGTGCGCGGGCAACCAAATCAAACAGTGATAGAGCCGTTGGGGACCTTCGGCAAGCAATGCCGCGGCACCGGCCAAAGTGCCGGCGGCAACCAACCAAAGCAGATAGCGCAGGGCTCGCGGGCGCCCGTCGGCCAGCCATAGATAAGCGAGGAGCGCGATCGGAACCGGGAGAAACGGCTGCTTCGAGAAAACGGCCAGAATCGCGCACAGGGCGGAAACGGGCAGCGCCGCGCGCCATTTCTCCGGCGCGTAGACAGCGGCGCAAGCGAATGCGCCGAACGCCAGACCCGGCCCATCGGCATGAATGTTGAAGCAGGAGTATTTGAGCGGTTCCAGATAACAGATCAGGAATCCTGCCGTCAGGAAAGCGAGGGGGCCGGGTGAACTCCGGCCGGGTTTGGATGGCGCAAAGTGCAGGAGAGCCACCGCGGAAAAGCAGAGCAGCGTGGTGATCGCGGCGCCTGCCAGGACCGCGCTATTCGGTGTGGAAAACCAGGTGGCAGGCAGATACACAATGGCGACCAGGGGGCCATAAAGTGTACTATAAAGCGGTCCCCCGGGAGGGAACATGACGTAATAGTCGATACCGTGGGCGAGCGCTAACGACGGCATGAGGCGGGCGGCGTTGACATTCCAGAACGGCGTCTCGAGCAGGCGGTGACAGACGACCAGGAACAGGATCAGGGCCGCGGCCGCCACGCCGATGCGATACGGAAGGCTGTGCGTTTCCGAATCGCGGGGCAGGATGGTTGGGTTTGAGACGAGATCGTTGGGCATGCGGTGATCGGCGCGTATGCGGACGGTCCGTAAAGATATGGACGCGGAGGCCCGCCGTTCAGCTTATGGTAAGGCATGCCCCCGGCCGCCGCAAGCGCGCTACCCACAAACGCGCGCTACCCACACGCGCGCTAGCCACACGCGGGACTTAAAAGTCCCGCCGGCACGCTAAAGGCGTGCGCCACGGAACAAAAAAAACTGTGAACAAAATGGCGTGCCGGGGAATGTACAATATGGAGGCCTGCATGTCGTCTCGTTTGGCAGATCCGATTGCCCTCCCCGTCCGCCCCCGGCCTTTGGCGGATCGGGACGGTAACCGTGCCAAGCTGGAGAACGAGGTCAGCCGGCTCTTCGATCAGTTCAGGGACCCGCTGCTTCGCTACATGTGGAACTGCGGCTTGCCGGTGCAGGAGGGCGAAGAAGTTGTACAGGATGTGTTCCTCTCGTTGTTCCAGCATCTCGGCCGCGGCAAACCGCTGGACAACGTTCGTGGCTGGCTGTTCCGCGTAGCCCACAACCAGGCATTGCGACGACGCGATCGCCGGCGGCGGGCGGCGGAAGTGGGCGCGCATGGGATCGCCGGGGAACTGGGCATCGATCCGGCCCCCAATCCTGAAGATCTGGCCGTCCACATTCAAACGCGGCAGCGTCTGCTGGCCATTGTGGCGGCTTTGCCGGAGCAGGATCGCCGATGTCTTTTTCTGCGGGCCAGCGGGCTACGGTACCGGGAGATCGCCGGCATCCTGGATATGTCCGCATCGCGCGCTCCTTGGAAAGCGGCGGCTTATGAAAGACGCAGATTCTCATCTTACCGACGAGCAATTGCTACTCCATATCGACGGAGAACTCTCGAAGCGCGACGAGCGGTGCGCGCGGACGCATCTGGCGGCCTGCTGGCAATGCCGCACCCGCAGACAGGAATTCCAGGATGCGATTGCTCATTTTGTGCATGCTTATCAAGGGGAATTCGACCCCAAACTGCCGGCGATCGATGGCCCGCGAGCATTGCTGCAGGCCCGCCTGACGGATCTTTCCGCCAAGAAACTCCGGCCCGGGCTGTTTTCCGCCACGCGACTCACAATAGCAGCCACAGTGTGCGCGGTTCTGGTTCTCGGCTTCATTCTCGCGCGGCCGGAGCCACGGCGGCGGAACCGGGGGAGGATGCAAGGCGCCGTGATTCCGATTCCCGACGCCCGGCTCACGCCCGGCGCCGCCCTGCTCGTCAGTCAACTGGCCGTATGCGCAGAGCCGAACACCAAGAACAAGGCCGTGGCGCCGGCCATGCGGGAGCGGGTTTTCGAGGAATACGGGATCCGGGAGGCCGATCCGCGTGCGTACGAGGTGGATTATCTGGTGACGCCGGCCTTGGGCGGGGCCGACGATATTCATAATCTGTGGCCCCACTCCTACTCATCCACTGTCTGGAACGCGCGCGTAAAGGACGAGTTAGAGGACCGGCTGCGCGAGATGGTGTGCGATGGCACGGTCGATTTGACGGAGGCACAACGGGAAATCGCCTCCAACTGGATTGGCGCCTATAAGAAGTATTTCCACAGGGAGACGCCTTTAGGCGACAGGTAGGGACAGAGAATTTAAAATGGGTTGCTGCGCGGACCGATCTTAATCCCACGCACCAGCGGCTGGCGCCTGCGCTAAGCTAATGTTGTGCGACTCCTGGTAGTAGAAGACGAAAAGCGGATCGCGGACTTCCTTTGCCGGGGCCTGCAGGGCGCCGGCTACGCCGTGGATGCGGCCCCCAATGGCGGCACCGCGCTGGAGTTCGTGCACGCCACAGATTACGACCTGGTGATCCTGGATATTATGCTGCCCGATATAGACGGCCTCCAGGTGCTCGAAAAGATCCGCAGCCGTAAGGCGGGTCCTCCGGTTCTGATTCTGAGCGCGCGGGGGGCCCTCGACGACCGAGTGCGCGGGCTGGAGCAGGGGGCCGACGATTACCTGGTGAAGCCCTTTGCTTTCGTCGAGCTGCTGGCGCGCGTACGCGCCCTGCTGCGGCGGGGGCAGCCCGCACCGGAACGCCTGCAGGTGGCGGACCTGACTCTCGATTGCATCCGGCGCAAGGTCACGCGCGCCGCCGAGCCCATCGACCTGGCCCCGAAGGAGTTCGGCATTCTCGAATACATGATGCGCAACAAGGGCCGCCCGCTGAGCCGCACCATGATTGTGGAGCACGTCTGGGACATGGATTACGACGGTCTCACGAATATCGTGGACGTCTATATCCGGCACCTGCGCAGCAAGATCGACGATCGGTATCCGCAGAAGCTCATCCAAACCGTGCGCGGAATCGGGTATATGATCGAAGCGCCCGATAAAGTGGCTGAAAAGCCGGCGGAGCAACCGGTGGAACGGCAGGTGTAGGGTGTCCGCGAAGCGTCACCTCACGCGCGGCTTGCGTTTCCGCCTGACCGCGGGGTATGCGCTGCTGTTCGCGCTGTTGCTGGTGGGGACGGCGGCGCTTTTCCGCGAACGGCTGGCGTACACGCTGAACTCGGAAGCTCACGATTTGCTGGATCAGGAGTGGGCCGCCATGAAGGGCTACCTGCACGTGGTCAGGGTTCCCGCGCGCGGACACGGCGCCGAGCATGAACCGTGCGGTCCCTACAAGCCCGCCTGGGAATACGACAAGAACGATCCCGACGAAGACTTCGCGGTGGAGCGCTTGCGGCGAGTCTACGTGCTGGCCGATGCCAAGGGTTGCGTGATGCAGTTCTCGACGATCTATGAATCGCTGGGGATCGAACAGCCCAAGGAAATCGAGGCGGCCGTCAAGAGCGGCCAGCCGGTCTGGAAGCGCAAGGTGAGCCCACATGGCATACCGTATCTGGTGCGCGCGGGCGTGGTTTTCGAAGATAACCCGCACACCCCGTTCTACGTGGCCGTCGGGCGCCCCATGGACGAGGGCGAAAAGATCCTGAAGCGATACACGTGGATGTATGCTGGTTTGATCCCGTTTTCGCTGCTCTGCGGCTGCCTGCTCGGCTGGTATCTGACCGGGCGGGTGCTGCGGCCGGTGATGGAGGTTTCGCAGACGGCGCAACGCATCACGGGATCCAACTTAAGCCTTCGTATTCCCTCGCGCGGTGCTGGAGATGAGCTGGATTACCTCATCCTTACCTTTAACCGTATGATCGAGCGCCTGGAAAGCTCGTTCCAACAGATCCGGCAGTTTTCGACGGACGTGTCGCACGAGTTGCGCACCCCTATCACGGCCATTCGCGGGCAACTGGAAGTCGCGTTGTTCACCGCCAAAACCGTGGACCAATACCGCGACGCTACCCTGAATTCGCTGCAGGATATCGAGCGGCTTTCGCAGATTGTGCGCGCCTTGCTGCTGCTTTCGCAAGCCGAGTCCGGCCAGCTCGCACTGCGGAAGACGCGCCTGGACCTGGCTGCGGTGGTGCGCGATATCGTCGATCAATTTCAGATCCCAGCGGAAGGCGCGCGCGTTGAACTTTCCGCCGATCTACCGGCGGAGTGCGCCGCCGAGGTGGATCGTGTGCAGATTGAGCGAATGCTTTCCAATCTATTGTCGAATGCCCTGAAGTTTACCCCAGCGGACGGACGGGTACACGTGGCGCTGCGCAGTTTGACGGATTCGATTGAGATTGAAGTGGAAGACAGCGGCTGCGGCATCGCGGAGGAGCACATCCCGCACATTTTCGAGCGCTTCTACCGTGTACCGGCACAGGAAACCTGTGCGAATCCGGAGCCAGGGCTGGGGCTCGGGTTAAGCTTCGTAGCCTGGATCGCCAAGGCTCATGGGGGCACGATTCGCGTGGACAGCGAGCCGGGCAAGGGCACGCGCTTTACGGTAACGCTGCCCCCGGCCGCCGTCCAGCCGATACCGCCGGAGCCCGCGCCGACCACGGCGGTACTGGGATGAATGAACTTTAATCCGAAGTTTACCCAGCCTTCATTCCTTTTTCTTAATCTAAGGAATGTGCGGTTCCTCTCCTCTTGCGCTATCGGTGTGTTTCTAGTCGTTGGGGGGCTGCATTCAGCGCGCAGCCAGGACCCGCCGCCGAACGTCCAGCAGCCCGCGGACCAATATTTTGCGGGCGTTGTGACGGCATTGGCGGACGACAGCATCACCCTGACGCGGACGGTGCTTGGAAAATCCACGGTTCGCAGCTTTGCGATCACGACCGAGACGATCTTCCAGCCGCAGGGCGGTAAGCCCAAGCTTAAACAGAAGGTGACGGTGAAGTGGGTGACCGGGGATAACGGCGACCGCGCCGTGAAGATCATTCTGCGCGGATCCGTGCCGCCCCCCAAGAAGCCCTAGGGGCTAGAGCGCGTCCTCTTTCGCGATAATCTCCTTCATAATTTCCGAAGTTCCGGCGCCGATGGTGTAGAGCCGCAGGTCGCGCCAATACCGGCTGATGGGGTACTCGGTGGTGTAGCCGAAGCCGCCGAAGATCTGCATGCAATCGTAACTCAGCCGCTGCGCCAGTTCGGAAGTGTACAGCTTCGCCATGGTGATTTCGCGCACGGCCTTCTGCCCGCGATTGGTCAGGTCGAGAGCACGGTAAACCAGCCAACGCGCGGCCTCCACATTGGTGCGGTGCTCGGCGAATTTATGCCGCCAGACCTGGTAACTGCCGATCGGGCTGCCGAATGCGTTACGCTCTTTGCCATATTGAATGGCTAAGTCGAGGCAGCGCGCCATGGAAGCAACCATCATCACGGCGGAAGCCAGGCGCTCGCCCTGGAAGTTGTGCATGATGTAATAGAATCCGCGGTTCTTTTCGCCGAGGATGTAGTGGGCGGGAATGCGGCAGTCGTCGAAAAACAACTCCGCGGTGTCGGAGCAGAGATTGCCCACTTTCTTCAGTTTCTTGCCGACCGAGAAGCCGGGTGTGCGGGTCGGAAACAGGACCAGAGAGACGCCCTTTCTCCCGGGCTCTCCGGTGCGTACGGCGAGTACGATGAAATCGGCCCGCGACCCGTTGGTGATCCACAGCTTCTGCCCCGAAATCACCAATTCGTCTCCCTCGGCGCGCGCGGAAGTGCGCAGCGCGGCGACGTCGGAGCCACCTCCCGGTTCGCTGATGCCCAGCGCGCCGATCCACTCCCCGGCAATGGCCGGCCGCATGAAGACTTCTTTGTGTTCCGCGGTGCCCAACTCGTTGACGATCGGAATGGTGAGTTCGCCTTGCACCATGAGACCCATGCCGGTGCCCGGACTGTCGGCCCAGGCGATGGATTCTAGCGCCGCGGCGGTGGCCCACCAGTCGAGCCCGCTGCCGCCCAGTTCCGTGGGAATGCGGATGCCGAAGAGTCCCAGATCGGCAGCCTTACGGAAGATCTCGCGGGGGAAGATGCCGGCTTCGTCCCATTCTTGCGCGAAGGGCGCGATTTCTTCGCGGCAAAAACGCTTGACGGTTTGGCGGATCAGGTCGTGTTCAACGGAGAACGGAGGGTAGGCGGCGGGCGCCTCGGCGACCCATTCAGGAGTCATCGCGATATTGTACCCTACCGTTTTGACTCCTGTCCGCAGATCCGTTCCGGGTCACTCGACGTTCTGCACCATGGAACCGCTGCTGCCCGCTACGTTGGCGGTTGCGGCGAAAGTGGCCGTGACGGTTGCCGCGCCCGCGGGCAGCGTAGCGACCGCCAACTTCGCGGTTCCGTTGACTAGCGTGGCGGTGCCCAGCGACCCGGAGCCCGCGCTGAAGGTCACCGATCCGGTGGCGAAAGTGGTCGCGGACCTGACAATCGCCGTGAACGTGACTGACTCGCCGAGGGCCGACGGATTGACGGATGAAACGATCTGGGTGGTGGTAGCGGCCTGGTTCACGATCTGGTTCAAGGTGGCGGAGGTGCTCTTCGCCGACGAGGGGTCTCCGCTATATGCCGCCGTAATCGAATAGGCGCCGGCCCCGAGATTCAGCGTGGTCAGAGTGGCAGCCCCCTGTGGATTCAGCGTGGCGACGCCCAGAACAGCCGCGCCGTTCTTGAATGTAACAGTGCCGGTGGGCGTGGATCCAGTGGAAGTAACCGTCACGCTAAACGTAATCGGTAGCCCGTAGGTTGCGGGATTCGCGCTCGAGGTCAAGAGGGTGGTGGTGGTGGCCTGGCTGATCGTCTGCCTGAAATCTCTGGAAGTGCTGGTGGCAAACGATGAATCGCCGGCATAGGTTGCGATGATTTCGTGGGTGCCGCTGGTGAGTGAGGATGTGGTCATAGCGGCCGCGCCTGCTTTGGTATTTCCGGCGCCAATTTCGGTGTTCGAATCGTAGAAGGTGACCAGTTCGCCATCCGGTATGGAGCCGTACGCGGAAGTCACCGTAGCGGTGAAGGTAACCGGCTGTCCC
>JBEKIM010000455.1:0-5637 GCA_050011755.1 Bryobacteraceae bacterium | reverse complement strand
TCGGTGTTCGACGGAGCCATCCTTTGACGAATCGTCTCGCGTCCTGTGCAGGACTTGCACGCTTTTCGGGTACGATCGATGGATTTCATTGTGCTCCGTCCGCCACTATGTTCTCGCAGCGAGGCGTAGGTTAGATTTTATCTCTCGGGATAGAGCGCGATCGACCTCGGAATCTATGGCACCGCGATGGCGGCTGTGTTCGAGGACACCAGGACAGAGTTCACAGCCTTTCATGTCCGCCTCGGAAATTCCTGGAAACTTCCGGCACGCTCAAGAACCTGACGAGCCCGCGCTAAGAAGCGTCGGGTTGCGCCTCGGGCGGATCATCGTGATTTGCGATCCCGAATCAAAGGCGGTATTCCGGGTTCCGTTTTGCCCGGCGGATGCTGCTGGTTCGCGCCGGCTATTTCTTTGCGGCGCCGGCTGCCTGCTCGCTGCTCGGGGGCACGATGCCTTTCAATCGCAGATAAGTAACGATATTTCCGTAGTGCTCATCGGTATGCGCCGTGTTTACGGAGAGCACACTCAGCCGGGCCAGGTTGTACTTCATAAACTTCACCATCTGGCTGCCTTGCGTGTCACTCATATTCGAGTAGGTTTTGTTGCAATAGTCAATGGCGTCCTTTAATGCGGCTACCAGGTCGGCCTTGGAGGTCTTGCTCTTCTCGATCCCCTTCGGGGACGGCGTGTCTCCGGAGGCAATGGCGCAAAACATATATTGGGCATCGGCGACGTGGCCGATTAGCTGGCCGAAACTCCGCACGTCCGGCGTCGGCTTAAAGGAATAGTTCTCCTCGGGCATCTTCTCGGCGGCGGCGAGGACGTTGCCGCTGACTATCATGTAAAAGCCTTTTTCGCTGGTCGCGATTGGATTCGCCGGTGTTGCGGGCGCATCTTGTGCCGGTACCAGAATTGGAAACGCGGCGAGGGCGGTGAGTGCTAAACAGACTTTGTGATTCACGTTGGATCTCCCCAGGGATTCTAGCATACTCAGCCGGAGTGGCCGGCGTCGGTTGCAAGCCGGGGAAACCGGGCGCCGAACAACAACGGCATCACCACTAGGGAAACGGCGACGACGATGACTCCGGGGATGCAGCGTTCTGGCGCTTTGTTCGATCCGTGTTGAGCCGGATTCGTAAGAACGTAAGCCGCCAGCGGCAACGAAGCACCAACCGACCGGCCTGCAGCGCTCCAGCTTGCGGGTCCGCTTGTTGCGGCCGCTGGTCAAAATGTCGCCGCCCAGCCTGGTCTCTCGGCTTTGGCTATATCGGATCGCCGTGAGAGCAGCTGCGGATGAGGGAGGAATTGGAAGGTGGCAAGAGGAAGTCGCCACGCTGCGGGGAAAAGGGCGGGCCGCGTTAACCAATGGGTGATGACCAAAGACGTACTTAGGCAGGCAACGGCGAGATCCGGCAGCGTCGGCCGGGTTGTCGCCTGGCCGCGCCGTATCGCGATACCTGAGAAATAAGTAGACTCACCGCAATTACCCAAAAATCTTCCTCCGCTTTTCCGCATTACCTGGTGAGCGGCTTCGGCCCGCCACAGACACAAGAGGAGAAAGAATATGACTATTGGGAAATCGCAATCGCAAAAGATCGCACTGCTTGCGGCCGGCATCTTGGCAAGCATGGCTAGAGTGGCTTCGGGCGCAGTCGTGCAGCCCAGTATATCGAGCGCGGCACTGATTCCGGCCGCCAACCAGATCGCCATCGCCGGAAGGCACTTCACGTCGGCTTCCGGTGCACCGTCCGTCAAACTCGATGCCTACCTGTTGACGGTCACCGCGTGGAACGACACCTTGATCCTCGCCGACACCCCTCCGGGGCTGGTCGCGGCCAGCTACGCCCTCAGCGTAAACAACGGCCTGGTCGGCGGCTTCGTTGTCGCTTTAGACACGCGATTTGGGACGAACACCACCTTGGCTGCCGCGGGCACCGGAGCGGCGTGCACGCTTGGCCAGATCATGCTGACCGCGGGCATCGTGGCCAACGGGATTCCAGCCACCGGCCAACTTCTGCCCATCGCCGGTAACGCCCCGTTATACACGCTCCTGGGCACTAATTACCGGGGCGATGGCGTCACTACTTTCGCCCTTCCGGACCTCCGGAGTGTGGCGCCCAACGGCCTCACTTACACCATCTGCAACCTGGGCGTCTTCCCATCGCAGAATTAGCGGCTCCAGTCTCGACATCGAGGAGAACGATAATGACGAAACAAAGCTATTTCCCACTAAGCGCAGCGATCGGACTTACCGCACTGGCCGCGCTAGCCGGCGTGGCCCACGCACAAACCGACATATTGAGCGCCGCGCCCAATTCCAAGCTCACTTCCATCACGATCAGAGGCAGGGGCCTGCAGCCGGCTTCCGGCCCGCCGTTGGTGTCGTTGGGGAACCGTGTGCTATCCGTTATGAGTTTTGACGGCATTCAAATCGACGCAGCCCTGCCTGCGGGACTGACTCCGGGCAGCTACGACTTGGCGGTGACTGCGAACGGCGCGGCGAACTTCGTCGTGACGATTGGAGCCGCGGGTCCGGTAGGTCCGGCCGGCCCGGCAGGTCCCCAAGGCCCTCCCGGGCAGGATGTCACTTTGCCGTTCAGCGGCACCGTGGCCGCCGCGAATGATGCGGCGTTCACCGTCATCAACACCGCGGGAACGGGAATGGTCGCCGTGGGCGCCGCCGGGACCGGAGCAAACATCTTCGGAGGCGTTACCGGAGCCACCGGAAACGCGGGTGTAGGCGCCTTGGGCGGCGGAGGTTCGGGCGTAACGAACGGTGGGCCCGCCTTCTCCGGCACCGGCGGTATCGGCTCGACTCAAGGAGGCGACGGCATCGACGTAGTAGGGGGGATGGTAACAGGCATTGGCAACCTCATCTCCAGCGGCAACGGCATGACAGCTACTGGCGGAGCCGCCACTATTGGCTCGGCCGGCGGTGCGGGCATTGTCGCCCAGGGCGGCGTGGGAGATAACGACACATTCGCCGCCGGCATCTACGCCACCGGAGGAAACATCGTCACCGGTTGCATTCACTGCGTAGCGGGCGCGGGCGGCAGTTTCATCGGCGGCGCGGACCCATCGAATGTAAGTAGAGAAGGTGGCGACGGCATCGACGTTCTGGCGGGGATCGGCACCGGCATCGTGGTGATGGCGAACCTCGGCGGCGCCGCCGAATTCTACGGAGACGTCGAAGTGGTCGGAAACCTCTCCAAGAACGGCGGATCTTTCAAGATCGACCATCCTCTTGACCCAGCCAATAAGTACCTTTACCACTCCTTCGTCGAATCGCCGGACATGATGAACGTGTACAACGGCAATGCGACCACCGACGGCTCCGGCCACGCTATCGTGACATTGCCCGACTGGTTTCAGGCTCTCAACGGCGATTTCCGCTATCAACTCACCGCCATCGGCCAGCCGGCCCGCGCCTGGATTTCCGCGGAGGTCAACCAAAACAGCTTCGCGATCTCGACCGACAAACCCAACGTAAGAGTCTCCTGGCAAGTCACTGGAATCCGGCAGGACGCCTGGGCCAACGCGCATCGCATTCCCGTGGAAGTGGAGAAAGCTAAGGCCGATCAGGGCCACTATCTAAACCCCGAGTTATACGACCATGCGGGCGAACCGGGTATTATCGAACTGCACCATCCCCGTCCCACGCCCCGCCAACAGCAGTGATAAGACTTCGGCAATCAATCAGCAGAGGAGATGAATACGATGACTTACCAGATATATAGAGGACCCTTCGCGCTATGCGCGTGGTTCGCCCTCGCCGGCGCAGCCTGCGCGCAAACCGTGGTATTAAGTGCCGGCGCTAATTCCAGCCTTACCGCCATCACGATTACGGGCAAGGCATTGCAGCCAGTCTCCGGTCCGCCCCTGGTTTCGTTAGCGGGCCAAAAGCTCACGGTGATGAGCTTCAACAACACCCAAATCAGCGCGGCCCTGCCCGCCGGCATCGCCCCCGGCAGTTACAATCTGGCGGTGACCGCGAAAGGCGCGGCGAATTTCGATGTGGCGATCGGCGGGTCGGGTTCGACGGGTCCCGCTGGTCCGGCAGGCCCGGCGGGCCCCCAGGGCGCTCCGGGGCCCGCGCTCAGTTTGCCATTCAGCGGTAGCGTAGCCTCGCCCAATACCGCTTTCAGCATCGTCAACACGGCGGGGGCGGGAATCGTGGTGCAAGGCACTGCCGGTATTGCCGCCACAATCCTGGGAGGCATAGAAGGCGGGAACGGAGATCCTGCCATTGCCGCACTTGGCGGAGGAGGCTCCGGCGTGACCAGCGGCGGCGCAGCCTTTTCCGGCACGGGTGGTCTTGGCTCCGCTCTAGGTGGCGACGGCATCGACGCAACAGGTGGCGCGGCCACCGGCAGCGGCAACAACCAGGCCGGCGGCAATGGCGTCTTTGCTGTTGGCGGAGCGGCTGGGATTTCCGCATCGGGTGGTCCGGGTGTGGTTGCGTATGGAGGAGCGGGAGATGACAATACCTACGCCGCGGGTATCTACGCGCTAGGTGGGAACGCCGTCGGCGGTTGCATCTATTGCGCCGCGGGGGCGGGTGGCAGATTCGTTGGCGGCCTGATCCCCGCAAATATAGGTGAAGGCGGCGACGGTGTCGATGCTTTCGCGGGCAGCGGCGTTGGAATCTATGTGACGGGCGGTAATTTCCAGGCCGGCATATTCAACGGTGACGTCAACGTCATCGGAAACCTCGCCAAGAGCGGCGGTTCTTTCCAGATCGATCATCCATTGGACCCGGCCAACAAATATCTCTACCACTCCTTCGTGGAGTCGCCCGACATGAAGAACGTCTACGATGGCACTGTCGTCACAGACGGCGGGGGCCGCGCCACGGTTGCGCTGCCCGACTGGTTCGAGACGCTGAACAGCGACTTCCGCTACCAGTTGACCGCCATCGGTCAGTTCTCTCAGGCGATCGTGGCATCCAAGATCAACCACAACGCGTTCGCCATCCGCACGGACAAGCCGAACGTAGAAGTCTCCTGGCAGGTGACCGGCATCCGTCAGGACGCCTGGGCCAACGCACACCGCATTCCCGTCGAAGCGGAGAAAGACAAGGCCGACCAGGGCCACTATCTGCACCCCGAGTTGTTCGACCATGCCGGCGAGCCGAGTATCGCCGAAATGCATCATCCCCGTCCGAAACAGCGCCAGCAGCAGTAATCATGAGGAGCTTAAAACGATGACACGCCATACAAGGAACCGACATCTGTGCCTGCCTGGAATTTGGACATTTGGTGAGCCACCTGCAGTCCCGTGGCGCACGCTTCAGCGTGCCGGCGGGACTTTTAAGTCCCGCTCGATCGCGCTATTTGCGGTGCTGGCCCTGGGTGGCGCAGCATACGGGCAAACTACAGTTTTAAGCGCGGAAGCGAATTCCAATCTCACCACCATCACGATCGAGGGCAGGGCACTGCAGCCAGTTTCCGGCCCGCCTCTGATCTCGTTGGGGAACCATGTCTTAAACGTTGTGAGTTACACCAACACTCAAATCCGCGCGTCTCTGCCGGCGAGCCTGGCACCCGGCACTTACACCCTTTCGGTAACGGCTAAAGGCTCGACGAACTTCGACCTGACGATAGGGGCGTCGGGTGTGCAAGGCCCGGCGGGTCCGGC
>JBEKIM010000454.1:0-7977 GCA_050011755.1 Bryobacteraceae bacterium | reverse complement strand
GGAGACCCGCACCAGCGAGTTTCTCCGATTCGGATTGCCCGCCGTGCCAAGCGAACCGCCGGCGCCCGAAGCGGCAATCGTCGAAGCCGCCTATTTCGACTCCGGTTCAAGGCGATGACCCGCTACCTCCGCCCGCGCGATCTCGACTGGACCTTACTGATCATCTCGCTGGTCATCTGCGCCGTCGGCGTTCTGCAGATCTACAGTGCTACCCGTGGCACGATCTGGCAGGACGCCTGGTGGAAGCAGGTGGTATACATATCTGCCGGCCTATTGCTCATGTGGCTGGCGGTCGCCGTCGATTATCACACACTCATGAATCACGTGTTCCCGTTGTACGGGTTGTCCGTAGCGGCCCTGTTGGGAGTCCTGCTGATTGGTAAGCAGGTCTTCGGCTCGCGCCGCTGGATTCCCATCGCGGGGGGCTTTCATTTACAGGTGTCGGAATTTGTGAAACTGGTGATAATATTGTTAGTAGCCCGCTTCCTGACGGAGTTGAAAACCGAAGATCTGGAAGGCCGCGATATGGCTAAGATCGCGGGGCTGGTGGCCGTACCCATGGCCCTGGTGATGAAACAGCCGGACCTGGGAACGGCATTGACCTACGTACCGGTGCTGATTGTTGGGATGTTCTTAGCCGGCATGCGCCGCAAGTATTTGATCGCTATCGGCGTGGTTGTGCTGTTGGTGCTGCCGGTGGGCTGGACGGTTTTAAAGGATTATCAGAAAGCGCGATTGGTCAGCTTTTTGGATCCCGACCGCGATCCGCGGGGTACGGGGTACCAGTTGATTCAATCCAAGATTGCAGTGGGCGCCGGCGGTATGTGGGGCAAGGGAGTGACGAAGGGTTCCCAGACGCAGCTTCGTTTCCTGCCCGTTCCGCATACCGATTTCATCTTCTCGGCCTTTGCCGAGGAGCATGGCTTTGTCGGCGTGATCGTAGTGTTGGCGTTGTATTTTGTATTAATCATGCAGATTGTGCAGAATGCTCAAACGGCCTCGGATAAGGCCGGCATGTATATCTGCATGGGAGTAGCCGCGTTACTTTTGTTTCACGTGCTGGTGAACGTCGGGATGGTAGTGGGCCGGATGCCTGTCACCGGAATTCCGCTGCCCCTGATGAGCGCCGGCGGGTCGAGTGTGTTGTCGAATTTCCTGATGTTGGGGCTGGTCAATAATGTCCGGCTCAGAAGGTTTGTGAATTAATGCGGGCAGCCGGCCCGTGCGCCGGCGGCCATCATGCATAGAGCTGCACAGAGTTGCAAAAAGATTAAGATTTGTTGGGAGCCGTTTGAGACTCCCGGAGGGCAAACGCGCCGGATGCGCACCCTCCGGCGCCGAGCTTCGGCGATGAGGAGTGGTTCCCGGCCGGTGGTACAGGCTTCGGCCTGTGGGCGGCATAGGTCTTTCGGCCTGCGTACGTCCTGGTTGCGCCCCGGCCAGCGTGAGCTTCTTACATGTTCCTAGGCGCTCGATGCCCGGTTCGCAGGGCGCCGCTTGAGACCACGCAGGGTAGCCGCTTTCTCCCGCAGCCGGTCCGCACCGGTTCCCAGCGGAGGAGAATGCATGTCAAAAGAGTTAATTGTTTCCGCGAATCGCCATGAAACCCGGGTCGCGGTCCTCGAAGAAGATCAGGTAGTCGAAGTTTATTATCAGCGCGAGAAAGAATATTCGCTGGCCGGGAGCATTCATAAGGGCCGCGTGACGCGCGTCCTGCCGGGGATGCAGTCCGCCTTTGTGGATATCGGCTTGGATCGCGATGCCTTCCTCTACGTGTCGGATTTCTTCGAGGACAACGACGAATACGACAAGATCGTAACCAGCGTCGAAGAGAAGGTCCTGAAGATGGAAAAGGGACCGGCTCCCCTGGGCGCCGCGCCGTCTTTGGCCCCGGTGGTAAGAGAGACTGCCCCGGTCGCGTTGTCCGCGCCCGAGGCGTCTGCCGAAGCGCCCGTCTCCCCAGTTCCTGCCGCCACAAGCGCGGTTCCACCCGCGCATACCCCATTGGTAGCTCCCGAGCAGTTTGCCCGCCGCAACGACGATCGGGATCGCGATCACGACCGCCGCGGCGGCCGCCGTTCCCGCCGCCGGCGGCCCAAGGGCCGCGGTTTGCCCGAGTCCAAGTACTTTTCTCCAGGGCACCACAGCCCGGCCCCCGCGCCGCCACCTTCCTCGGAGGAAGCCGTGGAGGCGGAGCCGGAAGCACCGGAAGCCGAGGCTGAAGATATCATGGTGCTCCCTGGTGAGTCCCTCGCCAAGTATCGCGGGGAGCTTGGCGCAAGCATGCATGAGGCAATTGTTGAGGCCCCAGTTGAGGCGAGTCTCGAGACAGCCGCGCGCCCGTCCAAGCCGCCGAGGTCCCTCCAGCGGCGATCCCGGTACCGGAAGCTGCTCAACCACCCCTCGAAGCCGCCCGGATTCATGAACCGGCCGCCGCTCCGGAGCCGGAGACCGCCGAACCACCCGTTGAGTTGGAAGCCTCCCCCGAGACCACGGAGGAACCGGAGATCGGCGAGCCGGAAGCTGCCGCCGAACTGGCGGACACTGAGGAGGCCGAAGAGCCGACTGAAACTCCGCTATCCACCGAACAGGGCGAAACGGAGCCTTTCGAAACCGAACCCGCCGCCGAAGAAGATCTGCTAGGCCCGGAGCCGGCCCGCATCCCTACGAGCCTTACCGCAACGCTCCGCGAGCAAGGCGGCCGCTACCCCCACCGCCTTTCCCGCCGCATGCGGCGGCGCGGGCGCCCCGATGGCGCGGAACCTCAGCCACGCAGCGAAGGCACGCGCGAGCCGCGTCCGCAAGAAGCCCGCGCCGAGACCCGTCCCGAAGTCCGTCAGGCGGCCCGGCCCGAGCCTGTCCGCGCCGAGAAGTCCGGTACGCCGTCCATCAGCGACCTGCTGCGCGAGGGTCAGGAAATCATTGTCCAGATCGCCAAGGAACCCCTCGGCCAAAAAGGCGCCCGCATTACCTCGCATATCGCCCTTCCGGGCCGCTTCCTGGTTTACATGCCGACCGTCGACCATATCGGCGTCTCCCGCAAAATCCCCTCCGACGAAGAGCGCCACCGCCTGAAGCGTGTGTTGCAGGCGAACCGCACCGGCATCCCCGGCGGCTATATCGTTCGCACCGCGGGCGATGGACGCACCGAAGAAGAACTCCGCGCCGACATGCTCTTCCTCTACAACCTCTGGCTGGATCTTCGCCAGAAAGCCGAGAAAAAGCCCGCGCCCCTGCTGGTGCACCATGACCTGGATGTCGTCGAACGTATCCTGCGCGATCAGCTTACGGCTTCCTTTAAGAGCATTTGGGTGGATAACGAAGAAGTCTACGAGAACGTGTTGAGCTTCGTACAGCGCTTCCAGCCGGCGCTGGTGGGCCGGGTCAAGCTATATACCCGTAGCACTCCCATCTTCGACGAGTACGGGATCACCGCGGAACTCGAAAAGGCCCTGCGCCCGAAGGTCTGGCTCAAGACCGGCGGCCACATCGTCATCAATCAGACAGAAGCGCTGGTGGCGATCGACGTCAATACGGGTAAATACGTGGGTAAGTCCAATCGTCTTGAAGATACGATCGTCAAGACCAATACCGACGCCATCAAGGAAATCGTGCGCCAGATCCGGCTGCGCGATTTGGGCGGCATCATCGTGGTCGATTTCATCGACATGGACGAACGCAAGAACCGTCAGAAAGTGATGCAGGTTCTCGAAGAAGCCATGCGCGCCGACCGCGCCCCATACAAGATTCTGCAGTTCAACGATTTTGGCCTGGTAGCCATCACCCGCAAGCGCGTCAAACAAAGCCTGGAGCGCACCTTGTGTATTCCCTGCACTTATTGCGAGGGCTCCGGCTATGTGAAGAGCGTGCAGACCGTGATCGGTGAAATCCTGGTGGAAGCGCAGAAGATCGCGCGTGCGGTGGATGGCGACAGCGTCATGCTGCGCGTCAATCCGGAAGTGGCCAAGGTACTCAAGTCCAATCAGAATTCCTACCTTCAGGAAATCGAGGAGATACTGGGCCGGACCGTGCTGGTGAAGAGCGACCCCCTCCTGCATCAGGAAAAATTCGACCTGGCGTAAAAATGCGGCCGTACGCCGGCGGGTCGCGAGGGCCCGCCGCGCGCCGGCCGCCTTTGGTTAGAAAGTCAGTTTAGCCGATAGTTGCACCACCCGTACCGAAGAATCGAACCCCAGAAAGCTGCCGTAAGGACTCGTCGGAGAGGGCGCCATACTCAGGATCTGTCCGAAGGTGGCGTCGCCCATCCCGCTATCGGGATTGGCAAAATTGGGATGATTGAAGACGTTGAACGCCTGGGCTCCCACCGCCAGCTTCCGCTGTTCCCCGAAATGGAATGTCTTGTACAGGTTCATGTCGATGTCGAAGTAATGCGGACCGCGATACTGGTTGCGGGTCTGCGACGAGAGGGCCGTATAGCCGTTGAATGTGGAGGATGCGCCGTTTACGAAGGCGTTCGCATTCAGGCAAGGCGTGGTGGTGGCGGATTCGTTGCAGGCTCCCGGCTGTCCCACCTGTCCGCCGATCGGCTCAGCCAGAAATACGCCGGCATAGTTGATCAGCGCCGTGTTGTTGTCCGTTACCGAAAAGGGAAGTCCGGAGCGCCAGAACCATTTGCCGGACCACTCCCATCCGTTGAATACGCTTCTCAGAAACGGGCTGTCGAAGTGAAAAGTCGGATTGGCCACCCAATAAGCGTTGAACAGGTTGCGAATGTCGTAGTCCGAGTTGCCGTAGTTGTTCAAACGAAGGTTGGTGGGGTTGATCTGTCCCAATATCGAATCGCCATAAGTGAACAGACCTCCGTTGGAAGCTTCATCCAGGTTGTGGGACCAGGTATAGTTGGCGCCTGCTGAAAATCCTTGCGCAAACTGTTTCTTGAAAGTCACGGTCAGTCCGTTGTAGCTTGAGACCGCGCCGCTTTGTATCTGAGTCACAGTCCCATAGTTGGGAACCGCGGGCGATTGCGGGACTGCGGACACGGCCGTGTAGAGTCCATACCCATCCCATTCGTTGAGCCACTGGTTGGTATACGGAATGTGGATTCCATGGTTGCCCGCATAGGCTACGATCAGTGCTGTCGATCCGGTGAGCTGCCGCTGCACCTGCAGGCTCCACTCCTGCCATTGCGGAGAATGGATGGTGCCATCGATGGCGGTGACGCTGGGCGCCTCAAACACCGATCCCAGCGCGCTTAACGCCGTGGAAATCTGGTTGTAGCTTTGGGAAATATTAAAGGCGTTCGCGGAATTCGCCCAAATCGAGGCGCCGCCGCTGGAGCCGGGATCGAAGGGCAACACGCCGTTGGTGGGCCGCACGCGAATGGCTACCGAGACAGGCGGATTGGAAAGCAGGCTATCGACCAGGCCGGCCGCCGGGTTGTCGTAGAAGATACCGATGCCGCCGTTCACCACGGTCTTGCTATCGCGGCTGGGCGACCACGAGAAACCAATGCGCGGCGACCAGTTGATCCGGTCCACGCCCGGAAACGCGTTATGCTGTCCGTAGCTAATGTCGCTGCTGTAGGGGACATTGCCGGGATCCGCGTTGGTCACGCTGGCCAGATTCTGAAACGGCGCATTGAAGTTGGCGAAGCAATTGAATTGGCACACCGGGTTGGCGTTGTGCTCCCCGCGCAGCGCCAGCGTCAGCTTTAGGTTCGGGCGGATGGCCCACTCGTCTTGCGCGTACATCCCGAGGCCCCATAGAGCCACCGGAACATCGCTCGCCAGGTTCAGGTTCTCGCGGTATTGGAAAGCCACTCCATCCACGAATTGCTGTAAGCCGGCGCCCGTGTAGCCGAAATAAACCGCGGGCGAGTTGAACCCGAAGTTGTGGTCGCTGACATCGTAGCGCCGGAAGTTGACGCCGAACTTCATGGTGTGTGATCCGCGAATCAGGGTGAAATCGTCGATGAACTGGTATTGCGAGATGTTGCGCCCTTGCGGGAAGGATCCTAATGGGTTGTAGCCGGTGAACGGCACGTCCCCCGAATCCACAACCTGGTAGGGGAAGGTGCTTACGGCCTGGTCGTGGTTCTGCTGGAATTGCGCGACGTAGTGGCTGAAAGTAGCCATGAACTGGTTGGTCGACCGGGGCCCGAAAAGATGTGTCTCGTTAAGCTGCATGTCATAAGCGGGCTGGTTGGAGATGGCATCGAAGTTGGAACTGATGGGATCGAGGGTCGTGGGCTGCACGCCGTGGTCCAACTTATAGCGGAAGTAGGCGTTGTCATTGGCTCCGATGCGCTGGTCGATACGGAAAGCCACGATGTACTCGGAAGCCAGCGCCGTAGGGGTCGCTTCGAACTTTGCGGCGCACGCCTGCGTGGCCGGGTTGAAGCCGGGCAGTGTCAGAGCGCTGCAATCGGCCGTGTTGGCGATCGGCACCGCGTTGCCCGCGCCCGTCGCATTCAGCCACAGGTTCAGCATCTTGGTATACGTGGGGGCCTCCGCCGGCTGCACGGCCGCGACATTGTTTTCCACCGCGGTGGCGAAAGCCGGTGTGGGAATCGTCACCGAATCCACGTTCGGCAGCACGAAGCGCAGGCCTTCGGTATCCACGAAAAAGAAAGTGCTGTTCTTGCGAATGGGCCCGCCCACGGACGCGGCCCACTGGTTGGCATTCGAGAACGGCCGGGGCGTGTACCCATAGATGCTCGAGTTATTGAGCCAGTCGTTCGAGTTCATCAGCCGCCCGTTCCAGTAGTAGTCGGCATTGCCGTGAAACTGGTTTGTGCCGGACTTGGTCACCAGCGTGACCTGCGCGCCGGCGAGTTGGCCGTATTGACCCGAGTACGGATTGGCGATGACGGTGGCTTCCTGCACTTCGTTCTGTCCCAGGCTCAAGTTCGTGGCGCCCGAGTTATTGATGTTGAAATACGGGTCCATATCGTTCTCGCCGTTCACCGTGTAGAGGTTGGAAGTCGCAGGCAGCCCGTTCATGGTGAAGTTTCCGTAGCCCATGGTGTTATTGAGTACCACGCCCGGCGCCGTATCGGCGATATTGGTGATGTCGCCGCCCGCGCTCGGCAATTGCGCCACCTCCGTGCTCGTGAAGGTAGTATTGATGCTCGGTTCGGTGCTCACCACGGGCGGCAAACCGGTTACTTCGACCGTCTGTGTGGCGGCGCCCACTTCGAGCGTGAGATTGGCTGTCACGATTTCGCCGACCGCCACGTCCACGCTGCGTTCGGCCGTGCGGAAGCCGCTCAGCGCTACGCTGACTACGAAACGCCCTGGCTTCAATAACGTAAAGCGATAGGCCCCTGAAGCGTTGGTGGAGGCGGTTTGCGTGGCGCCGGTGTCCAGGCTCTTCAGCGTCACGACGGCGTTTGGCACGATGGCGCCGCTCGCATCCGTCACCGTTCCGGCCACATCGCCCGAAATCAGCGATTGCCCGTAGGCTTGCGCGCAGAGCATGGCCAGACTAACGGCCAGCACGCAGAAAAAAACCCATCTTCTATTCATGTTTTTTAACTCCCTTTTAGCCGAGAATCGGCTTGCGTTTACCCCAGTGTGCGGTTCGAGGCACACCTGGGTCGATCAGATTCGGCTAAGGAGAGCAGATTTGAATGGCAGGATTCGAGCGCAGCCTCGTGGGGCGTGTTCTAACCGGCAGTGGTGAACTTAGAAGCAGTCCGCCGGCGCAGGTTCAGGGGAGAAACACCGAGCAGACGGCGAACGTGATACGCAAGATGACTTTGGTGCGAGAATCCGGTTTCGACGGCAATCTGGCTAATGGACAGATGCCCCTCCGCGAGTAGCGTCTTGGCTTGTTCCACACGCCGCTCGATCACATACTGATGAACCGGCATGCCCACCGCCTTCCGGAACGCGGTATTGCAGTGCGAAACGCTGACGCCCGCCACCCCGGCAATCTCTTTGAGCGAAAGCTCGCGGCCGAGATTATATTCGATGTACGACAGCACCTGCCGCAGGCGATGTCCCGACATCCCCT
>JBEKIM010000453.1:0-5645 GCA_050011755.1 Bryobacteraceae bacterium | reverse complement strand
GTGGGATAAGCCCTCAGCACGGCCTGTATCTGCGGAGTGGCCATGGCGCAGTAGGGACACTGGAAATCGGTGAACTCGACCAGTGTAATGGGAGCGTTATCGGGTCCGGTTTCGGGTGCGCCGGCGGTGGGGATCTCGATGGGATCTTCCAGCAGCTTGTGCTCGGGCGGGTGCGCGAAGCGGGAGGCTTCCGCGTCGGCCAACGCATCCTTCTCGCTCTTGCCGGCCTTGATGGACGCCACGACGACGGATGCCAGTCCCTTGCTATAAAAGCAGTTCGGATCCTTCACGCGGCACTCCGCCACTTTCATGCCGCAGCCGCAAGTACAATCGCGGCCGCGCAGCAGTTTCAGGACGATGGTCTTCTGCGCCGCCGAAAGACCGCTCAGGTCGACGGCGGGCAGGGATTCGAGAGTATTCCAGTCCTGAGCGCAAACCAACGCGGCTCCCAAAACATACAGCGCGGCGATGGCCAGGGGGCGCAGACAGCGGGTGGTCATATCTCTATTGTAAACGGTGCGGGGGGATGTGCGATACACTGTCTGCGTCGCAGGCTGCCCGCCTACTCCCCGGTTTTCGGAACCAACACCCGCTCGGCCATCGCATAGCGCAACTCATCCAGCCCCTGGCCCGTGACGCTGGATATTTCGAAGAAAGCCATGCCGCGCTCGGCCGCGACTTGCCGCAGCGATTCCACCCGCGCCGGGTCCTGCGCCGCGTCCATCTTAGTGGCCACAACGATCATGGGTTTGGCTGCCAGATCCTCGCTAAAGCTGGCCAACTCCGCCATCACTGTCTCAAAGTCTTCGGCGGGCTCTCGCCCGGTGGCGTCCGAGACATCCACCAAATGGGCGAGCAGGCGGGTGCGCTCGATGTGCCGCAGGAACTGCACACCCAGCCCGTGCCCGAGGTGCGCGCCTTCGATCAGCCCCGGGATATCCGCCACCACGAAGCTGCGAAAATCGTCGAGTGAGACGACACCCAACTGCGGCTCGAGGGTGGTGAAGGGATAGTCGGCGATCTTGGGCCGCGCCGCTGAGATGCGCGAGATCAGCGTCGATTTGCCGGCATTGGGGAAGCCCACCAGCCCGACATCCGCCAACAGCTTGAGTTCCAGCCGGAGGCGGCGCTCCTGGCCGGGCTGTCCGGGGGTATGCTCGGTAGGCGCCTGGTGCGTGGAGGTGGCAAAGCGCGCGTTGCCCTTCCCGCCGCGGCCGCCGCGCGCCACCAGAAAACGTTCGCCGGACACCGTGAAATCGTGCAGGCGCTCGCCGGTGGCTTCGTCGTATACAACCGTGCCGACGGGCACTTTCAAGTCGATGGAATACCCTTCGGCGCCCGTACAATTGCTGCCCTCGCCATGCCGGCCGCGCTGCGCTTTATGCTCGGGGTTAAAACGGAATTGGATGAGCGTGTTCTGGTGTTCGGTGGAGACCAGGTAGATGTCGCCGCCGCGCCCGCCATCGCCGCCGCTGGGGCCGCCACGCGGGACGTACTTCTCCCGGCGGAAGGCCAGGCAACCGTTGCCGCCATCCCCGGCCTTTACCAGGATGCGAGCTTCATCGATAAACATTGGAGGAACCGATCCCGGATGGGTTACACTTTGGGCCCAGCTCCACGGGGGAGCCGCGAGCGGGACTTTTTAGGCGACAGCTTTGATGCTGACGAAGCGGCCCTGCCGTCCGCGGTCGCGGAACTCGACGACGCCCGTCACCTTGGCAAACAGGGTATCGTCTTTGCCCCAGCCGACGTTGTCGCCGGGCTTCAATCGGGTGCCCCGCTGGCGGACGATGATCGACCCGCCCGGCACGAGTTGTCCGCCGAAGACTTTTACGCCCAGCCGCTGCGCGTTGGAATCGCGCCCATTCTTGGAACTGCCTAATCCTTTTTTATGCGCCATACTTCACCTAAACCAAAATGTCGCCTACCTTCACTTCCGTGAAGTCCTGGCGGTGCCCTATTGTGCGCTTGTACTGTTTCTTGCGCTTGAACTTGAAAACCAGCACTTTCTTTCCGCGGCCGTTGCCGACGATGGTGCCCTTCACGGTGGCGGTTCCCAGGTCCGGGCCGGCCACCAGCTCGCCCTCTTCTTTGAATACCGCCCGCAAGGGCAAGTCGATTTCGGCGCCGACCTCGCCTTCCAACTTTTCCACCCGGACTACATCGCCAGGGGCAACCCGGTACTGTTTTCCACCGGTCTCAATGATTGCGTGCATGGATAACCTCTGAATTTCGCGCCAGGACACACTGAATGCGTCGGAGCTTGTGGACTAAGATATCAGTGTACAACAATCCGGCTGCCCTGTTCAAATCGCTTTGAAATCGTAGAAGGAGACATTGTGTATACGGCACCGCGTTCGGCATTCCTTTTCGACCTGGACGGCACCTTGATCGACAGCGTTTACCAGCACGTCCTGGCGTGGCGCGAGGCGCTGGAACAGGGCGGCATCCCGCTATCGGTCTGGCGGATTCACCGGCGCATCGGCATGAGCGGGGGCTTGTTCGTGAACGCCCTGCTGCGCGAAACCGGGCGCGAGATTGCCAGCGACGAAGCGGAAAGCCTGCAAAAGCTGCACGCCGCGGCATACGCCGGCCTGGCGGGGCAAGTGCGCCCGCTTCCCGGCGCGGACCGGCTGCTCGCGCACCTGTCGCGGACCCAGGTCCCATACGCCATCGCCACCAGCGGACGTCCGGAAAGCGCCGCACTCGCGCTGAAGGCTTTGAACGTGCCTCCGGGGATCCCAGTCGTCACGCGCGACCAGGTGCGGCATGCCAAGCCGGATCCAGACCTTTTTCTGGCCGCCGCAGAGCGGCTGGGGGTGCCTATCCAGGACTCCGTCGTGGTGGGGGATAGCATTTGGGACCTGCTGGCCGCGCGGCGCGCGCGGGCCATCGGCGTCGGACTGCTTTCCGGAGGCTACGGCCAGGAGGAACTGGAGAGGGCCGGAGCCTTCCGCGTATACCAGGACCCTCTCGACCTGCTGACCCACCTGGACGAGTTGGGCGTCCGCCGCGCGGATTGATCGCCTTTATACCGTGCGCTTGCGACGGAATCTCCGCACCTTGGCGCGATTCCCGCAGTCGCGCATATCGCACCACTGGCGGCGATGGTTGCGGCTGCTATCGAGGAACAGCCATCCGCAATCCACGCCGCGGCAGCGTCGTAAGCCTGCCAGGTCGTCTGAAGCGAGCAGTTCGGCCGCTGAGAGCGGCAGGGGCCACAGGATGTAATCCAACGTGGAGGGCGGCGGAAACGTCCACTTAAACCGGCCGGAATGCGCGGCGAAGAACTGCCGGGGCCGGGCGATGGAGAGTTCCCGGCGCAACGTCTCCGCGGCGGAATCCGGCGGCCGGCGGCCCTCGATCGCACATTCGAAAATGCGGAAGAGGTCTTCGCGCAGCCGGATGGCACGCGCCAGCACGGCCGCCGCATCCTCGGGATCGCGCGCCGCCAGCCGGGCCAGCGCTCCCGCCGGGCGGCGATCCACCGTGCCCGCCAGCACGCTCCAGGCGAGCAGTTCTTCGTAATCGCCGATCTTGTCCCGGAGCGCGGCGCCGTCGGGATCGCGTCCGCCCACGGTATTCACGAAATCCAGGCAAAGCCGCCCGCCGATGAATTTTACAGGTAACCGGTCAATGATCTTTGACACGTTACCGGGGCCATGATACGCTGTAACCACTATGCTCAGAATAGCAGGTTACACGAGAATCGCCGCGATGGCCGCCCTGGCCGCGAGCGCCGCGGCGCAACAGGCGGATACGCCCGCCGGGGAAATTGCCGCAGCGTTCGCCAACATCAATCGCCAGGTGCTCGATATGGCCAAAGATTTTCCGGCGGACAAATACGATTACAAGCTGCGCCCCGAAATGCGGACTTTCGGCGCGGTGATCGTGCACATTGCCTCAGGCAATGTGTTTGCCGCGAAATTCGGCCGCGGGGAAAAAGTGAAGTGGGACGAACTCGATGCGGCGGAGTACAAGACCAAGGAAGAAGCGGTCGCGCTGCTGGAAAAATCCATCGCGGACGCCACGGCGACGTTAAAGTCCCGGCCGGCGGATAGCTTTCACAAGTCCGTCGAGCCGTGGCTATCGGTCATCGAGCACGCCGGCGAGCATTACGGCTTGCTGGTGGCGTATTTCCGGGCAAACGGGATCGTCCCGCCGGCCTCGCGCAAGAAGTAGCGCGGCCGGCATGGGCGCGTGCCGCCCTCGGGTTACAATCGCTGTGTGCCAAATCCCAGACTTGCGCTGCTGCTGCTGTGCGCGCCGGCCGGACTGATCGCCGCGCCGCCCGTAGTAACGAAGGTCGAGCCGCCTAACTGGTGGATCGGCCATTCCATCAATCCCGTGCGGTTGCTGATCCGCGGGCGCAACCTGGAAGGCGCGCGGGCCCTGGCCGGCAGTCCGAATCTGGAAATCGGCGTCACGCGCGTGAACGCTACGGGCACTTACGCGTTCGTGGATGTGTCTATCGCGCGCGATGCCCATCCCGGCCCCCAGCCCTTACGGCTGGTCACGCCGGAGGGTGAAGCGATCGCACCCTTCGAGGTACTCGAACCGCTGCCGCGGGCCGGCCGCTTCCAGGGCTTTTCGCCAGACGACATCGTCTACCTGATCATGCCCGACCGCTTTGCCAACGGCGATCCCGCGAACGACGACCCCGCCATTTCGGCCGGTCTCTTCAACCGGACCAAACCGCGGTACTACCATGGGGGCGACTTCCAGGGCATCATCGATCATTTGCCCTACCTCAAGGATCTTGGGGTCACCGCACTCTGGATCAATCCGGTCTACGACAATGTCAATCACTTAAACGAACGGGAGCGCTACAACAACGAGGGAATCACCGACTATCATGGCTACGGCGCGGTGGATTTCTACGGCGTCGAGGAGCATCTTGGCACGCTGGCCAAGTTCCGCGATCTGGTGGACGCCGCCCACCGGCAGGGGATCAAGGTCATTCAGGACCAGGTGGCCAATCACACCGGGCCGTATCATCCGTGGGTTACGGACCCACCCACGCCTACCTGGTTCCATGGCACCGCGGAGCATCACCTTGCCAACACCTGGCAAACCTGGACCCTGATCGATGCGCACGCCACCCCCGAACTGCGCGCGTCCACGCTCGATGGATGGTTCGTCGATATCCTGCCGGATCTGAACCAGGACGACGAGGAAGTGGCCCGCTACCTGATTCAAAATACGCTCTGGTGGGTGGGAATCGCAGGCCTGGATGGCATCCGGCAGGATACGCTGCCCTACGTCCCGCGGCGTTTTTGGCGCGAATGGATGGCAGCGATCAAGCGCGAGTATCCCGATCTGCGCGTGGTGGGCGAAATGTTCGACGGCGACCCGTCCCTGGTGTCGTTCTTCCAGGGCGGCCGGGCGCGCTTCGACGGCGTGGACTCGGGCGTGGACACGGTTTTCGATTTTCCTACGTATTTCACCATCCGGCATGCCTTTGCCGAGGGAAAACCGCTGCGCGATGTGGCCGTCATGACCGGCCACGATTACCTCTATCCGAACGCCAGCCTGCTGGTGACCTTCCTGGGCCTGCACGACGTGGGGCGTTTCATGAGCGATCCGGGGGCTACCGCGCAGGGTCTGGAACTGGCATTCACTTTTCTGATGACTGCGCGCGGCAT
>JBEKIM010000452.1:0-5661 GCA_050011755.1 Bryobacteraceae bacterium | reverse complement strand
GAAGGCCGTGCGGCGGTTCTGGCGGAACGGGGTGGAGATCGCGCCGAGTGAGTTGCCGATGCAGGTGGCGGCGGCGCGGAACATCCCGGTCCGCGATTACGAGCTCTCGATCGAGACGCTCAGCGGCGCCACGCTGCATGTGTTCGGCCACGCCAGCCCTTTGCGGGACGCCACCGGAAGGGCGCGTGGATCGGTAGGGGCTTTTGTGGATATCACGGCCCTGAAGCAAGCCGAACAAGGGCTGCGCCGGGAGAGAGCGCAACTGGAAGCCACGTTCCAGGCATTGCAGGACGGGATGGTTGTGCTGGATATGCAGCGGAACACCGTGTTGATCAATGAAGTGGCGGCCCACATCTTCGGCTTCGACAGTTCCGCCGAGATGCGGGAACACATGAATTTCCTGAGGAGCGTCGTCGAATTGAGGACGCCGGACGGAGGGATGGTCCCCTATGAAGTGCGGCCGGCGTCGCGAGTTCTGCGCGGAGAGAAATTTGCCGATCTGGAATTACTTGCGCGGCGGCCGGACACCGCGCGGGAATGGTGTTTGAGTTTCAGCGCCAGTCCGGTATACGATGCCTCGGGGGAGCAGATTCTGGCGGTGTTGATGATCCGGGATGTCACCGAGGTGAAGCTTACGGCGAAAGCTCTGATGGAGAGCGAGACGCGTTACCGCCGTTTTGTGGAAAGCTGCCCGGTGGGGCTGGGGATCGGTGGGATCGCCGGAGACCAAGCGGGCCAATTGTCCTTCGTGAACAACGCCTTCCTGAAGATTGCCGGATATACACGCCAGGAGTTCGACACGGGGCTGATCGGGTGGAATACGATCACACCGAAAGAGTTCGAAGCGGCGGATCGCGCGGCCACCGCCGAGGTTCTGGAGAAAGGCGTGGCACAGCCCTACGAAAAGGAATACATCCGAAAGGACGGGACGCGGGTTCCGGTTCTGCTGGCGCTGGCGGCCATTCCCGGCAACAGCGAAGTGGGCGCATTCGTGCTCGATCTGACGGAACTCCGGGAAACGCGGCGGGCACTGGAAGAACGCAGATCGGAACTGGCGCGGCGCGTCGAGGAATTCGAGACTTTGCTTTCGGTGGCGCCGGTGGGCATTGCCGTGAGCCGGGATCCGCGGGGCGACGATATCCGGGTGAACCCGATGCTGGGGAACTTGCTGGGCGCGGGGTGCGATACGAACGTGTCGCTGAGCGGCCCGGACGCCCAACAACTGCCTTTTCGAATTCTGCAGGACGGACGCGAGATGGCTCCCGAGGGTACGCCGCAGAAAGTGGCTGCGCGGACGGGCCGGCGCATCGGCCCCGTGGAACTGGAGGTGGCGCGGGCGGACGGCGCGCGCTTCTGCCTGTTTGGAGCGGCTGCTCCACTATTTGCGGAAGACGGGAATGTAAGAGGAAGCATTGCCGCCTACTTCGACGCCACGGAACTGCGCGCGGCGGACGCCAAGGTACGTGAAAGCCACACGCAGCTCAAACGCCTGGTGGATTCCAATATCGTCGGCGTGATCGTGTCGCGGGGAGCGCAAGTGATCGACGCGAACGACTTGTTTCTCTCCATGCTGGGTTACACCCGGGAGGAGATGATCGCGGGACGGGTCAACTGGCAGCAGGCGACGGCATCCGATTTCATGGAACGATCGATGGCCGCCGTGGAAGAGGTGCGCCAACGCGGGTCGTGTACGCCGTTCGAGAAGGAGTACATCCGGCGGGACGGCACGCGGGTTCCGGTTTATCTGGGGGCGGCCATCCTGACGCGAGAACCGGAGCTGACCAGTATCTGCTTCGTCGTGGACCTGACGGCGCAGAAAGCTCTGGAGCGGGAACTGCATCTGGCAAACCGGCGCCTGTCGCATTCCAACGAGGAGTTACAGAGATTCGCCTATGTCGCCGCCCACGACCTGCAGTCTCCGCTGCGGACCATCGAAACGATGACTCAACTGCTTTCGCGGCGGCTGCACGGCCAATTGGATGCGGAGGACAGCGAGGTCTTCGGCCACATCCAAACGAGCGCCCAGCGGATGCAAGCGCTGATCGCTGACCTGCTCGAGTATTCAAGGGTCACCGGCAGCGGAACTGGCGGTAAACCGGTGGATTGTGCAGCCCTTTTGAACGGGGCGATGGAGAACCTGCGGACCCGCATCCGCGAAACGGCGGCTGCTGTCACCGCCGATCCTTTGCCGGCGGTACTGGCGGGAGAGCAGTTACTGCGCGTGTTCCAGAACCTGATCGACAATGCCCTCAAATACCGGGGCGAAGCCGCGCCCCGGATTCATGTAGCGGCCGAACGATCGGGCGAGGCGTGGGTAATATCGGTACGCGATAACGGCATCGGATTCGATATGCAGTACGCCGACCGGATCTTCAGAGTGTTCGAGCGGTTGCAGGGCGCCGGCCCGCATGAGGGCACCGGGATCGGATTGGCGATTTGCCGCAAGCTGATCGAGCGCTACGGCGGCAGGATCTGGGCGGAGTCCGAGCCAGGGGCCGGATCCACCTTCTTTTTCAGCCTGCCGGCCGCTTTGTAGGGATTGCCGCGGCGGGGCTTAAAAGTCCCGCCAGCACGCCAAAAGCGTCGCTAAAAGCGTGCGCCACGGGCAAGCGGAGTCGGGACTTACCTGGACGTCGGCGATGGTGGTTTCTGCAACCGCGCGCTGTCCAGAAAGACATTCCCGCCACGGAAGTCCAAACTCCAGAAGCGTGGGCCACGGCCCGTGCTATCGTAGAAACGACCCGCACAATCTATGAAAATCGGCATTGATCTCGGCACCACCAACTCCGCTCTCGCCTATATAGACGAACGGGAAGCCGAGGATCGCGACTTCCCTCCGATCCACATTTTCGAGACGCCGCAACTGGTGGCGCCCGGGCGCGTCGAACCGCGGCGCACGCTGCCCTCGTTCCTGTTTCTTGAAGACGGCCAGCCAGTCGGCGTGTACGCCCGGGAACAGGGCGCGCTGGTGCCCACCAAGCTGGTCCACTCCGCCAAATCCTGGCTCTCGAACCCGGACGTCGACCGGACCGCGAAGATCCTGCCGTGGGATTCGCCGGAAACCGGCCGGGTGCTGTCGCCCGTAGAAGTTTCGGCGCGTTATATTCGCGCGTTCCGGGAAGCCTGGGACAAAATCAAGCAGCTTCCGCTCGCCGATCAGGATATTGTGCTCACTGTGCCGGCCTCTTTCGACGAAGAGGCGCGCGAGTTGACGGTGATGGCCGCCGAACAGGCCGGACTACCCAAGCTGACGCTGCTCGAAGAGCCGGCCGCCGCATTTTATTCCTGGATCGCCAACAACCTGGCGCAATCCCGCAAGATGCTTTACGACGGGCAAATCGTACTGGTGTGCGACGTGGGCGGGGGCACCAGCGATTTCAGCTTGATCCGGGTGGAGCGGCAAGGCGACCTGGTCAACTTCACGCGCACCGCGGTGGGCAAGCATCTTCTGCTGGGCGGCGATAATCTGGACCTGACGATCGCGTGGCTGGTGGAGACCAAGCTGGGCGTGCCGTTGTCCATCCGGCAGCGCAGCGGCTTGCGAAGGCAATGCACGAATGCGAAGGAACGTCTGCTCAGCGACCCCAATCTGAAAAGCGTCGAAATCACGGTGTTGGGCACCGGCTCGGCGCTGATCGGGAAGGCGCTGAAGACCGAGGTTCTACGCGAGGAGGCACTGGAACTGGCGCTCGACGGATTCCTGCCCATCACGGCGCGCGGCGATCTGCCCAAGGATGAAAAGCGCAGTCTTTTCCGCGAGCTGGGTTTGCCGTATGTCTCCGATCCGGCGGTCACCAAGCATCTGAACGCATTCCTCGATAGCGCGGGACAGGCGCCGGATGCCATCCTTTTCAATGGCGGCTTCTTCATCCCCGAGATCCTGCGCCAGCGGGTGGCCGACGCAGTCGGGAACTGGTACGGCAAGCGGCCCGAGGTCTTCGAGAATCGCGATCTGGACCTGGCGGTCGCCACCGGCGCGGCGTATTATTCCTATGTTCGTTCCACCGGCAGTGGCGTGCTGGTGCGCGGGGGCTTGCCGCGGACCTACTTCATCGGCATCGGCGATACTACCGCGGTCTGCCTGGTGCCGCGCGGCGCGGAAGAAGGCGCGACGCTTGAAATCGATAACGAAGCGCTGCAACTGGTGGCGAATAAACCCGTATCGTTCCGGCTGTACAGTTCGCTCACGCGCAACGAAGACCGGCTGGGCGATGTGGTGGAGCTGCCCACGCTGGGACCCGACCTGCACACGCACGCTCCCCTGAACGCCGTGATCCGGTTCGGCAAGAAGGCCGGCGAGCGGCTGATTCCGGTGAAGCTGGGCGCGCGGCTGACAGAGATCGGCACACTCGAGACCTGGTGCGAATCGAAGATCAGCGAGAATCGCTGGCGTTTGCAGTTCGAGCTGCGGAAGACGGCGGCGCAACCGTCCGAGCGCAAGCCCGCGGCGGTGATCGCCGAGCAGGCGTTGAAGGATGCGCTGGCTCTGCTGCCGGCGGTGTTCTCTCCGCAGGCGAAATCACCCATCCCGCCGGAAGAACTGCCGGCCAAGCTGGAGCAGATCCTGGGGCTGGGCAAGAATTCATGGCCGCTAGCTGCCATCCGTGAACTTGGCGATGCATTTCTGGCCGCGGCCGACGGGCGGAAAAAGAGTCCGGCGTACGAGGCGAGGTGGCTCAACCTGGGGGGCTTCTGTCTACGACCTGGATTCGGTTTTCCAGGCGACGATTTCCGCATCGAGCAGGCGCGGCGGATCTACTCGGCGGGCGTCCAATACGGCAACCAGGTGCAGTGCGAAATCGATTGGTGGATTTACTGGGGACGCCTGGCGGGCGGAATGAACCGCAACCAGCAAAACGATATTTACCAGCGGCTGTCGGGGTTTCTGCTGCCGCGCGGCGGCAAGAAGCAGCGGCTGAACAGCAGCCTGCTGCGGGAGATGTGGCGTACGGCATCCAGCCTGGAACTGCTGCCAATCGGCACGAAAGTGGAATTGGGCGACGCGCTGGTGCGGCGTATCAAGGCCGGCGATTTCCGGGAGAGTGAACTCTGGTGCCTATCGCGGCTGGGCGCGCGCGAACTTTTCTACGGGCCGATCAACCAGGTAGTACCGCCGGCCGCCGCGGGCCGTTGGGCGGAAGCGCTGTTAACTGTGGATTTGGCGGGAGTAGGGGACGCCTTGGCGGCCATCGCGCGGCGCACGGAAGATCCAACACGCGATCTGGCGCACGCGACACTCAAAGGGATACAACGCAAGCTGGAAAGTCTGCCACACGCGGAACGTTATCTGGCAATGTTGGAAGGCGGCGAAGAGCGCGACGAGCGCGCTCTCGGCCGCATTTTCGGAGAGGAACTGCCCTCAGGCTTAGTTCTGGCGGGCGAAGACACGCTGCAGGCGCCGGCGGAATAGCGCCAGGACGATCAAGCCCGAACCGATCAGAAGGAAGTCCGCCGGTTCCGGGGCAGTAGTCAGGATGCGGATCATGTCGTCGCTACCCTGCATAATCCGGAAGTCCACGGTGACCGTCGAGAGGTTGCTCGAGAGAGTGACGGTATCGCCGGGTTCCAAGCCACCCAATCCGAAGCTGGCGGGCGGATACTGCGTACCTGCCGCGCCAAGAAAGGGATCGGTATTCGCGAGGTTTTGGTAGCCGATGATAA
>JBEKIM010000451.1:0-5706 GCA_050011755.1 Bryobacteraceae bacterium | reverse complement strand
CCAGGATCTCGCGAAGAAGACCGGAGAACGGGTTATTGAAGTCGAGCGGCAGATCGCCGCCGGAAATTGGACTGAGGCAGCGCGTTTGCTGATCGCGGCGCGGCAGGCTCTTGGATCCCAACCCGTCTTCGACCGGCTATACCAGCAGATTCAAACGGGCGAGGCGGCGCGCGCGGCGGAGGATCGGAGCCGGATTCAGGAAATCTGCGATCGCGCGTGGTCGTTGGTCCAGAACCAGCAGATTGCGGCGGCGCTCGAATCCATCGAAGATGGCCTGAAGCTCTATCCCGACTCGCTCGAGTTGGCGCAGGCCCGGGCGGCGATTGCCCCCCAAATGACGGCACGCAAGCGCCAGCAGAAAATCGCGGAGCAAATCGCCGCGGTCGAGCGGAGTCTGAGCGAAAACGATCCGAGTCGAGCTGTGGCACTGGCGGAAGCCGGACACCGCGAGTTCCCCGATCAGCCCGCCTTCGTCGTTCTAATTGAGCGTTCAAGAACCGAACTCCGCAGCCAGGCGCTGGAACTGGTCGTCTCCAAAGTAAAAGCGGCCCTGGCCGCCGGCGCTCTTGAGACCGCGAGAAGCCTGCTTGTTCCGGCCTTGCAGCACTTTCAAAACGAAGCGGCGTTGGCGCAACTGAGCAACGAGATCGATTTAGAGCAGTCGCGACGAGACAAGCTGGCCAACGCTCGGGAGGCGCTGCAAAAGGGGCGCTTCGACGCGGCCGAGAAACTCTGCCGCGAACTGTTGTCGATTCGTCCCAATGACGCCGACGCCATCGCTACGCTGGAGCAGGTGTCGATCCGGCGAACCGAGATCAATCGTGGACAGGCCGAACGCCGATCGCGCCGCGCCCAACAACCGGCGCTTTGGAAACGGTGGCAGTTCGTTACCGCCGGGTCTCTGGTGGCGGCCGGGCTGATCACCTTCGCCGTAGTCCATAGACCGGAGCCTCCCAAGCCGCCCCCGCCTCTCGCAAAGCCTGAACCCGCCAAGCCGGTAGCCGAGCCGAAGCCCGTCCGCCAGGAAACGCCGCCGGTACAGAAGCCAACGGTGACACACGAAGAGAAACCCAAGCCAAGAACGCCGCCTCACGAGTTCCCCGCTGCGCACCCGCCCACAGTGCCGCCTGTGGCGGTTACACACGGCGGTGAAAAGCCCTCCGGCGCAGGCGTGCCGCAGCCGCCGCCTGCTGTTAAACCCTGCGTCAGCGATTTCGACGAGAACGAATATGGAGCGGCACGCTCGGGGACCATCGAATGGAGTGGCCCCCCCGGCAAGGTCAGAATCTCAGGACGCACGCCATCGGCTGGAAACATCAGGGGCGGACTCCCCGGTGTCCCCATTAAAGTGCAGGCGCCTCAGGGTGCGACGATAGTAGAGCCGCCCTCTTGCCAGAATAATTGGACCTTGGTCTTCGACGCCAACGATGTATCCGTCCCCCTCAAATTTACATGGCACGTTTATCAACCTTAACCTCCAGCCGCCGTTCTTGCGCGGTTACCCTGTTCGCCGCGCTCTGGTTCTGTTCTTCGTCTGCGTCCTGGGCACAGAACGCCGCCGGAACGGTGCGCAAGAGAGCTTTGATTATCGGGAATGGCGCGTATGACCATCTGCCGCCCTTACGAACGCCGCTTAGCAATGCAGACGCTTTGGCAGCGACCCTCAAAGCACTGCAGGTCGAGACCACCAGTGGGACCAACCTCACCAGAGACGCGCTGTTCAAAACGTTAGAAACATTCGCGGGCAGCATACAACCGGGCGACGTCGTGTTCTTCTACTTTTCCGGATATGGTCTGCAGGGCAAAGGGGGTTACTCCGACGATGAATCGGAGGAGGATTGGCTGCTACCCACGAATTTTGACCCCCAAAGCCCGCGAAAAATCGGCCAGCAGGCCATCGCGGTCAGCCTCGTGACCGATTCGTTGAAGGCGGGCACCCGAATCATTGTGGTCGATGCCGGCCGCCAGTGCTGCGAGGGGCGGCGCACGGGCATCGGCCTCAGAGGGCAATCTGCTATCCCACAAACGTTGATAGCTTACTCGACGGCGCTGGGCGACTTGGATAAAGATCCACCCGACGGTGCGGTGGATGTGTTCACCAGCCAATTGATCTCCGCTCTTCAGGAACCCGGCCTAAACCCCACACAAATCTTTGATAGAGTTCAACAGCGCGTCATGTCGGCCACTGGGGGGCTTCCCTACATCAACCCCGGCGGGACTAAGGACGTCTATTTCGTCGACCCTCCGCCGCCCGTCACGAAAACGGTCGTTGTTGAGAGAAAGGAAACGATCAAGCCTGGTGAATTGCGTGTCAACATCAAGGATAACCTCCAATATGCGTGGATCCCATCGGGTTCCTTCAAAATGGGCTGCGTGCCGGGCGACCGGAATTGTGCCAAGGACGAATCTCCGCGGCGCACCGTGAGCCTCAAGAGCGCCTTTTGGATCACGAATACCGAGGTGACCGTAAGTGCCTATGACAATTTCACGAAGCAAACCGGACACAGTAAACCCTCGCCAACCAAGACGAACCCTAAGCAGCAATTCACCGAGCACCCGGTAACCAAGGTGTCCTGGCAAGACGCGGAAGACTACTGCGAATGGACGAACGGCCGTCTTCCTACCGAAGCGGAATGGGAATATGCGGCGCGGGCGGGCAAGGACGACAATCTGTACCCGTGGGGTGACAAATTCGACCCTAAGCTCTGCAACTCCGCTAAGTTGCCCGATAAGCTCCGTGCGCCCTTTAGCGAGACGGTGCCAGTCCGGCACTTTATTAACGCGCGGAATGCCTGGAGTCTCTTCGATGTGATCGGGAATGTGCGCGAGTGGGTCTGGGACGCTTATGACCCGAATGCGTACCAGGGCGATGCTTCACCAAGCGACCCCCGTGTGGAAACCGGACCCGGAAACGATCGTGTCTCGCGCGGTGGAGCCTGGGGTGACTCAGAAAAGCAATTACGTCTTTCCGCTCGATACCACCAGAACCCAGGCAAGGGCGATAATCAAACCGGATTCCGGTGCCTCGTTCCGAAACTGCCGGAGTGAAACGGCGGAAACTTCCGGAACGCTCAAAAGGCTGCACGCAGGCCAGGCATGAAAGGCTGCGACGCATCATACGCCGGGACTGGCAGCTTTAGCATCTTCGCGCAGCATGGCGATTCGGTTCTGCAATGTACGCAAACTGATTCCCAGCATCTCGGCGGCCAGTTTGCGATTGCCGCGCACGTGCTCGAGAGTCAATTTGATGTAGGCCGCCTCGAGCTTGACGAGCGGCTGGCCCGGCTGGAGCATTACGGGACCATCGTAGCCGCTTGCCGGCCGGGCATAGGGTCCGGGACTTAGATCTAACGCCGGTGTCGGCAAATCGGCGAGACGGATCGAACCCTCGCCGGCCATAATGGTGGCCCGCTCCAGAACATTGCGCAGCTCACGCACATTGCCGGGCCAATCATACCGATGAAAGAGATCCTGCACTTCGGCAGTAACACCGGTAACACGGGTAGTGTATTTCTTATTCAGATTCAGTAGGATGACATCCGTGATCGCCGGGATGTCTTCTTTATGGTCACGCAATGCCGGTAGCACGATCTGGAAGACACTCAACCTATAGTAGAGTTCTTCGCGTAGATGGGTTCCGAGATCCTGGCTGGTGGCGGCAAGAATCCGGGCGTCGACTGCGATTTCATGCTTGCCGCCCAGGCGCCGCACCCGCAAGTCTTCGAGAACGCGCAGCAGCTTAGGTTGCGTGGATTGCGGCATCTCGCCGATTTCGTCGAGAAACAACGTGCCCCCGTGAGCCTGTTCAAAGCAACCGGCCGACCGCTCCATGGCTCCAGTGAAGGCGCCTCTCTCGTGACCGAACAACTCGCTCTCTACCAGGGCCTCAGGTAAGGCGGCTGCATTGATCGCGACGAAGGGCCCATCGCTGCGAGGACTGAACTTATGGATCTCGCGCGCAACTAACTCTTTCCCGGTACCGCTCTCTCCACGGATCAATACCGGCGCTGTCGTGGGCGCTACCTGTCTGATCAGCGAGAAAATCTCGAGCATGGCGCGGGAGGTCCCCGCCATGTCCCCGAGTACACCGCGCAAGCTCAGATCGCGCTTCAGCTCGTCGGTCTTCTGCAGGCTCCTGTTGTAGTGAATCGCGCGTTCCAGCAGGATCAGGAAGGCGCTCCGTTCCACTGGTTTCTCGAGGTACCAAAAGGCCTTCAAGTCGCGAACGGCGGATAGCGCCTTGTCCATGCTGCCAAATCCGGTGAGCGCGACCGCCGGCGTGAGGTCGCCGCGCTCCTTCAAATTGCGCAGCAATTCGAAGCCATCCATGCGAGGCATGACCAGATCGGCCACGATCACATCCGGGTGAAAGGTGGTCAGACGTTCCAGCGCCTCGAGTCCGTCGCCCGCAAGTTGGGTTTCAAAGTCGCCGCCGGAAAGCATCGTGGCCAACCCGATGCGTTGCCGCTCGTCGTCGTCCACAATGAGTATTCGTCCCGGAACGGCTGGCTGTCGGGGCATACCTTATCTTAGCAGATCTCGCAGAAATGCAGACGCGAAAATGCGAATTCGGTGGTCAACCAACCACCCTGCGTCCCTGTATCAGGCGGATTACCATGACTACCAAGGCAACCACCAACAAAAGGTGAATCAGCCCTCCCGCGGTGTAAGAAGTTGCCAATCCCAAAGCCCACAAAGCCACTAGAATGATGCAGATAGTCCAAAGCATTTTTTGGCTCTTTCGCAATGCATCATTAGCAAGAGCGGGTCCAAAGCCGAAAACACTGATTGCGGGCCAGCCGGCGGCACGGTATCGAACGGCTGCCTCCGGGAAGTGCAGAATGTGCACTTGGTCGCGGCAGTTGCTGCAGGTTCACTTCGGGTGGCCGCGAATGAAAGCCCTGAATGCGTGACGGCGGCAATTGGCGGCTTTCTTGCCGAACGGAGCCGCGCGTGCTCCAGCCTTATCTGAAATCGATGCGTACCCACGACGATCCATCAATTCGCGCAGCCCGGAATGGCAGCATGTTTGTAAGTAATAAATCCGGAAGCACCAGACGATTAGAACCGCGGGTAGCTGGGAAAAGGAACATGACAGATGGCAAATGGAGCGGTAGTGGCGGTCATCGCCGAGGATGCCGCCGGACCGGCGGATGTGATCACCGAGGTGCGGCGCGAAGAGGCTCTGCTTAAAACCGGGGCCTTGCAGAACGCGATTTTCAATAGCGCCAATTTCTCGAGTATCGCTACCGACGAGAAGGGCGTCATTCAGATATTCAATGTAGGCGCCGAACGTATGCTGGGCTATGCGGCCGCCGACGTGGTGAACAAAATCACTCCGGCCGATATCTCAGATCCGCTCGAAGTGATCGCGCGCGCAGCGGCTTTGAGCGCCGAACTCGACACGCCGATTACGCCGGGCTTCCAGGCCCTGGTATTCAAGGCCTCGCGCGGGATCGAGGACATCTATGAGCTGACCTACATCCGCAAGGATGGCAGCCGGTTCCCCGCGGTGGTGTCGGTCACGGCGCTGCGCGACGCGCAGGACGTCATCATCGGCTATCTGCTCATTGGCACTGAGCTCAAGGCGGGCGCCCTGCAGAGCGCGATCTTCAACAGCGCCAACTTCTCCAGCATCGCCACCGACGCCAAGGGCGTGATCCAGATCTTCAACGTCGGCGCCGAGCGGATGCTCGGCTACGCGGC
>JBEKIM010000450.1:0-5736 GCA_050011755.1 Bryobacteraceae bacterium | reverse complement strand
CGCGGCGGGAAGAGCCGGTAGCAACAAGAGCCAGGCGTAAGAGAGAATGCGGCGCCACGGGAATATCAACACGGTAGTCTCCTTGGACTCATTCGATTGACCCGCTGCCAGCATAAGCTTCCGGTCGCGCGAAAACAAGTGACTTCCGTCACGTTTGGCGGAGTAAGGTGTGTCAGCGCACACTAAGTAAGAGAAAGTAAGTTGTGTAAACCACAGCCGCCCGCTAAAAGCCGGTTCTGGAGCTTTCTCGTGATGACTGGCCTCAGCCCGTGGCGGGACTTTTAAGTCCCGCTATGGCTACAACGCCAATAAGGTGGGGCGGCGTCTATGCGTGTAGATGGTCTCCAGACCCGATCTTTGGCGGGCGTAAGCTCGCCCACGGCGAACTGAAGTTCGCCGCGGCACGCTGAAGCGTGCGCCACGGGCAAGCGGCCGTTCATCACGAGAAACGCCCAAATTCCGGGGCCGGCTAAAAGCCGGCTGCGGGCAGGATTGCCCGCCATCCAAGTCTACTCGTGCCGCAGCGACGTCATGGGATCCACGGCGGAGGCGCGCCGCGCGGGACCCCAGGCGGCGGCGAAGCCGGTGATGGCCATCAGCAGCGCGACTGCCACGAAACTGGCCGGATCGCTGGGGCGCAGACCTGGGACCAGGAACATGGCCAGCGGCTTCACCAGGAAAAACGCGCAGAGCAGGCCGGCGGCAGAGCCAATCAGGATCAGGCGGGCAGCGCCGGCCAACACCATGAATGCAACGTGGCGACGGTTCGCGCCCAGCGCCAGGCGCACGCCGATCTCGCGCGTACGGCAGCTGACCGAGTACACCATTACGCCATACAGGCCGATGGTGGCCAACAGCAGGCCCAACACGCCGACGCCTCCCAACAGGGCCGCGCCCACCTGGCTGGGAAGGAAGGCCAGCCCAATGCTGGAATAAAGCGTGGCTACTTCCAGGCCGGCATCCGGCTCGGCGCGGCGCAGGGTGGCGCGCACCGCCCGCAACTCGGTGGCAGGCGGCGTGGAACTTCTAACCACGAACTCCAGGCGCGTGCGATCGTTGTCGATGCGCGACAGGTCCTCGTAAAGCTGCGGTTGAGGTTCTTCGCCGATCGAGAGATTCTTAGTCGGATCCACGATTCCCACGACCCTGTAGGGCACCCGGTCTTCCCCGTAACGAAAAAGGCGGCCGAGGGGGTCACGGTCGGCCAGGTAGCGCTGCGCAAATGTCCGGTTTACGATCACCGGATGCGCGCCGGAATCGGCGCCGGCCTGGAACGTATGCCCGCGATGAATGGGGATGTCCATGACGCGAAAGTAGTCCGGCGAAACCGCGTTCCAATAGTAGAACGTGGGCAGCGTTTTGCCGGTATCCAGGAGTTTCATGCTGCCGCCAAAGCGAGTGCCCCCGTTGAACGGAACGACGCGCGCCGCTGCAGCGGATTCGATGCCTGGCAGGGCGGCCAGTTCGCGCAGGGCAGCGGTGACGTAGGCGCGCTTCCGGGCGACGTCCTTATATGCCTGGGGAGGCAGATTCACGTCGGCGTAGATGGTGTGGCGTACGTCGAAACCGGGGCTGATGGCGTTCGATCGCCACAGATTCCGCAAGAAGAGGAAACCCGCCGTCAGCACTACCAGCGAAAGCGCCAACTGTGCTACGACGAGCGCGCGTTGCAGCCGCATGCGGCCCTCGCGGCGCAGGCTCGGGGCGATCGATTGGCGAACGGATCGCCAGGCGGGCAGCAGTCCGCAAACCAAAGTGGCGAAGGCGGCGAGCAGGATGGCATAGAGCGTCACACGCCAATCGAGCGTCAGGTGCAGCCGGATGGGAATCGGCAGGGGCAACTGAAGTTCTTCGACCGCCGAGGCCATCGCCTCGCGCAGCAGCAGTCCGCAAGCCACGCCCGCCAGCGAGAGCAAGGCGGTCTCCACGAGCAGTTGCTGCACCAGGCGTCCGCGGCCGGCGCCGAGCGAGACTCGGATGGCCAGCTCCTGGCGGCGCGCGGAACCCCGCGCCAGCAGCAGGCTGGCGACATTCACGCACGCAATGATCAGCACCAGGCCGACCACCACCAGGAGCATCGCGAAGAACAGACCCACGGTCTGCATTTCCGTCTCGCTTTTGATGCGGTCGAATCCGCCGACGGCGGATACCTGGATGTTATCCGCGTAACGATTGGATTCGGGAAGCGTGTTGGGCATTTCCTTGTCCAGCCGTTTGGCTACGGCGACCAGCCCGGCGCGCGCCTGGCCCAGCGTCATGCCAGGTTTCAGCCGCGCGTAGATGGCCAGGATGGTGTCGTCCAGGTAACGCGGAACGAACAGGTCGGGCGAATAGCCGAAGCCGATCAGAGAGCGGAAGTCCTTCGGCAGAATCCCGACCACGGTATAGGACCGGCCGTTCAAATGGATCGCACGGCCGACTACCGAGGGATCGCCGTGCAGGCGGGAACGCCAGAAATGATCGCCGAGGACCGCCACTTCATCGGGATCCTGGGGCAGGATGCCGCGTCCGAGGGCCATGGGAATGCCCAGCGCCGCGAAGTAGTTCTTGGTCAGCAGCACGGTGGAGACCTGGCGGGTTTCGGCGCCATCGTTCCAGTTGACTAGGGCCTCTTCGTTCTCGCCCACGACGTCCGCAAAGAAGCCGCTGGCGCGCACGAACTCGACGACTTCCTTACTCGCATGGCTGTTACCGGCTAGGCGTATGGATACGACGGTGCGGGCGTCCGTCACGGAAGGCTCGCTGAGCAGAAACTCCGTGGCCATAGAGAAGATCCCGGTATTGATGCCGATCCCCAGGCCGAGCGAGAGCAGGGCGGTGACCACCAGCGCGGGACTGCGGCAGAGGCTGCGGGCGCCATAGACGATATCGCGCCAGAGGTTCTCGACAAAAGCAAAGCGCCACAGGTCGCGCGCCTGCTCTTGAAGCACGGTGGTGTTGCCGATGGGGATCGGGTTGCCGTGCGCGGCGGCCATGTCGCGGTGAAAGGCCAGTTCGGCTTCGACATCGCGTTCCATCGTGCGGCGGCGGAAAAGCTTGAGCAAGAGACTGGGCATGCATCCTCCTTTGTGGGGCAGTGGGAACTACGGCTGGCGCGCAAGCACGCGTTGGACACCGAGCGAGAGGCGGTTCCAGGTTTCCTGCTCGGCGGCCAGCAGATTCTTGCCGCGCTTGGTGATCTCGTAGAATTTGGCTTTGCGGTTGTTCTCGGAGACTCCCCAGTGCGCGGCAATGGCGCGATCGAGTTCCAGGCGGTAGAGGGCCGGATAGAGCGAACCCTCCTCCACTTTGAGCGCCTGGTCCGAGAGCAGGTGGATGGTCTGCGCGATGGAATAGCCGTGCAGCGGGCCGCGTTGCAGGGCATGCAGGATCAAAAGATCGAGGGTGCCGTGGAGAAGCATTGGGGAATCGGATTTGGCCATGAGTGCGTTTCCTATGACGATCTATGGGTAGTATGAGGCAGCTTGCCCTAGATTGTCAAGGGGGAAATTGGACTTTTGGCGGCAAATCGGAGGTATTGCGCGCGAGATCGACCGGTATTACCATAAAAGTGGATGCAAACCATTTCATTGAAATTGCCGGAGGATCTTCTTGCGGATCTCAAGCGCGAGGCGAAGGCGAGGCGTGTGAGCAAGTCCGCTCTGGTGCGCGAGAGCGTGGAAGCCGCTCTGCGGCACCCATCACGCCGTGGTGCCGCCTCCTGCTATGACCTTGCTCGCGATCTTGCGGGATCGGTAAAGGGTCTCCCCCGTGATCTCGCCAGCAATCCGAAATACCTGGAGGGATTCGGCGAGTGATGGGGCCGGTGGGTCTACTCGACACCGGACCGCTGGTGAGCTTTCTCGCTGCCGGACTGGAACATCACGAATGGGCAATTGCGGAGTGGAAACGGCTGCGTCCGCCGCTGTTGACGTGCGAGCCGGTCCTCACAGAGGCGGCATTTCTGCTGAAACGGGAGGGGCGCGATACGGATCCTCTGTTTGCTTTATTAGATCGAGGAGTCATTCGGATCGGTCTTTCCGTTCAAGAACAGCAGGCGGATCTCCGGGCACTCATGCGACGCTACCGAAATCGGCCGATGTCGCTGGCAGACGCCTGCCTGGTCCGGCTCTCTGAAATCCACGCGGCCGCCGCTGTGCTCACTCTGGACAGCGATTTCCGAATCTATCGCCGCCACGGCAATAAGGTAATACCGCTTCGCATGCCGGAGTGACGGAAAGGTAGCACTGGCCCCGGGCGAACCGTGTGGATTTCGGCCTTAGAACTTTCGAGACGCGTTTCTCGTTACTGATCGATGGGAGCCCCGAAGCCCTAGACAGATCAGTGGCATGGCGTTTTTGCGGAGTAACCGCAGGAGATGAAACAGCGGCGAGACCTCGTTTGGTTCGGGAGGTTAGGCTGGCAGTTGAGTCGCAAACCGCGGGTGCACCCGCGTCGGCGACCGCCGAACTGGGGTCACCTCTCTGGCGGGATCGTTACCTTGACACCAGGAAAGAACACGGTGATTGGGTTGCCAGTTGTGCTATCGGCCAGCGCTGCGCGCACGTGCGTGGCGATCTCAGACCGATATGTCTCCAGCTTCGGCACCAGCGTATGGATTTCCGATGTGTCCACAACAACCGTCCGTACCTGGTTGACGTCGAATGGGGGTTTGTCGCACTTGCGTGTCACCTGCACGATCGGGAGCCCGCACGCGTGCCGAAGGGCCATTTCATAGAAGGCATTGGGATTGTGAACAGACAGATCCACGACCGCAAGCCTGGATCTCATCACGTGCTCCAGCACTTGTGACGTTATCATTCCGGCAGCCCGATCTTGTCAGCCCGTACCACGTTTAGCCCGGACTCCTTCAAGGCAGGTTCAATAAGGGACTATCGAAAGTAGCCTCGACGACCTCGGTGAGGAACCGCCCGTCGCACCCGGCATCGGCGCCGATCAAAGCAACGCCAATGCGGTTGCTCCGCAGACCATCAACGCGGGCCTCAGGGTAAGTCCGGAGAGTGGCAGGACTGACATAGGGAACAAGGTTTCGGAGCCGCCGAGAGTCTGAATCAGGCCCAAGTCCTTGGCGTTCACGACAAATGTATCGACGCACTCCTGGAGTAGTTCCCCTGGAAGTTTGCTGAATCTAGCACGAAAGGCGTTCCGGCACAAAATCCTAGCCTCCGGCAACGGCCACTGATCCCGGCTTGAAGAGCACTACGAGAGGAAGGAGCAGGAGAGCGGGCACTCCAGCGGCATACGCGAGCGCCTTCCAGCCCGACACCTGCCCATCAGAGAGCGCGGATGCCACCAGGAAAGACAATACCGGTAAGTTCAGGGCTACGGCTGTTGCAACTCCCGGCATGTAGCTGCGCGTGGATATCGATAGGGCCAGGTGCGGGTATACGGCGTTGGCTAACATGGCCGCGATATATCCAAACATGAGGTACGTCCAGACTGTCTGAGCTCCCGACCTTGCGCTCAGCCACGTGACCAGGAAGGCCAAGGCAGTCAGAACCGCTACGACGAAACGGAAAAAGCGGGGCGAAACGGGCGTGCGCCAGAATCCGGTCCGGTTCGCCCACGCTGGAAGCCATAGGGCTTCCTCCAGATTGTGAAGGGTGACCACGACCGGGAAGAGCCACTGAAGAGTTGCGAACCTCACTTCCACCTCCTCGTTGGATTCCTTTCTCGAAGCGGATACCGCGCCATTTACTCCGGCAGGTATCCTTCGCGCGCCCGGATTTTTGTATC
>JBEKIM010000449.1:0-8159 GCA_050011755.1 Bryobacteraceae bacterium | reverse complement strand
CCGCAGCAGCGAAGCGGTGGAACTGTACCGGCGTATCCTGAACCGCAATCCGCATTCCGAGGAGGCGCTCAGCAATCTGGTCTCGCTCTCGCTGGCAAATCAGGATTACGAGCAGGTGCGCAAGTTCGCGCAGAAGCTGGCCGACTCGCAGCCCAAGTCCCAGATCGCAATGGAGGGGCTAGCGGGCGCGGCGTTCGCCGCCGGGGACCATCGCGCGGCCGCGGATTATTCCCGGAAACTGGCCGAGCTGTCCCCGCTGGTCTTCGAGAACTGGTTCAATCTGGGCGTCGCCTGCCACAAAGCCGGCGATCTGGCGAATGCCGCCGAAGCCTATGCGCGCGCCGCCGTAGTGCACCCCGATTCACCGCAGGCGCACTTGAACCTGGGCGTGGCGCTACAGGAACAGGGGGATCCCAAGGGCGCCCGCGCGGCGTATCAGAAAGCGCTGCAAATCGATCCAAAACTGGCCGGAGTGCACTGGAACCTGGGACTGGTGCACGAGCAATTGGGAGACGCCGAAGCGGCGGAGAAGCTGTATGCCCAAGTGCCGGAGAACTCCCCGGATGCGGATGACGCCGCATTCCGTGTCGGCCATCTGCGTCTGGAACGGGCCGATTATCCCGGCAGCATCGCGGCTTTCAGGACCTGCCTGACAAAGCGCCCGAATTGGCCGGAGGCCCGGCTGAATCTGGGTATCGCGTACTGGCGCGCGGGCGATAAGGAAGCCGCCCGCACCTGCTTCCAGGAACTGACTGGGTCCGGCACCGAAGCTAAAGAAGCGCTGCGAGGCCTGGCGGCGCTGTCGCTCGAAAACAACGATTACGATAAGGCTTTCGAGATCTACCGGCAATTGCTGGATTCCGGCGAGCGCAGCCCGGAGCTGCTCTACAACGCCGGTCTGATCTGCCAGAAGCGCGGCGAGCCGGAAGATGCCGCGGTGCTCTACAGAGAGGCGCTCAAGACCGATCCTCAGTTCGGCGAAGCTCTGCTGAATCTGGGGCATGCCCTGATGTCGTTGGGCAATGAGTTCGAAGCGCGCTCCTGCTGGAGGAAGGCGGTCATCGCCAAGCCGGAGTTGGCGCAGCGATACTTTGAACCGGCCGTGGCTCAAGCGTCGTAAGGCGTGGCGCACGCACTCCTGCGTGAGCCGCCTGAAAGGCGGCTGCGGCCAAAATTGGCCGCCCTCCAAGGCCTATAGGTGTGCTATCAATTTGATTCGTGCACCGAATCGCGATTTCCTTCTTGATCGCGGCGGCCATGGCGCCCGCCGCCGCGCTCGACTTGAATAACGCCACCGTCGTCTCTCCGCCGGGACTCTCCCCACCGGAAGCCAAGGCGGTAACGCTGCTGATCGACGAAGTTGACAAACGCTCCGGCATCCGCTGGGAAACTGGAGCCTCGTCGCTCACCATCGAAATCAGCCGCACCACCGGGCCGCCTGAAGGTTACAGCATTCACACGAATGCGCACGCCGTGACCATCGCCGGCAACGACGCGCGCGGCGTTCTGTTCGGCATCGGCCGCCTCCTGCGCGAAATGCGCATCGCCCGCGGCTCCATCCAGCTTCCCGATGGCTTCGCCGAAGTCAGCTCGCCGCGCTACCCCTTGCGCGGCCACCAACTCGGCTACCGACCGAAATCCAATACTTACGACGCCTGGTCCGTGCCCGCCTTCGAGCAGTACATCCGCGACCTGGCGGTCTTCGGCAGCAATGCCGTGGAGTTGATTCCGCCGCGCTCCGACGACGCTCCGGATAGCCCGCATTTCCCTCTGCCCCCCATGCGCATGATGGTTGAGCTGTCGCGCCTGCTGGCGGCCTACGGCCTGGATGTCTGGATCTGGTATCCCGCCATGGACCGGGATTACACCGACCCCGCCACCGTGGAATCCGCGCTGCGCGAATGGGGCGAAGTGTTTCGCCAACTGCCGCGCATCGACGCCGTGTTCGTGCCCGGCGGCGATCCCGGCCACACCGCCCCGCAGCCCCTGATGGCCCTACTCGAAAAGGAAACCGCGGTTCTGCATCGCTATCATCCGCGCGCGCAGATGTGGGTTTCCCCGCAAAGCTTCAACCAGGAGTGGCTTGACGAGTTCCTGGCTATCCTGCGCAACCGGCAGCCGGCCTGGCTCACGGGCGTGGTCTTCGGTCCGCAAAGCCGCATCTCGCTGCCCGCCCTGCGCGCGGCCGTGCCGGCGCGCTACCCCATCCGCGACTATCCGGATATCACGCATAACATTCAATGCCAGTTTCCAGTCCAGGATTGGGACCCCGCTTTCGCGCTCACCGAAGGGCGCGAAAGCATCAACCCGCGGCCGCTCGAAGAAGCGCGCATCTTCCGCCTGTTCCAGCCCCCCACCATCGGCTTCATCGGCTACTCGGAAGGCTCCAACGACGACGTCAACAAATTCGTATAGCCGCTATTTCATCGGGGATGCATTCAGCGAAAGCTTCGCGCAAGGCCTGCTGGCCCTGGAGCGTAACTGGCATGGACCGCTCGCCTCGAACACCGGCGTCGACGCCACGCTCGAACAGTTTCAGGCGATGGAACGCGCCGCTCCGCCCGGCGTACTGCGTAATTGGCGCTTCCAGCAGGCGCTCTACCGGGCTTATTACGATGCCTATACCCGCCGCCGTCTGCTCTATGAAACGGCCCTCGAAGAGGAAGCCATGCGAAAGCTACGCGAGTCGCGCGACACCGGCGCGGCCGCCGCAATTCTGGATCGCGCGGCCCCGCATCCCGTCGCGCCCGATTGGCGCGCCCGGATTTTCGAGCTGGCCGAGGCCCTATTTCAAAGCATCGGCATGCAGCTCAGCGTGCCGCGCTACCAGGCCATCGGGGTGGATCGCGGCGCCAGTCTCGATACGCTCGACGTGCCGCTGAATAACCGCTTGTGGCTGGAACGCCGTTTCGCCGAGGCGCGCAACGACCCAAGCGAAATCGGCCGCATTCTCAACTGGACCGATCCCGGCCCCGGCGGCTTCTACGACGATCTCGGCGATCCCACCCACCAGCCGCACCTGGTGCGCGGCAGCGCCAGCCTGGAATATCACCCCCAATGGCCCAGGTCCTGGTGGACCTATGCCGAATCGTTTTACGATGAGCCTTTGCAAATGCGCTACACCGGTCTCGATCCCGCCGCACACTATCGCATCCGTGTGGTCTACGCGGGCGACAGTCCGGGCCGCAAAATCCGCCTGTCCGCCGGCGCGCTCGAAATCCATCCGCTCATGCTGAAGCCGCAGCCGGTCCGCCCCATCGAATTCGAGATCCCGCGCGCCGCCACCGCGCGGGGCGAACTGGACCTTTCGTGGTACCGTGAACCGGGACTGGGCGGCAACGGCCGCGGCTGCGAAGTGGCGGAAGTCTGGTTAATCGAACAATGACTACAACTTGGGAAAATCCCGTCAGAAAACGCTTGCGCGAAGGTCAGCCGGTGGTGGCCGCGACCATCACCGTGGCCAACCCGGACGTCGCCGCGCAAGCCGCTACGCTGGGCTTCGATTTTCTGTGGGTCGAGATGGAACACTCGCCCATCACTCTCGAAACGCTGCGCAACATCGTGCTGGCTACCCGCGGGCTTCCCGCGCTGACCTACGCGCGTGTACCGGTAAACGACCTCTGGACCGCCAAACGCGTCTTGGATGCCGGCGTCAGCGGGGTGATGTTCCCCTTCACCAGCACGCCGGAGCTGGCCGCGCAGGCCGCCGCCGCGTGCCGCTATCCGCCCGCCGGACGGCGCGGCTCCGGGCCCGTTCTCGCGCGCACCACCTGGCCGGCGGGTGAGGCAAATTATCACGATTCGGCCGACGCGAACGTGATGGTGATCATCATTATTGAAGAGGCGCGCGCCGTCGAACGCATCGACGAGATTGCCGCCACGCCTGGCGTGGACGTGCTCTTCATCGGCACCAGCGACCTCTCGTTTTCACTCGGCCTGCGCGGCAGCCAGAACGAACCCAAGCTGGAGGCGGCCATCGCGCGCATTGCGGAAGCCGGGCAGCGCCATGGTAAGTTCCTGGGCCGCCCCGCCGCCACGCCCGAGCTTGCCCGGAAGTATATGGAGCAAGGCTTCTTACTGTTTCAGGGGCCGACCGATCTGGGCCTCATGGCCGCCGGCGCCCGCCAGTATCTGGAGCCATACGGCAGGATGGCCGGAGTCCCCGCCCCGCGTGCCCTATATTGAAGCGAGCCCAGCCCCCAGCCCCCAATCCCTAGCCCCCAACCCCTAGCCCCGCGAGCGCAGCGAGCCCCAGCCCCCAGCCACCAGCCCCTAGCCACCAGTCCTGGCGCGCCTTCTCTCCGCCGCCCGCACCTGCCGCTCGTCCATGCCGAAGTAGTGCGCGACCTCGTGCCACACGGTATCTTCGACCATCTGCTTCAACTGTGCTGCCGAGTGTGCCAGCCGCTCGTGCGGACCCTGGAAGATCGTGATCCGATCCGGCATCGCGAAGCTCTCGAAGACGCTACGTTGTGGCAGCGGACGCCCCTGGTACAAGCCCAGCAGGGTCCCGCCCGGTCCCACCCCGGCCTCCGCCAGTTGCGCGGGCGATGGCTCCGCTTCCACCAACATCGCGACGTTTTGCAGCCGTTTCCGGAACTCGGAAGGAATCCGCCCATAGGCCCCTTGCACCAGTTCGTCGAATTCATTTGCAGTCATCGCTCCTGCTATTCTACCTTCCATGTACTCTCGAACAGTGAAAAGACCGCGGCGGCCGCTCGGCGCGCTGCTGGTCGCCGGCTTGCTGATCGCCGGAGCCGCCTGCAGCCGGACCCACACCGTGACCACCTCCGATGGCAAGGTCAGCTACCAGGACAAAGGCAAAGATGCCGGCGCCATCACCGTGACCGGAAAAGATGGCAAGCGCGCCACCATGAGTTTCAACGAGAACAAGGTGCCCGATGGTTACCCGAAAGACGTGCCCATCTACAGTCCTTCCAAAGTCGTGATGGCGCAATCCGCATCCGACAAGAACACCAGCAATCTCGTGCTGGAATCGCCCGATGCCGCGGACTCCATCGTCGCCTTCTACAAAAAAGGGCTCGACGGCAATGGCTGGAAAACCGAATCCACCATGGCCACCGCGCAACTGACTATGCTCACCGCCTCCAAAGAACAGCGGCAGGTGGTGGTGCAGATTACCGACAGCGGCGCCAAACGCAACGTCATGCAAGTGGTTTCGGATAAGTAATAGTGGCTAAGTCATCCCGGCGAGTAGTCATCGCCATTGACGGACCCGCCGGCGCCGGTAAGAGCACCATCGCGCGCCGGCTCGCGGAGCGGCTGGGGTTCACTTATATCGATTCCGGCGCCATGTATCGGGCCGTGGCGCTGTGGGCCATGCGGCAGAATGCCGACACCGCGGACATGCACCGCATGGAACAACTGGCGCGCGCGGCCGATATCGAATTGCAGCCTGCCGGCCAATCCGTGCTGCTGAACGGCGAGGACGTTACCGCGGCCATCCGCACCGTCGAAGTTGGCCGGCACGCGTCTGTCGTGGCCGCGATCCCGGGCGTGCGGCACGCCCTGGTGGAGAAGCAGCGCGCGCTGGGAATGCGGACCAGTGTCATTATGGAGGGCCGCGACATAGGCACCGTGGTCTTCCCGGATGCGGACGTCAAGATCTTCCTCGACGCGGATCCCGGGGAGCGCGTCAGCCGCCGCGTGCGCGACTCCCGCGATCAGGGTGAAGCCGTAACGCCCGCAGCCATCGCCGCCCAGATCCGCGAACGCGATCAGCGCGACCGCACCCGCGCCGAAGCGCCCCTCACCCAGGCGCCCGACGCCGTTTATCTCGATTCCACCGGGCTCTCGCTCGATCGCGTGGAAGAAGAGATTTTACGGGTCGTACGGGCACGATTATCTAACGGAAAGGATTTCAGTTGAACGAACTACTGGTAATGAAGTTCGGCGGCACCAGCGTGGGGTCGGCCGAACGCATGCGCATCGCCGCCGGAATCGCCGCCCAGCCCATGCCCGGCCGCTCCGTGGCGATCGTGGTTTCAGCCATGTCCAGGATTACGGACCTGCTGCTCGATACCCTGCGCCGCGCCGAAGCCGGAGACCAGGCTGGATTGCAGGCCAATATCGCCACGCTGCGCGAGCGTCACCTCGCCACCTGCGCCGAGTTGCTGCCCCCTGAGCGGCAGCAGTCTGCCTCCGACGGCATCGCGCATCTGATCGCCGAATTCGAACGCATTGCCGGCGGGATGCTCATGCTCAACGAAATGCCGCCGCGCTCGGTGGATGAAGCCGTGGCCATCGGCGAGCGTCTTTCGGCGCTGCTCATTTCCGAGTACCTGACTACGCACGGTACGCCCGCCGAAGCTGTGAACGCCGCGGAAATCGTGGTCACCGATGCGGTCTTCGGGAATGCCTCGCCCTTGATGGAACCCACCCGCGCTAAGGCTCGGGCGCGCCTCCTACCGCTGCTGGAACGCGGGGTGATGCCGGTCGTCACCGGGTTCAACGGCGCCACCGCGGACGGCCGCCCCACCACGCTGGGCCGCGGCGGCTCGGATTTCTCAGCCTCGATTCTGTCCGCCGCGCTGGACGCCTCGGAGCTGTGGATATGGACCGACGTCGATGGCATCATGAGCGCCGACCCGCGCCTGGTGCCTTCCGCCGTTGTGCTGAATGAAGTGACTTACGCGGAGGCCGCCGAGTTGGCCTACAACGGCGCCAAAGTGCTGCATCCGCGCACCCTGGCGCCGCTGATTGAAAAGAAGATTCCAGTCTGGAGCAAGAACAGTTTCGCGCCCGCGAAGCCCGGCACGCGCATTCTGTCCACCATCGGCGCGGCCACCGGCGCGCGTGCCGTGACGTCTCTCGCGCAAGTCGCCATGATCTCGCTCGAGCCTGCCAGCCCCGAGTTGAGCGGCGCCCACGTGATGGCCCGTGCGCTCGATGCGTTGGATCGCGCCAATGTGGAGGTGCTGGTCTTCTCCAGTTCCAGCTACCGCCAGAATTTCTGTTTTCTGGTGCGCACGGAGGAATTGGCGAAGAGCCGGCATGCGCTCGAATCGGCGCTGGCGCTCGAGTTGGCCCACGACTACGTGCATCCCATCCAGGTGGACGAGAAAGTGGGCCTGTTGGCCGTAGTGGGCGAAGGCATGCAGGGTAAGCCGGGCATCGCGGGACGCATCTTCACCGCGATTTCCCGCGAAAGAGTGAATATCATCGCCATTGCGCAGGGTTCGAGCGAGTTGACGATTGCGATTGTGGTCAGCCGCGACGGGCTGGAGAAGGCCGTGCGCGCGGTGCATGCGGAGTGCGGCATGGGAGGGTGACGAAGATGCCGGATGAGATCACAGTCGGCGACTTTCTGATCGGGATTCTACCCCACCTGCACGGCGATACCAGCTTTCCGTGGTGGCCGCCCGACTGCTTCGGCCTGTGCTTGGCGCTGCTGAAGCGGACCGGAGGCTACGTCCAACTTCTTCGTGACTGGCCCGCGGCCAGTGGCCGCACTTTGGATTCATGGACCGCTGAGGTCCGTGAACTGGGCATGAAGTGGCGGCTTGACTGGTCGGGATTTCGTGCCCTCGCCAACGAGTGGCAGATCGTGTGCAACTCGTTTGGGCTAACCCTCGGGCAGGTGAGCGGCGAAGCAAAGCTCTGTTTGGCGCTTATGACGATTGCCGTCGTGGCCGACGAAGCCTTTAAAGGTGTAGTCGCGCCGATCGACCAGGTGGCCGACGTAGATGACATGCTGGATGAGGGCTCCGTATGCTTGACGCAGTCAGGCACACTGTGCATCCATATTGATCCATCCAGGTTGCGCGTACTTCCGCGCATGCACACCCCTCAGAACGGCCTGACAGAGCGGTCCTTGTCACGTTACTTGTCCCTGTGCGACGCCAGCGAAGTCACGCCTCAGTGGCAATTCAGTCAACGCCTCGCCAGCCTGCAGGCGGAAGAGGCCCGCCTTGTGGGCGAAGTCCTGGCGGGTGTCCCGGAAAAGGCGTCTGCCCCTCCTGAAGTGCAGGCCACGGTCGACGTTTATCTAGCCTGGGTGGAGAACAACAAGCGCCTGCGCCTCAACCGCGAAGCCCGCCATCGCTCCAGCCGGGGCCGTTAGACCCCCCTCAAACCCGCCCTACTCAAATCTGTGAGATCCTTGGAACAACATCGCCGTCATCGGCGTTATGTCCTAA
>JBEKIM010000448.1:0-5766 GCA_050011755.1 Bryobacteraceae bacterium | reverse complement strand
GAACCAGATCGAGCGCGCGATCCAGGTTACGTCCCTCGTCCGCATAGATCAACGCCAGGTTCCGGTTGGTCTTCTCGGATGCGAGACGTCCCATGCGATCCACAAAATCGATCAGTTCGCGCTGCTTGCGGGCATCTTCGGGCCGGTTCTGCAGCGTGTAGATCTGCTCCAGGGCGGCGGCGTAATCCGGCATCGGCACGGAGCTTTGCGCCTTCAAGTAGGAGGCAATCGCTTCGGCATAGCTGCCGCGGGCGGCCTGCACCCGTCCCAGCCCGGCGTGCGCCGCATGGTATCCGGGAAAGGTCCGCGCGGCTTCGGCGAAGCTTTGGCCCGCGCGGTCCAGATCGCCCGTCTTGAAATAAAGGTTACCCAAGTCGACCAGGCACCAGGCGGTATTCTCCGGAGAGCGCGCCCCGGATTCGATGGCCTGTTTCATCAGCGCGATGGCCTCTTGCGGCCGCCCCGAGACGAATTCGTACCAGGAGGCGCGATTCAGGCTAGACTGATCCGGGCGCAAGATCAGCATCTGTCGATAAGCCGCGGCGGCCCGATCGTAGCGGCCCATCTCCATGGAAGCGTCGCCCAGGATGCCATAGCTCCACGGATCGCCGGGATGCAGTCCGATGATGGCCTCCGCAAGATCGGACGCGGCCTGGAAGTGATGCCGCTCTAATTCCACGACTTCGCGCATGCGCAGAGCTTCGTAGTTGCCGTCGTCTGAGAGCAGCACGCGATTCAAGATGCGCTCGGCGCGATCCAGGTAACCGAAATCCACGGTTTCGCGCACCTTTTGCATGTAGGCGCCGGCCAGTTGATTCTGAAAAGCGACGCTCTTGGGATTCTGGGCGATCTGCTTCTCGATCGCCCCGATGCGTTCGTCGGTGCTGGCGCTTTCGGGAATCGGGCTGCGCCCGGCGATGTCCGGAAGGGCCTGCCGGAGGTCGGCCGCCGGCAGCAGCGCCACGGCGAGCAAGACGCAAACCAGGCGATCAGTCCGCATGGGGTTGCACCTCCTTCAGGCCGCCGCGCGCCGCATCCGCCGCCTCGGATCCCGCGGAAACCGATAGCGCATCGTTGAAATAACGCACCGCGGCGGCGTTGTCTTTCGTCTTCGAGGCAATCGCGCCGGCGTGGTAGAAAAACGAGGCTTCGCGCAACCCCACGGCCAGCGCTTTCTCGATCTGCTGTCTGGCTTTCTGCAGATCGCCGGACGCGTAAAGGGCCCAGGCGCAGGCATCCAGCGTTTCCACATCCTGGCGGCGCGCGATTTCGATCCGCGCGATGCGTACAGCCTCGGTGGGATTTGGGGCGCGATCCGTGTAATACGCGACCAGTTCGTGGTTGTAGTTGTAGGGCGCATCCATGGCCGCGCGCGCGGACCGCTCGAACTCTTTGTATGCGGCTTGCGCTTCCGTCTCCTGCCCCGCCAGTTGCAGGGCGCGCGCGAGCTCGAACTGCACATCGGGACGTTGGACTTTACGGTATCGCTCCCGCAGTATGGCGACGGCGTCGGTGTATTGGTGCTGCTCCATGCGGGCCCGTGCCAGCTCCGCGATGGCCGGCTGATAGTTGGGGATGGCTAAGAGAATCTGGCGGAGGAGGGCCTCCGCCTGCGCAGCGTGGCCCGTGCGACGGCTCAGAGAAGCCGCTTGCGTGGCCAGCCAGGCGCGCTGTTCGTCGTCGGCCAGCGTCAGCCGGATTGCGGATTCCCAGAATTCGCGCGCGCCGTCATGGTCCCCGAACAGTTCGCGCAGACGCGCGCCATGCTCCAGGCCGCCGACGTTGGTCGACCGCAGATTCAGCATCCATTGCGCGGTGCGCTCGGCTTCCGCATAATCTCCCAGCCCCAGCGCCGCATCCGATACCAGGCCCCAGGCTTCCACGTCGTCGGGCGTGCCGCGATTGATCGCGCGGGCGCGTTCCAGCGCTTCGCGGAACTGATGCCTGGCGAGCAGAACTTTCACGTCCAGCTTGCGCGCGTCAAAATCTTTCGGCGCAAGTTGCAAGGCCTGGTGGACCGCGTCGGCGGCGTCGGCCAGGCTGGCGGCCGAATCGTTGGCGCGCGCCTGTTTCAGCGCGGAGTGCGCGCGCATATTGAGGACGTCGACTTCCGCCGCGTTTTTGTCCGGAGTTTGGGGCTGGCCTGCCAACAGGGTCAATGCGCCGATCGACACCAGTCCCGCGGTCTTGAGAGAGATCTTGAATTTTGATTTCATAGAAGTTTACCGAAAGAAACTGGGCGGGACTTAAGGGTCCCGCCCAAAGGCGGGTCTGGAAACCCGCCTTGCAGGCCAAGATGCCTGCTCACCCCCCCACCAAAGGCTAGTTCACCGGGCAGTTCCCGCCGGCATCTCCCGTGCAGCCAGGCTCGCCTGGATCCACGTGGCGCGCAGTGTATCCGCTCTGCGCCCATCCGACATAGGGGAACGTCTCCTGGTAAGGCACGTCGTTGGTATTGACGCCATCACCCAGCGCCAAACCGTACTTGGTGCTGTCTACCAGGATGCCCGCCACCACGCGCAACGAGATGTCCGTAACATCGTCGGAAACGCGGCGGCCATTCGGGTAGCCTGCCGCATCGCCTCCCAGCAGGCCCAGGCGTTTGCGGCTGGCTGCGGGAGTGGGCGGAACTCCGGTGTTCAGGCGGAGCAGGTCGGCTACCGGGCCGGCCGGCGTACCCTGCGCGGCGATGGGCGGCGCGTAGGTCACCAGCGGCAGCAGATCCGTGCGCGGCGGCGCCGGAATCGGGAATGCTCCCGCCCCGAACAACGCTTCATACGCCGCGTTCATGATGCGCGCGATCTGCGGATCGAGGTCGAAGTTCGCGAATTGGGAATCGTTGATGGGCTGGCTCATGCTCCAGAAGTCTTTGTATCCGGTGCCGATGATCAGCTCGTTGATCAACGGATTTCCCATGCGCTGCACCTGTTGGAAACTCCCCGAGTACTGGATCGGGCCAGGCGATTTACGGATGGTCGTGGCCGGCCGCGAAGTGGTTCCCCACGCGCCAATAGTAGCCGCCGGGCTGGTCGGCGGTTCCAATTGGCCGGTACTGGTCAGCATGGTGATCGGAACTTCGATGGCGATCACGTTGACGTTGTAGCCGGACACGTTATCCGGCGCGTAGTTCTGCGTATCGTCGGCATCCTGCGCGGGCGTCAGCACGCCGGGAATCCCGGACGGGAACGCGCCCGAGCGCAGGTTGAGCGTATCGAATGCCGCGCCCAGATCGATATAGAACGGGTCGTCCGCGGTGCCGGCGAAAACCTTGATTCCATTGCCGGCGTTAAAGATGCCTTGCGCCGCGAGCGCCGCATAGTTAGGCATCGTGCGGGGTCCGACATTGGCCGGCACCGCCAGGAAGTTGCCGCCGCCCGGCCGGCTCAACACCGTCCGCACGCCATTCACTACCATGGTGACGGTGTAGGTCTGGCGCAGGCTGAATCCGGCCGATCCGGGTCCATTGAGCGCGGTGATGGCAGCCGGAATGATCGGAGTTCCGGGCGCGATCGGCGCCGGTGAATCGGCAGGAGCGGGGATCCCATTCAGCGCCCCCAGGAAGCCGGTGTAGAGCTGCGGCTTACCCGGCGCCGGCGCCGAGAACTGAAACTCGAATGAGATTACCGGCAAGGCCGACTGGTTGTTGTCGATGTTGATGGCATACCGGATGCCGGCATCGAATGGAAAATAGTTGGGGCCGTTGCTGGCATCCAGCAGCGGATCCACATCCAGAATAAAGGTTACCTTCGTCGGATCGTCGTAACTGACGAAAGCGTAAAAGTCTGCGATATCCGCCGCCCTGTCCAGGGCGGTGATGGGCGCTTCGCGATGGCTCGCGCCAAAGACAGCTCCTGGTTGCGCCATCGTGAACGCCGCCAGAAGAACCGCGATGTTCCTTCCCGTCGTTTTCATTTGCACCTCTCTCGAGTGATTGCTACAGAGTTCGACTACCAAACGATGTACGAGATGCCCGGCGAAAACGGATTGAGCTTTTTGAGAACGGAATGACGGGAACTTATCGCGACGCTGCCGGCGCCGCGTTCTGCGCGGGGATCTGCAGAGCGCGCAGCCGCTCTAATGCGGCTTGCGTCTCCGGCCACGTTTTCGCGTCCGCCTTGCCTCTCTTATTTGCAGGACCCGCGGGCGGCGGATTCCGATAAAACGACAACAGGTTAGCGCGCAGCTCCGGCGTTACAGTCGCAAAACCTTGCTTGGCCAAGTCTCGCAAGAGCTTGGCATAGGTCTCGTCCGCCAGAGAGTACTCGCCGTCCCGCGTCGGCTGTCCCGTGTCGAAATCGGTATTGGGCAAACGCGCGTGGCCCTTGGCTTGTTCCTGCTGGAGTAGAGCCTTATACAGATCCGCGGTCCGGTTGAAGCTCTGCATAAACAAGGTCTCGGTTTGCGGTGTGGGCGCCTTGAAGTTTACAGATTTGAACGGACCGATCTTCGGCACGATGCGGAATAGGAAGGCCATGAAACGGGCGAATGGCCCAGGGCGGGTATAATCGGTTCCCCACTCCTTTTCGTAACTCGATCTTCTCACGGTGTAAAGGAACTTCTGCCGCGTGATGCCGGGCCGCGCTTGCGCGATTTGTTTCTGCTTCAGGGACCAGGCGATCTTCGTGGCTTCGGGAATGAGGGTGCTGACGGTCCGGCGGTAGGTGCCCAGCGCCAGGTCCAGGCTCACGAACTGGCTCTTCAGCTCCAGGCCATAGGTTTCGCGGAAGGCGCGCTCCAGCAGATCCTTGGAAACCTGAAACCCGATGAAATTGTGATAATCCTGCGCCGCGTAGTTGCCCTGCGCCACCTGCGCCACGTCGAAACCGAATTCGGTCTTCAGATGCGCCGCGGGGTTGTCCGCGTAGGTCACCTCCTTGCCATACTCCGCACGGAGCTTAGGATATTCGATGGAAACCGCGCGATTCACGGCGATTGGATGGCCATTGTTGTCGGCGGCGTAGTGCGCCAGCGCGCCCAGCGCGAAAGCCATTTCATCGATGTCCGTTGCATCCGCGAGCAGGGCCTCGACGAAATCGCCGCTGCGCACATAATGCACCAGGTCGCTGAAATATTTGCTCCCGAACGGGTAGTAGCCCATGTCCTGGATGACACAGCCGCCATACGCGTAAGCGTGCGCTTTTTCCAGATCCTCCGGCTTGGCCGCCGGGAAGCGCTCCCGCAGGATCGGAGTAATATTCTTCCAGGATGCGTCGATGATGGCTTCGTGCGTGATCACGGCGTAACCCGCAGCCGGCCGGGCGGAGCAGATTACAAGCACGGCAACTGCGGCCGGGATTCGGCTGTGAGTGATCAACCCTCCTCGCGCGTGCAACTCGAATGCCAATCTCGAACCGTACGAGGACGCACGAGGCCCCGCAGTTGCGAGCCTCGCAGTTGCGAGCCTTGTTACACTGGCGGCTAAGTGCGCCGTCTGTTCCTGTCCTGTTCGTACGCCGAAATTCTGGATGCCGCAGCGGACTTTCTGGCATCGCTGCGGGACTTCCCTGAGGTCGTGGTGCTTGCCCAATCCCGCGGCGCGGCGGACGATTTCGTGCGCGCGGCCTCGACCACCGGCCTGCTGGGCGTACATCGTATGACCCTCACAGGGCTGGCGGTGGACCTGGCCGAAGGGCCGCTGGCGCGCGCCGGGCTGGCGCCCGCGGGCGGCCTGAGCGCGGAAGCCATAGTGGCGCGCGTGATCCATAAGCTGAAGGCTGAATCGATCCCGTACTTTCAGCCCGTGGCGGACATGCCTGGCCTGGCGCG
>JBEKIM010000447.1:0-5781 GCA_050011755.1 Bryobacteraceae bacterium | reverse complement strand
CTATCGCCTGTTGGACATTCTCGACATTCACGGTTATGTCGCGCCCGGCTCGCTTTCCACGACGGCCGGCGATGCCGCCATGGAAACCCTGCGTATGACTTCCACGCGGGCGCTCTGGGACCCCAACTATATCGTGCCCGATACCGCTTTCGACGACGCGAACGGCAACCAGGTGGCCCCGCAGTTGATCCCGCGCATGCACCAGTGGGTGGACCAGAATTATCGCGGCACCCAGGTGGCCATCACCGAATACTGGTGGAACGCGCTCGAAAGCATTACCGGTGCCATCGCGCAGGCCGATATCCTGGGTATCTTCGGGCGTGAAGAGCTGGATTACGGCACCTTGTGGGGACCGCCCGCCCCCACCGATCCGGGCGCATTCGCCTTCAAGATTTTCCTGAATTACGACGGCAACGGCAGCCAGTTCGGCGGCACCAGTGTTTCCGCTACCACCAGCGACCCCGATACGCTTTCCATCTTCGCCGCCCAGCGCTCGGATTCGGCGCTGACCGTGCTTGTGCTCAACAAGACGGCGAGCGATATCGCCGATACCGTCAGCCTCGCGAACTTCACGCCGGCGGGCCCGGCGCAAGTCTGGCAGTATAGCCAGGAGAACCTCGCGGCCATCGTCGGCCAAACATCCGGCGTCACCCTGAGCGGCGGCAGCCTCACCGCGACCTTCCCGGCCTTCTCGATGACGCTGTTCGTAATTCCGCAGGCGCAGAGCGCCATGACCGTGCCGCAGCCCGTGGTTTCCGCGGTCACCAGCGCCGCTTCCTACGATGCCAGCGGCATTTCGCCGGGCGAGATTGCCATCGTCTGGGGGCAGTCGATGGGTCCCGCCGCTTTGGCCGGGCTGCAGGTCGATTCGAATGGCACCCTGAGCAATTCCATCGGCGGCGTGCAGGTCTTCTTCAATGGCTATGCCGCGCCCCTCATCTACGTGCTCGCCGGGCAGTTGAGCGCGATTGTACCTTATGAGGTCGCGGGGCAGTCAACCGCCCACGTGGTCGTGGTGAATCAAGGCAATGCGTCCGCGCCGCTTTTGGTGGCCGTCGCGGCTGCCAAGCCTGCCATCTTTACAGACGATTCGTCGGGGCGGGGACAGGGCGCGATTCTGAACCAGGATGACAGCCGCAACGGTCCCGCGAACCCCGCGCCGCGCGGGAAATACGTGTTCATCTACGGCACCGGCGAGGGCCTGACGACACCGCCCGGCGTGGATGGGAGGATCTCGGGAACGCCGCTGCCCGGCGTGAGCCTGAACTGTTCGGCCACCATCGGCGGACAGACGGCCACCGTGGAGTACTGCGGCGAAGCGCCGGGAGCCACCGCCGGCCTGGTGCAGGTGAACGCACTGATTCCGGATTCGGTGACCCCGGGCGGTACCGTGCCGGTGACCATCTCCATCGGCGGAGTTACCAGCCAGGCCAATGTGACTCTTGCGGTAAAGTGAAGGGCGGCCCGTAGCGCAGGTTTTAGCGTGCGCCAGGATGGCCCTGCGGGCCACCAAATGTGATGAAAACTCAATTTGGAGGGCGGCCAATCCTGGCCCGGGGTCCCCGCTGGGGGCGGCTTTCCAGCCGGCTTGGCCGCCTGAAAGGCGGCTGCGGGCACGATTGCCCGCCCCCCAATTGGGTTTCCCACCACTACCTCCCAAATCCGCCTGCTAAACTATAGAATCAATTATGGCGTTGAGCAAAGATTTGCTGGAGATCCTGGTTTGCCCGCTGTGCAAGGCCGATCTGGATCTGAAGCCCGACAATAGCGGCCTGAAGTGCGTCCAGTGCCACCGCGTTTATCCGATCCGCGACGATATCCCGGTCATGCTGGTCGACGAGGCGAAAATCGAAGAGTGACGGAGCTGCCCATCGGCTGCCGCGTAGCTGTCGTCCGGCTGCGCTCGCTGGGCGACTGCGTGCTCACCACACCCGCGCTCGATATCCTGAAGCGCGCCCGCCCGGATGTGCGCATCGCGGTGGTGGTGGAAGACCGCTTTCGCGCGGTGTTCGAGGGTAATCCCGATATTGAAACGCTGCTCGGCCCAGGCTGGCGCGGGCTGCGCGCCTGGTCTCCCGAGTTCTGCCTGAACCTGCACGGGGGCAGCGCCAGCGCGCGTCTCACGGTGCTTTCGGGCGCGCCGCGGCGCGCGGGATTCGCGCACTACCGCTGGCAGTCCTTATACGACGTGCGCATCCCCCGCGCGCAACAGATCCTCGGTGAAGAGCGCACCGTGCATACCGCCGAACATCTGGCGTCCGCTATGTTTTATCTGGGTGTGCCGCGGGTGGAAATTCCCCGGGCGAAGCTATTTGCGGCCAGACGCTCACCCGACCGCGCCTACGCGGCGATCCATCCGCTGGCATCGGCGCCGGACAAGACCTGGCCTGCCGCCGGCTTCCTCAGCGCCGCGCGCTTTCTGCGCGATTCCCTCGATCTCGATCCCGTATTCATTGCCGGCGCGGGCGAAGACCTCTCCGCCTTCCACGAATACCGAACGGTGGTAGGCGCGCCGCTGGGGGAAATCAAATCGCTGATCGCCGGCGGGTCGGTGTTCCTGGGCAACGATTCCGGACCGGCCCATATCGCCGCGGCCTTCGGCCTGCCGGTGGTCGCGATCTTCGGCGCCTCGGACCCGGCCATCTGGCATCCCTGGCGCACCCCGTCGGTGGTACTCCAAAGCCCTTCGGGGATCCGCTCGGTTGCCGAACGGCAGGTGCGCGACGCCCTGGAGCGCATGCGGGTACACGCATGAGAGACCTGCTGCGGCTGCTGGCATTCGCCAAACGCTATTGGGCTTATCTGTTGCTTTCCGTGTTTCTGATGGCCTGCGTGGGCGCCGCGCACGGCATGACCGCGCTGCTCATCGGGCCGATCTTCGACCGCGTGCTCAATCCCGCGTCCATCGACGCACCGGTATTGCTGTTCAAAGATCCCATCTTCCATCACCCGGTCTATCTCAACCAGATCGTGCCCGGCGCGCTGCACAATCGCAGCATCTGGACCATGGTGGCCTTCGCCATCCTGGCCGTGTTCATCACCAAGGGAATCTGCGATTACCTCGCCAATTACCTGGTGAATTACGTGGGATGTTCGGCCGTCACGGACCTGCGCAACACGGTATTCGACAAAGTGGTCAGGCAGGGCGCGCAGTTTTTCGAATCCCACTCCACCGGCAAGTTGATGTCGTCGATCATGAACGATATCGAGAAAATCCAGGTGGCCGTCTCCCACATTCTCGCCGACCTATTGCGCCAGACCTTCGTGGTGCTCGGCCTGCTTTTCGTGATCCTGGATACGAATTGGAAGCTGGCGCTGGTCAGCCTCACGGTGCTGCCTTTCGTGCTGATTCCGACCGCGCGCATCGGCCGCCGCATCCGCCGCACCAGCCGCCGCAGCCAGGATCATGCCGCGGAATTGAACGAGATTCTGCAGGAAACGCTCAGCGGCCACCAGGTGGTGAAGGCCTTCGGCACCGAGCAATTCGAATCGCGGCGCTTCCGCCATACCGCCAGGCAATTGCTGAAGAGCAACCTGCGCTACGTGCGCCAGCAGGCGCTGGCATCGCCCCTGATCGAGATCTTCGGCGCGCTCACCATTGTCGGGCTGTTGACCTATGCGCGCACGCAGATCAAGGCGCACACTTTGACGGCCGGCGAGTTTACCAGTTTTGTCATTGCGCTGTTGATGATGTACGAGCCGGTGAAGCGGCTCACCGGCATCCACAATATCTTCGAGCAGGCCATCGGCGCATCACAAAAAGTTTTCGAATACCTGGCGCACGCCGAGGAGATTGAAGAGAAGCCGGGCGCGGTGAAACTGGAGCATTTCGCGGACTCCATCCGGTTCGAGAATGTGGGTTTCCGCTATCCGCTGTCGCCCAATGGATTCCAATTGAAGGCACTGAATCTGGAGGTGAGGGCGGGCGAGGTGGTAGCGGTGGTGGGACCCAGCGGCGCGGGCAAGACCACCTTGGTGAACCTGGTGCCGCGCTTTTACGACGTCACGTCAGGCATCGTGCGCATCGACGGGCGGGATGTGCGCGATTACGATCTGGCTTCCCTGCGGTCGATGGTGGGGATCGTGGCGCAAGATACTTTTCTGTTCAACGATACGGCGGCCAACAACATCGCCTACGGGCGGCCCGGCACGCCTTTGCGCGAGATTCGCGACGCGGCCCAATCGGCTTTGGCGGACGAGTTCATCAGCCGGTTACCGGAGGGCTATGCCACGCTCATCGGCGAACGCGGTGTAAAGCTCAGCGGCGGCCAGCGGCAGCGGATCGCCATCGCGCGGGCGCTGCTGAAGAACGCGCCCATCCTGATCCTGGACGAAGCCACTTCGCACCTGGATTCCGAATCCGAGTTGCTGGTGCAGCGCGCGCTGGCCAACCTGATGGCGGGGCGCACGGTGGTGGTGATTGCGCACCGCTTGTCTACCGTTCGCCGGGCGGATAAGATCGTGGTGCTGGAGCGCGGCGGCGTTTTCGAAGTGGGCACGCATGAGGAACTGGTGAATGGCGGCGGCGTTTATCAAAGGCTGCACGAGTTGCAGTTCGTGGAGGCGGGAAGCGTGATGGATCTATGAGCGCGCGCAGCATGACGGGCTTCGCGCGAGTACGCACGGTCGCGCCGGATGGCGAAATCGCCGTCGGCATCAAGAGCGTGAACCATCGCGGCCTGGATATTCATTTCCACATGGCCCCGGAGCTGGACCCCTTTGAAGGCGCCATCCGCAATGCCGTGAAGGCCAAGGTCGCGCGCGGGCACCTGCAGATTCACGTGCAGTTCAATCGCACGGCGGCGGCGGAGGCTTCCAGCCTGAACCGGCCGTTGCTGCAGGCCTACTTGCAGGCGTTTGAGGAGGCGGCCGGCGATTTCGGCGTGCACGGCAAACCGGACTTGAACGCCGCGCTGCGGGTGCCGGGCATGCTGCAGGCGGGCGAGGCGGCCGAGCCCGATGCGGGCCTGGAGCAGGCCTTGTTGGAGGCCGCCGGCGAAGCCCTGGAGATCTTGAACCGTTTTCGCGAGCGGGAAGGCGCGGCTATGGCGGCCGAGATGCGCGCACGCTGCGCGTCGGTGTGCGATCTGGCGTCGCAAATGGAGAAGATCCGGTCGCGCGCGACACAGGCCTTCCAAAAAAGACTGAACGAACGGCTGCGTGAATTGCTGCGCGGTGCGGGCATCGAACCGCAGCGCCTGGCGCAAGAGGCGGCCCTGCTGGCTGAGCGCAGCGATATCAGCGAGGAACTGATCCGGTTGACCACCCACGCCGCGCAGTTGGAAAAACTGTTGGATTCGAATGGCGAGATCGGCAAACGCCTGGATTTCCTGCTGCAGGAAATGAACCGCGAGGCCAATACCATCCTCTCGAAAACGGGCGGGTTGGGAGACCTGGGCCTGACCATCACCGACCTGGCCCTGGCGGCCAAAGCCGAAATCGACAAGTTGAGGGAGCAATCGCTGAATATCGAATGACGAAAAGAAGGTGATGGATGGTGGGTGGTGGGTTATGGCGTACCGCGGGAACGTTCCACGATCCTCGGAGACCCACAACCCATAACCCACAACCTGCAACCCCACCCCAATGACCACCGTCTTCATCATCTCCGCGCCGTCCGGGTCGGGAAAGTCCACCCTGGTCAAGCGGCTCCTGGCCAGTGTGCCGGGGTTGACGTTTTCCATCTCCTACACCACGCGCGCGCCGCGGGGGAACGAGGTGGAGGGCGAAAGCTATCATTTCATTACCCGCGACGAGTTTGAAAAGCGCGTTTCACTGGGC
>JBEKIM010000446.1:0-5836 GCA_050011755.1 Bryobacteraceae bacterium | reverse complement strand
GGCAGCTTCATGATGGGTATTCTGGCGCGCTATCCCATTGCGCTCGCGCCGGGCATGGGCTTGAATGCCTACTTCACTTACACGGTCGTCAAGGGCATGGGGATACCTTGGCAGGCGGCTTTGGGCGCGGTGTTCATTTCCGGCGTGGCTTTCCTGATCCTGACTGCGGCCGGCATCCGGCAGTTGATCGTGGCGGCCATTCCATTCGAACTGTATGCGGCTGTGGCGGCCGGGGTGGGACTCTTTATCGCCTTCATCGGATTCCGCAACGCGGGCTTGATCGTGCCGCATCCCGCAACCTTAGTGACCTTGGGCAACCTCCACGATCCGCACACACTGCTGGCAGTGTTCGGCTTAGTGGTTACTTCAGCGCTGCTCGCGCGGCGCGTGCCGGCGGCGATGTTGATCGGGATACTGGCCACCGCCGTGGTGGGATTCGTGGCCGGCCTGGTGTCCTGGAATCCGCAGCCTTACACCTTCCTGGACCTGACGGCAACGGCATTCAAACTGGACGTGGGCGCCACGCTGCGGCTGGGCTTCTTCGAGATTGTATTCGTCTTCCTGTTCATCGATTTGTTCGACAACATTGGAACGCTGGTTGCGGTAGGCAAGCGCGCGGGCCTGTTCAACCATGCGCACACCATCCCGCGCGTGAATCGCATTCTCTATGCGGACGCTTCCGCCACGATCGTCGGCTCGCTCACCGGCACTTCCACCGTGGTCAGCTATATAGAAAGCGCGGCGGGAGTGGCTGCCGGAGGCCGCAGCGGCGTGACGGCCATCGTGACCGGCGCCATGTTCGTAGTGGCCCTGTTCGTGGCGCCGGTCTTGGGCGCGATTCCGGCGGCCGCCACGGCCCCGGCCCTGATCGTCGTAGGAAGCCTGATGATGACCGCGGTCGGCGAAATAGACTGGACGGATCCCGAGGTCTCCATTCCGGGTTTCCTCACCATGCTGGCCATCCCGTTGACCGTCAGCATCGCCAACGGCCTGGCATTCGGGTTCATCGCTTATACGGCGCTGAAGGTGGCGCGCGGCAAGTTCCGGGAGGTGAACTGGCTGGTGTACGGGCTCACGCTTCTGTTCATCGCCCGCTTCATGTACCTGAAAGGGGGATAGTGGGTCAGTTCGGTTTGGTTGTGTGGGGCGGGCAATTCTGCCCGCAGCCGGCTTTCAGCCGGCCCCCATTACAGAGCCCGGCGTAAAGCGTGATAGACCACCACCACCGAGCCGATGACCTCAAACGTGCGGAATGGATAGCCGCCGCCGGACGATACTTACTATATCAATCGCGCGCCTTGCGCGCCAGGTCGAGCCGTTCTTGCAGGTTGGGATCCTTCTCGTACATGGCGAGAGCGGCGGCGGCATCGGCCGAAGCCTGGTCCGCGCCGTTGCGCACCAGGTCTAAGAGGTATGCGATGGCGTTCTCGCGGCGCAGCAGAGCGATCGCCACCAGCAAGGTGCGCCGGATGGGCCGCCCGTGCGATCGCTCAAATGCGTCGCGCAACACCGCGAAGGCGCTCTCCAGCCGCGAGTCGCCCAGCGCGAGTGTGGCGGCCTCCGCCACCGCCTCTTCGCGATGCTCGATAAATTTCGCCGCGAAATCGATCGATTTGGCGGGCTCCACGCGCAGCAAAGCGGCGAAGCATTCCCCCAGCACCTCCGGCTCGTCGCCGGTCAACGCCTTCAGCCGTAACAGCAGCGCGCCGCCCGGCAGGCCGGAGGCCGCGATGGCGCGCACGGCTCCGATGCGCGCGTCGCGCTGCGGATCGACCAGCAGCGGCACGATCTCTTCCAGCGCTTCCGCGAAATCGGTCTGCGCCAGTCCCATGGCGCCCAGCGCGCGCACCTCGGCGGCGGTATCTACCGGGCCGCCCCAGGAGGGTTCCATCTGGACGTGCTGCATGCTCCGGCGGAAAATAGCCGGATAGGGATAGTCCAGTTTACAAAGCGCCTTGAGGATCTCGATCTTGGCCGCGCAGCGTTTGTCGCTGGTCTCCGGCTTCACCATAAACCGGTCGAATGCCGCCACTAATTCAGGCGTCGACTCGGCGGCCAGCCACTCGCCCGCGATGCGCGCGGCTTTGGCCGCCACCAGGTTCATTTTGCTGTTGAGACAGCGGGCGGCTTCCGCGCGGCCCTCCGGCGAAGGCGCCTCTCCGCGCAGTTCCGCCAGGCGGTCGAGTTGCTCTTCGAGGGATGACACCTTGCGCGCCACAAGACGATTCTAAGCCATGAGAAGCCGCGCGCATTCTGCTAATCTCAAGTGTTAAATCCCTTTTTGAGAGCTTCTTATGCCTAAACTATCCGTCCGCGATCTCGACCTGAAGAATAAGCGCGTCTTTATTCGTGTGGACTTCAATGTTCCCCTGGCGCCCGGCGGCCAGGAGATCTCGAGCGACAAGCGCATCAAATCGTCGCTGCCGACCATCCGCTACGCGTTGGAGCAAGGGGCCGGCGTCATCCTGGCCTCGCATCTGGGCCGTCCGAAAGGCAAGCCCAATCCGGAAATGAGCCTGAAACCGGTGGCCAAGCGCCTGGAAGAGTTAATGGGCCGTCCGGTGAAGATGGCGCCCGATTGTATCGGTCCCGAAGTGGAAGCCATGAAACCGGCGCCCGGTGAAATCCTGCTTTTGGAGAATCTGCGCTTCCACCCGGAAGAGGAAAAGAACGATCCGGAGTTTTCGAAGAAGCTGGCCGCCCTTTGCGACGTCTATGTGAATGATGCGTTTGGATCGGCGCACCGCGCGCACGCCTCCACCGTGGGTATGATCGCCTACGTGCCGCGGGCCGCCGCCGGGCTGCTGATGGAGCAGGAGCTGAAATACCTCACGATGGCCACCCGGAACCCGCCGCGGCCATGCGTCGCCATCCTGGGCGGCGCCAAGGTGTCCGACAAGATAGAGGTGATCGCGAACCTGGGCAAGGTCGTGGATAAGCTCTTGATCGGCGGCGCCATGGCGTACACGTTCATGAAGTCGCAAGGCGAGCCGGTCGGAAAGTCGCTGGTGGAAGACGATAAGCTGGACCTGGCGCGCAAGCTCGTCGCGGAGCTGAAAGACAAGCTGGTGCTGCCGGTGGATCACGTGGTGGTCTCCGAGATCAAGGAAAACGCCGAGAGCCAGGTGGTGGATACCATTCCCGACGGCAAGATCGGGGTGGACATCGGCCCCCTGACCGTCGATCGCTACGCGCACATCATTCGCACCGCCAAAACGGTGATCTGGAATGGCCCGATGGGGGTCTCCGAGAAGAAGCCGTTCGACCGGGGTACCGTCGCTTTGGCGAAAGCCGTCGCGGTTTCAGGGGCTACTTCGGTAGTGGGCGGCGGGGATTCGGAAAAGGCCATCAAGTCCGCCGGCGTGGCCGACCAGATTTCGCACATCTCTACCGGCGGCGGCGCATCGCTCGAGTTTCTGGCCGGCATTGAACTGCCGGGCGTGGCCGCGCTCACCGATAAGTAGGCTGGCTCCGTGGCGCGCGCTTTTAGCGTGCAGCGGCGAACTTCAGTTCGCCGTCGCGGGACTTAAAAAGTCCCGCCGGCACGCTGAAGGCGTGCGCCACGAGGGTACTTAACCCACCAAATTAACACGCTACCAACTTGCCTACGCTCCCGGCGCAGTGGTATGTTCTCTCCCAGCGTCCAATTTTGCCTGTACAGGAGCAATGCATGCAGTTCACAGATGGAAGAGCGATATTCCGGAATTCAGCCCTTGTTCTTGCCCTGAGTGTAGGGGCCTACGCGCAGGCGCCGGTGCGCATTATCCACCCGGTCGACGAAAGCCACTTGGTCACCCTTGAAGGGAATACAAGAGCGGAAGCCATTCCGGCCAACGATCGGGGCCGGGTAGCCGACAATATGCCGATGGAGCACATGCTGCTGCAGTTGCAGCATTCCGCGGAGCAGGAAGAGTCGGTGAACGCGCTGATCGATCAGCTACACGATCCCAGTTCGCCGAACTATCACCAATGGTTGACAGCCGCGCAATTCGGGGAGAGATTCGGCCTGGCGGCGCAAGATCTTAGCGCCATCACCAACTGGCTTCAGTCGCACGGCTTCACGGTCAATTCGGTCTATCCCACCGGCATGCTGCTGGATTTCTCGGGCACGGCCGGACAGATCCGGGAGGCGTTCCACACCGAGATTCACAATTTGATGGTGGATGGTACGCCGCATATCGCCAACATGCGCGATCCGCAAATTCCCGAGGCGCTGGCCCCGGCGGTGGCGGGCGTTGTCTCGCTGCACGACTTCCGGCCGCATCCGATGCTGAAGCTGCGCTCGCAGTACACCTTCACGATTGACGGAGGTCAGGAATACGCGGTGGTCCCCGGAGACGTAGCCGAGATCTACAATTTGACCCCGCTGGAGAAGGCCGGCACTACGGGCACCGGCCAAACCGTGGTGGTGGTGGAAGACAGCAACCTGTATTCGACGGCCGATTGGACCACTTTCCGCACCACCTTCGGTTTGAGCCGGTTTGCTTCGGGGACCCTGACGACGGTACACCCGGCGCCGGCCACCGGTAAGAATAACTGCACCAATCCGGGAGTGAATGGCGACTCGGTGGAAACCGCTATCGATGCGGAATATGCCAGTGCCGCGGCGCCCAACGCCACCATTGAAGTCGCTACCTGCTCGTCCACCACGACGTTTGGCGGACTGATCGCCATCGAAAACCTGGTGAGCAGCGCCAAGCCGCCGGCCATCATCAGCATGAGCTACGGCCTGTGCGAGGCGACGAATGGAGCGAGCTCGAATGCCGCTTTTAATTCGGCGTTTCAGCAGGCGGTGACGGCGGGCGTTTCGGTCTTCGTTTCGTCGGGAGACGATGCGGCGGCGGCTTGCGATCGCGGCGCATCCGCGGCTACCCACGGTGTCGGCATTACGGGCTGGGGCGGTACGCCCTATAACGTGGCCGTGGGCGGAACCGATTTTGGCGATTCCTATGCGGGAACCAACGCGACCTATTGGAATGCCACCAATACGACGTATTACGAATCGGCTAAGTCCTATGTACCGGAAATTCCCTGGAACGACTCCTGCGCCGGTATATTGGCATCGACTTTCCTGGGCTTCCCCGAACCTTACGGGAAAAGCAGCTTTTGCAACAGTTCGGAGGGGGCCGGCTACCTGGACACGGATGGCGGCAGCGGAGGTCCCAGCGAATGCGCGACGGGCACGCCGGCGTCGCCGGGAATTGTAGGCGGTACCTGCAAGGGCTACGCCAGACCCTCCTGGCAGACGGGAGTGGTCGGCCTGCCCTCAAACAGCGTCCGGAATATCCCCGACGTCTCCCTGTTTGCGGCCAATGGAGTCTGGGGCCACTACTATATCGCATGTTACTCGGATACCAGCGCGGGCGGAGCGGCCTGTACCGGCGCTCCCAGCGGTTGGACCGCCGCTGGAGGCACGTCGTTCTCATCGCCGATCATGGCGGGAATTCAAGCGCTGGTCAACCAGAAGAACGGCGGACCCCAGGGTAACCCGAACGTGGTTTATTACAAGCTGGCGGCCAGCGAGTACGGCGCCAAGGGGAATGCGGCGTGCAATTCCACCCTCGGCAACGCGGTGGCCAGCACCTGCACGTTCTATGACGTGACGTTGGGCGACATGGTAGTGGACTGCACGGGCACGCACGCCTGTTACCTGCCATCCGGCACCTACGGCGTGCTCTCGACCTCGGACAAAGCCTACGATCCGGCGTATGCAGCCCACACGGGATGGGACTTCGCTACCGGAATCGGCACAGTTAACGCGGCCAACCTGGTCGCCAACTGGAAGAACGCGGCGCCGTAGATCATTTGATGTGGCGCACGCTTTAGCGTGCCGGCG
>JBEKIM010000445.1:0-5849 GCA_050011755.1 Bryobacteraceae bacterium | reverse complement strand
AATCATTCTCGGCGAGCGCCTGGAGTCTGATTCCGACGGCGACAACGTCTATACGCGCGCGGCGCACTACCTCGCGGACTGGATCGCGCAAGGCATCCTGGCGCGCGACGCGGAGCCCGCGCTGTACGCCTATTTCCAGGAGTTCACCATGCCCGACAGCGGTGAACGCCTGGTGCGCAAAGGCTTCATCGGTCTGGGCGCGGTGGAAGAATATTCGGCGGGCATCGTGCACCGGCACGAGCAGACGCTCTCCGGTCCGAAGAAAGATCGCCTGGAATTGTTGCGGCACACGCGCGCGCACTTCGGACAGCTTTTCATGCTCTATCCGGATCCCGCGGGCGAAATCGACCGCATGTTGGACGAAGCCGCGCAATCGCCCGCGGCGGGCGAAGTCACCGACGAGGATGGAGCGCGGCATTCTTTCTGGAAGATCGCGGACGCCGGCCGGGTCGCGCGCATCCGCGAGCTGATGGGCGATAAGAAACTGCTCATCGCCGACGGCCATCATCGTTACGAAACGGCGCTGGCATTCCGTCATGAGAATCCCGATCTTCCGGGCTCGGATCGCGTGATGATGACGTTCGTGAACATGTATTCCCCCGGGCTGAAGATCCTGGCCACGCACCGCCTGGTCGGCGGCGTGGAGGGGTTCGACGCGGGCGAGTTTATCCGGCAGGCTGCGGCGGGCTTCGAAGTGGCGCAAGTCCCCAGTGCCGAGGCGTTGCAGCGCGCTTGGACCGAATCGCCTGGGCGGGCAATCATCGGCGCGGCCATTGGCAGCCGCCTGTATCTGATCGAAGCGCGCGATTCGGCCGGACAGCTTGACGTACGCGTGCTGCACGAAAGACTGCTGCGTCTGCTGGGTATCGGCGAAGAAGCGGTGCGCGAGGAGAAGAACCTGCGCTACGTTCGCGGTGTGGATGCGGCCCTGGAAGCCGCCCGCCGCGGCGCCGCACAGGTGGCGTTCCTGTTGAAACCGGTCTCGGTGGAGGAAGTCGCGCGCATCTCGTTCGGCGGGGGCGTGATGCCCCAGAAGTCGACCGACTTTTATCCGAAGCTGCTCTCCGGCCTGACCATCTATAAGCTGGACTGATCCACCGAATCTGCGGCGTTACAGATTTCCGCGGCGCGCCTGCTCCCGCTCCAACGCTTCGAACAGCGCCTTGAAATTTCCCTTGCCGAAACTGCGGCTGCCTTTACGCTGGATTAGTTCGTAGAACAGTGTCGGACGGTCTTCCACCGGCTTGGTGAAGATCTGCAGCATGTAGCCCTCGTCGTCGCGGTCTACCAGGATGCCGAGATCTTTCAACTGGTCGATGGGTTCGTCTATCGGACCCGTACGCGTGGTCAGGTCGTCGTAGTAAGCCGTCGGGACTCGTAGAAACTCGACGCCCTGATCGCGGAGCCGCGAGACTGTTTCGATGATATTATCCGTGGCCATGGCAATGTGCTGCACGCCCGGCCCATGATGGAAGTCCAGATACTCCTCGATCTGCGACTTGCGCTTTCCTTCGGCGGGCTCATTGATCGGGAACTTCACGCGATCGTTGCCGTTGGACATGACCTTGGACATCAGCGCCGAGTATTCCGTCGAGATGTCTTTGTCGTCGAAGTGCTGGTACAGGCGGAAACCCATGATGTCCCGATAGAAATCGACCCATGTGTTCATCTCGCCCCAGCCCACATTGCCAACCATGTGATCGATGTACTTCAGTCCCACCGGCCGGGCCACGGGATCGGCCTGCGCGGCATGTTCTATGGGCACAAAACCAGGCAGGAAAACGCCGCGATAGTTCCGCCGCTCCACGAATGAGTGAATCGTGTCGCCATAGGTGGCGATGGCGGAGATGCGCACTTCACCGTGCTCGTCGCTCAGCGTCTCGGGCTGGCGCACCTCTCCGGCGCCGCGGCCCGTCGTCTCGCGAAAAGCCGAATCCGCATCGTCCACCCATAGCGCGATGTCGCGCACGCTGTCGCCATGCAAGCGCACATGCCCGGCCACCGGATGGTCCGGCTTGAGCGCGGTGGTGAAGACCAGCCGGATCTTGCCTTGCTCCACCAGCCACGATGCGCAATCGCGCGCGCCGGTCTCCGGGCCGCGATAGGCCGTCAGCCGCATCCCGAACGCCGACCGGTAGAAGTAGGCCGCCTGCTTCGCGTTGCCTACATAGAACTCCACGTAATCGGTGCCGTTTAAAGGCAGAAAATCTTTCCGCTCTCCGGTTTGTGTATCGGTTAGTGTTTGCATAGTTGCTCCTCTACCTTTTCGACGCAACGCGCATTCTCAGCGTCCGTTCCCGTCGAGATGCGAATGCATTGCGGCAACCCAAAAGCTCCCAGCGGCCGCACGATGACCCCCTCCCGCAACAGCGCTTCCGTCAATGCGCGCGCCTCTTCCGGGCCCCCCATCGGCAGCATGACGAAGTTGGCGTCGGAAGGAACTACCTCCAGCCCCATGCCCCGGAATGAATCCGTCAGTAGCCGCAGACCGCGCGCGTTCAACTCGAGCGACCGGTGCAGAAACTCCTTATCCGCGAGCGCGCCGATGCCCGCGGCCTGCGCCAGGGTGCTGGGTTCGAACGGCAGCTTTACCTTTAGCAGGTTGCCGATCAAATCCTGGTGCGCGAATCCGTAGCCGATACGAATGCCCGCCAGGCCATAGATCTTTGAAAAGGTGCGCAGCGTGATCACGTTGTCGTAGCGGTAATGCATCGAATCCGGGTACCGCGGATTGTCCTTGGCGTACTCGAAGTAAGCTTCGTCGAGGATGATCAGTACGCGCTCCGGGACGTGCCGGTAAAAGCTGTCGAATTCGTGCCTGGTAAAAATGGTACCGGTTGGATTGTTCGGATTTGCCAGGTAAACGATCTTGGTCTTTTCGCTGATCTGCCCGGCCAGCGCCGCCAGATCGTAGTGCCAGTCGCGATAGGGCACGGTCCGGTACTTCACCCCGCGAGAACGCGCCAGCACCTGGAAGCCGATAAAAGCTGCATCCGTGGTCAGCACCTCGTCATCATCACAAAGGAAGGTCCTGATGATGCCGGACATGATGCCTTCCGAACCGCTGCCAGCAATCACGTTATCGGGTCGCAGGTCGAACTTTTCTGCTAGCGTACGGCGCAGGTCCAGGCCGCCATTGGGATAGAGATTTAGGCCGGCCAGTTCCCGCCGGATGGCTTCGAGCGCCAGCGGCGAGGGCCCCAGGGGGTTTTCATTGGATGCCAGCTTTGAGACATCGGTCAAGCCGTATTCGCGGCGCACTTCCTCGATGGAGCGGCCCGGCTCATACGGCCGCAGCGATTCGATGTAGGGAGGAACGAGGGGCATTGGCGAAAAGTGAGCCTTCCCCTACCATAGTAATTCCAACGGCACACGCTGAGGGTCCCACGGAGTGACGCTGCCCGCCACCTTGCGTGCGCTCCGTTACCGCAACTTCCAACTGTTTTTCGGCGGCCAGATGATTTCGCTCATCGGCACCTGGATGCAGAACGTCGCGCAGGCGTGGCTGGTTTACCGCCTGACGGGTTCGTCGATACTGCTGGGCCTGGTGAGCTTTTCCGGGCAGATTCCGGTATTCCTGATGTCGCCCGTTGGCGGCATTGTGGCCGATCGCCTCCCCCGCCGCCGCGTGGTGATCGCCACGCAGACCGCCTCCATGGTGCTGGCGATGGCGCTGGCCGTTCTCACGCTCACGGGTATCGTGCAAGTCTGGCATATCTTCGTCCTGTCGGCGCTGCTCGGCATGGTGAACGCGTTCGACATACCCGCGCGGCAGTCATTCTTCGTGGAGATGGTAGGCCGTGAGGACCTGATCAATGCCATCGCGCTGAACTCCTCGATGTTCAATGCGTCGCGCGTCATTGGCCCGGCGGTCGCGGGTATCCTGGTGGCCGGCATCGGCGAGGGATGGTGTTTCTTCGCGAACGCCGCCAGCTACGTCGCCGTAATCGGCGGCCTGCTGTTGATGAGTGTGAACGCGCACAAGCCCGCCAGAAATGGCTCGTCGCCCTTGAAGGACGCGATCGAGGGATTCCGTTTCGTGATCACCCATCCACCCGTTCACCACCTGATGATCCTGCTGGGTGTGGTGAGTTTGACGGGCATGCCGTTCGCCGTGTTGATGCCGATCTTCGCGGACCAGATCCTGCACGGTGGCGCCCGGGGGCTGGGCATCCTAATGGGCGCATCGGGCGTTGGCGCGCTGGCCGGAGCGCTGCTGCTGGCGTCGCGCCAGACTGTGGCTGGGTTAGGCCGCTGGGTGGCGATCTCGGCGGCTGCGTTCGGCGTATCGTTGATGGCGTTGGCGATTTCGCGCGCGTTCTGGCTGTCGTGCGTGTTGCTTCTGCCGGTCGGCTTCACCATGATGGTGGAGATGGGATCGTCGAACACGCTGATCCAAAGCATGTCGCCGGACCATCTGCGCGGGCGCGTGATGTCTGTTTATTCGATGATGTTCATGGGCATGGCGCCGGTGGGCGCGGTGCTGAGCGGAGTGACGGCGGAGCGCTGGGGCGCGCCCGCGACAGTCGCCGGAGGGGGAATCGTCTGCATGGTGGCGGGAGTTGTCTTCGGCTGGCGGCTGCCGGGCTTGCGCACCGAAGCACGCCGCCTGATCGATGCGGCACAGATGGCCGGCGGCGTCCCTCCCCAAAGCGCCATTGGCGGCAGCGTGGTGGTGAAATAGCATGACCCTGCCCCGCGGTTTCTACGCGCGTCCGGCCGTCGAAGTCGCGCGCGGCTTGCTCGGAAAGGTCCTGGTACACGGCGAAACGTCGGGCAGGATCGTCGAAACCGAAGCTTACCTCGGCCGCCACGATCTGGCCGCGCATTCCGCGCACGGTATCACAGCCCGCACGCGCGTTATTTTCGGGCCGCCGGGTCACGCGTACGTGTACTTCATTTACGGCATGTACGAGTGCCTCAACCTGGTGGCGGAGCCGAAGGGGCAGCCTGGATGCGTGCTGATCCGCGCCCTGGAACCGGTCGCGGGTGTCGAGATTATGCAGCGCCGCCGGCCCACCGCGCACACGCTGCGCGACCTGACATCCGGCCCGGGACGCCTGACGCTGGCGATGGGCATCACGCGCGCGCAGAACGGCGCGGATGTGACGCGCGGACCCCTCACCGTGCGCACGGCCCGGCGCAACGATCCATTCGAAATCGAGACCACGCCGCGAATCGGTATCCGCCATTGCGCGGATTGGCCGCTGCGGTTTGTGATCAAGGGAAATCCGTTCGTCAGCGGTTCCCGCGCTACTCGTCTTCCCAGGGATTGAGCAGCGGCACGCCGCAAGGTTCGAAATCGGCCGTATTGCGGGTCATGATATACAGGCCGTGGCGGCGGGCGGTAGCCGCGATCAGGCCATCGCTGGCCGGTATCGTTCTGCCCGCCTTCTGCGCGGCAGCCGTAACTTCACCCCACATGCGGCAGGTTTCCAGGTCGATGGGCAGTAGCCGGTCGCTATACTGTCGTTCGAGGGTCTGCAACCAGCTTTGAAGCAGGCGCTTCTTTTGGCCATCCGGCAGAAGCGCCACGCCTTTGACCATCTCGCCCATTGAGATCACGCTCACGAACAAGTCGTCGCTGTCGAGATCCCGAATCGCGCCGGCCACGCCCGCGTCCGGTTTCGGGAGGCGCAGTTCGGACAATGCGCAGGTATCCAGCAATACCCTCACGACGATCTCACAGCTTCACATCCCGCACGGGAGAGCGATCGCGCTTGAGGTCCACACCCTCCAGGCTCGGCCCCGTGGCGGTGAGGAATTCCTTGAACCCTTTGCGCTTGCCGGTCAGCTTCTCGTACTCCTGTTGAGCGACGATGACCACCACATCGCCGCGCCGGCGCACG
>JBEKIM010000444.1:0-5855 GCA_050011755.1 Bryobacteraceae bacterium | reverse complement strand
CCTCGGCCAGGCGTATGGCATAGGTCGGCGTGCAACAGAGCACCGTGGCGGATGTTTCCAGGATGGTGCGCAACCGCGCGGCGCTGCGCATGCCACCGCCGGGTATGGCCATGCAGCCCATGCGCGCGGCACCTTCAAACCCCACCCAGAAACCGAGGAACGGCCCAAAAGAGAACGCAAAGAAGATACGGTCCCGCGCGTCGATAAGGGCGGCCTGGTACACGCGGACCCAATTTGCGATCATCCAGTCCCAACTCTCGGGTGTATCCAGCCAGCGCATGGGAGTACCGGTGGTGGTCGCGCTGGTCTGGCAGAAGCGGGTGTAGCGATCGAGCGGATAAGTCAGATTCGTCCCATAGGGCGGATGGGCGATCTGATCTTCGATCAACTCCTGCTTCAGGGTGAAGGGCAGGGCGGCAAGATCCGGGTCCGCTCCGGCATCGCGAAGTTTGGCGGCGTAGAAGGGGTTGTCGGTGCGGATCGCGGAGAGAAGCTCGCGCAGAGTGGTTAGGGGCATGACTCTAGAACTTCTCAGACCGCCAACGGCTTGCCGTGCGGCAGAGCTTCGGGCACCGCGGCGAACCGGGCGACGGCATCGAAGAGCGGCTGGAAATCGCGGGACGAGTTACCCATCAGGCAGTCGGTCATGTCACCCTTCAGCGCCGGGTATTCAGTGATGAACTGCCGAAAGCTGAATACATGATTGTAAAAAGCGTAGACCAGTTTGCGCATGGCTTCGATGCCGTCGCAGACCTGCGCGCCGTACGCGGCGAAGCGGGAAGCACCCACATCTCCGGCGGCAAGCGCGGCATCCACGGCGTCGCCGGCGAGTTCGCCGCCGCGCAGCGCCAGCAGCACGCCGGAGGAAAACACGGGGTCCAGGAAGCCGAAGGCGTCGCCCGCCAGCACCAGGCCGTCGGCGGCGCAGTAGCGCGAGCGATAAGAATACTCTCCGGTTACGCGATAGGGTCCAAACTGTTGGCCGGCCGCCAGATGCTTCTCGATCCAGGCGTTCTTCCTGACTTCCCGATGAAAGATTTCGGCCAGATCGTGGCTATCTTTATAGAGATAGTCTTTTTCCGCGACGACTCCTACGCTGACTATGTCGTTAGCCAAAGGGATGTACCAGAACCATCCCTTTTCCGGCACATAAGCGACGGTGGTAGCGCCTTCGTCGAGACCGGGGTCGCGCAAGGCGCCTTTATAGTAAGTCCAGACAGCAATCTTATTCAGGACCGGATCGCGTACTTTCCAGCCATTGCGGGTTACGGCGAAGGCATCGCGTCCGGTAGCGTCTATAGTGATGGGAGCGAGGAACTCGCGGGTCACTCCGTCCTTAGTCAGTGCCTTAACGCCCGCGACCGGGCCATCCGGCTGAATCAGTTCGCGCGCCGTGATCTCTTCGATCACCTCAGCGCCCTTTTCGCGGGCGTTATCGAGCAGGAGCTGATCGAACTCGCTGCGCAGGACCTGCCAGGTGGCGGAGGCTTCGTGGGCGAGCTGCTGCGAAAAGTAAAATGGCACGGAGGCGCGGCCGCTCGAGCCGACAAACTGGACGCTATGCTTGCGCGTGAAGTGAGAGGCCTTCATGCGATCCAGCACGCCGATGCGCTGTAGCGTGAAGTAGCCATAGGGCAGAAGCGATTCGCCGATGTGATAGCGCGGGAATTTATCCTTCTCCAAGACGACTACGCGGCGGCCCTTGGCGGCCAGTACGGCGGCCGCCGTGGAACCCGCGGGGCCCCCTCCAACTACAATGGCATCATACGGCATAAGCGAGCTTGTGTTGAGGGAGGAAGAATTCGTAAAGCAGCCGGTCCACCTGCAATAGACCCTCGCGCGTGAGGCGTATGCTATCGGCGCCGGTGGTCAGGAAACCGCGATCGCGCAAGATACGTACGGGCTCTCGAAAGCGCTCTTGAATCCCCACGTCGAACTTATCTTTAAAGTACTGGTTACTCACACGGCCCAGTTTCATTTGCAGGATCAACTCCCGGATCATGCGTTGTTCGCCGGTAAGAGTCAAAGCGCGGTAGATGGGAAGCTCGCCCTGGCGCAGCTTCTCGGAGTACGTCTCAAACTCGTGTTCGTTCTGAAAGTGAGTGCCTTGCAGGTGCGAGAAGGAAGCCACACCCAAGCCGAGCATATCCGCGCCGGACCATAGAAGGTCGGTGTAGACGAAGCGGGTCCGCGCCGGATTCTTCACGGCCGTATACGCGCTACGCACGGTATAGCCTGCATTTTCCAGTTCGGCGAAAGCGTAACCGACCCAATCGCGCTTGGTCTTCCAGGCAGCCACCGGCGCGACCGACTGACCCATGACCTTCATCTCTCTGAAGATGGTGGTGTTGTAGGGGACTTCCATCTGGTAGATGGTGACGCTATCCGGATCGAGCTCAATCGTCTTGCGTACGCACTCGCGCCAGTTTTCGGTAGTCTCACCAACCATACCGGCTATCAGGTCGATATTGATTTGCGGGAAGCCGATGGAGCGCGCGAAACTGTACGCGGGCCCGATTTCCTTGGACGTATGGGCGCGGCCATTAACTTTCAGGATGTCGTCGTCGAAATTCTCGATGCCCAGGCTAAGGCGGGTGACTCCCAGATCTTTGATGACCTGGAGCTTACCTCCGGTGAGGGTGCCGGGTTCGCATTCGAAGGCCACTTCCTCGGCTTCATCCCAGGGCAGCAGGCGCTTCATGCGTTCGACCAGGCTGGAAAGCTGGCGGGAGGAAATGTAGGACGGCGTGCCGCCGCCGAAATAAATGAACTTCGGTTTACGGCCGCCGATAACGGCCTTCTCCGAGTAGATGGTCAGTTCCTGGATGGCGGTGTCGAGATAGCCTTCCACTTCCGCGGCATTCTTGTCGGTATAAACCTTGAAGTAGCAAAAGTGACAACGCTTCCGGCAGAACGGAATGTGCAGGTAAATGCCCAAAGGCGTGTCTGGCGCCGGCGGACGATCGAGAGCGGCGAAAACGTCGGCAACATGGTCCCGCCCCCAGAAGGAGTAGGGAGGATAGTTGGAGACGAAATAGCTACCGCCTGTAGTTTGTTCGGTTTCGGTTTCGGTCGGCATCCCAGTTGTCCTTATTATACCGCTCGGAAAAAAAGCTCATTGGATGCGGGACTTAAAAGTCCCGCCGGCACGCTAAAGCGTGCGCCACGGCTTACTAGAACAGCAGCTTCAGACCCAGTTGCAGGCGGCGTGGATTGCCCGCAGATAGAATCTGGCCGAAGGTGGGCGAGCCGATAAAATTGTCGGGCAGGCTGAAATTCGTATGATTCAGTACGTTGAATCCTTCCACGCGGAATTGCACCGTGGCGCGCTCGCGGATCACGGTATTCTTCACCAGCGAAAGATCGACGGTGGCCATGCCCGGCCCTTCGACAGTGTTACGGCCGGAATTGCCAAATGTGCCGTAGGGCGGGATGGCGAAAGCCGCGGTATTGAACCACTCGTTGGCCGACGGGTTGGAAACCTTCGCGTTCCCCACCACGTTGGGCCGGTCGTTGGCGCCGAAACCCAGGCTATCGATGCCGGTATTGCTGTTGTCGTTATCCGGCAGCAGCGATACGGTGAAGGGCTGGCCGGTCTGGAACTGCAAAATGCCGTAAGTCTGCCAACCTCTTAGCCAACGGGACGACTTGCCGAACGGCAAATCATACATATAGCTGGCCACGAAGCGGTGCCGGACATCGAAGTCCGAGAGTCCGCGCTCCGCGTGCAGATCGTAGCTATCCTGCGGGAAGTTGGGATCGCCGGCGCTCGAAAAGAAGCTGGAGCCGTTGTCGATCGATTTGGCGAAGGTGTAGGACGCCAGGAGAGACAAGCCGAAGTTCAAGCGCTGCTCGAAACGCGCCTGCAGGCTGTGGTAGATGGAGTTACGATTGGACTCCAGCAGGTCGATGTCCGCGAACTGCGGCAGCGGACGCTCGAAATAGGGGTTGGCCGAGGGCGGCGGCTGGTTGGCGTCGCGCGCGCCGATCAGATCGGTGCCCTTCGAGCCGACGTAGCCGATCTCGAGCATGCGGCTGCCGCCCAGAGACCGTTCGATGTTGAAATTCCATTGCTGCACGTAGGGTGTGCGCAGGTTGAGTTGGAAGGCCAGGGCGGAGGGCGGATTGGGATAAGGAAAATTGCTTGGGAATGGGTTGGAGAGCAGCAGCGGCTGGGTAGCGCTGAGCGGGTAGTACACGTTGAAATTGAAATAGGGCGGGCTGAAATAGAGGCCCTCGCCGGGAGCCAGCGCCGATTGGTCGTAATAGATGCCGTAACCGGCGCGAACCACCGTCCGCCCGGAACCCGTGGGCATCCAGGCCAGGCCGACCCGTGGAGCAAAATTGTTGCGATCGGGCAGGTAGCCGCCGCGTGGAATGCCGCCGGTTCCGACGGGCACCAGAGACTGAGTCGCCGGGTCGTATAAATTGGCGTGATTCTGGGCATCCACGCCGGGGGAGTTGTATTCGTAACGCAGTCCCAGAATCAGGGTGAGATTGGGGCGGATGCGCCAATTGTCATTGGCGAAAAAGTCGTAACTGTGGGTGCGGAGATGCTCGGGGTTATCGAGCGTGGCGACGCCGGAATCCGTCGGCAGGCCCAGCAGCAGCTCTTCCAAAGCGTTGCCGGTGATATCTCCCAGGAAGTCGATGAAGCCGCGGGATTCGATGTCGCGATAGGCGTTTTGCTGGGTAATCCGGTACTCTGCGCCAAACTTGGCGGTATGACTGCCATGCACCCACGTCAGGTTGTCCAGGAACTGATAGACGTTGGTGGTCGAATGCTGCGGGTTGTTGGACTCGTCGCCGAGAGGCGAGAATCCGGTGACGGAGATGGACGTGAGCCCGAAATCGCGTGCGTTAGTGGAAATTGCCGGCAAGCCCACCTGGGCGTTGACGTTCTGCGCGATATCCTGCTGATACACGCCCTCGGAGACGCGGTCGAACCCGGCGCGAAATTCGTTCAGCAGCGCCGGCGTGAAGGCGTGCGTCTCGGCGATCATGGCATTCTGGTCGCGGCTGGGAACGTTGTCGCCGTAGCCGGGCACGAGGGGAAAGCTGGGACCGGTGAAGGGCTCAAACAGGCTGTTGTCGGAGAAACTATAGCGGAAAGTCAACTGCGAAGAGGGCGCCAGCGTATGATCCACGCGCAGATCGAATTGATCGGCGCGGGTGCGGCCGTCGGGCGAAGACACATAGTTCTGGTTGGCTATGTTGCGGTTGGGCAAAGGATATAGCGCGGCGATGGCCAGGCCGGTGGGATCCAGGTAGGCACTGGGGATGACGTTGTTCGGGAAGGGCGCGCCGGTAAACGGATCGATAGCGGGCAAGGTGCTTTGAGAGAAATCGCCGGTGCGCTCCGCGGCGGTGGGCACGTTGGTGACTTGCGTGACGCCGGTGTTGTCCCGGGTGCCCTGATAATCCACGAAGAAGAAGGTGCGATTCTTCGCGATGGGCCCGCCGAGGGTGCCTCCGAACTGGTTGCGCTGGTCTTGCGGGGCGGGCACGCCGGATGGCGCGAAGTAGTTGCGCGCATCGAGAAGGGCATTGCGGAAGAACTCGTAGGCCGTGCCATGGAACTGATTGCCGCCGGACCGCAGGACGACGCTGACCTGTCCGCCGCCGTTGCGCCCGAAGGAAGCGTCGTAGGTGCTGGAGAGAACTTCGAATTCGCGCACGGCATCCACGGGCGGGGTCACGGCGATGCCGTTGAGCTTGGGGTCGCCGTTATAAACGCCGTCGAGCAGGAAGTCGTTCGAATCCTCGCGCGCGCCGTTGATGGTGATGGCGAAAGATCCGCGCACCGAGGAGGCGGAGCCTTCGGCGGCCGGCACCACGCCGGGCAGCAGCAGACT
>JBEKIM010000443.1:0-5858 GCA_050011755.1 Bryobacteraceae bacterium | reverse complement strand
GGACTTCCTCCCGTGCCAATGGATCGCCGACCCCGGCACAGTGCGACCGCACTACATTGCGCTGCAATTGATCCAAATCGGCGGGCGCGATGCGCACATCCGCCAGCAGCCCGACTCCCGTGTTCACCCCGTAGACCGGCGCATCGCCCGCCGCCAGCCGCTCCACCACGCGCCGCGACCGCTCCATCTTCTGAATAGCGTCCGCCGCCAGGGTTACTTCCGCGCCACCGGCCGCCGCTGCGCAGACGTCTTCTATCGTGAGGTGCTCCCCGTTCAATTGCATCGCGTAACCATTGTCCCCGATCCGCACAGCTAAGAGTAACCGGAAACCCGGATCCTGGCTATTTCGCTGGGAAGTACGCGTGATGGTCTATGGGGGAGGCGATTCAGCCGCGATTTCTCGAGAAGGTGACGGCTAGAGGGCCCGTGGCGCACGCTTTAGCGTGCCGGCGGGACTTTTTGAGTCCCGCTGCGCTAAAGGCGTGCGCCGCGTCCCCATGCTCGCCTGGCGAGGATTGTGAGGCCGATGATGAGCAGACCGATCGTTCCCGGCTCGGGAGCATTGCTGGGGTGTACGCAATCCGCTTGCATCACCCGCGCGCCTTCGCTTTGCGCGCCATCGGCGCTGATGAGGGAGGCAGTGAAGTCGCTGACGATGGGCGTGCCGGCGTAGCCGAAAGTAACGGGGGCGGCTACGTCATGCAGGTCGATCATGAAGTCGCCGGCGGCGAAGAGTTCGGCGGCTTGCTGCGAACTGACCATCACTTCCGCGGAGATCAAGTCGATCGGGCCGGAATAGGAACCACCGCTGCGCGAACCGGGTGTCAGCAGCAGGTCGCCGGCCGGCAAGCCCACCCGCGCCGCGTTGGGGTCCGTGAGAGGAATAGAGATTCCGCCATTCTGCGATTCGAGCGTGCCGGTGAAGAGAAGGCCCGGCATGTAGACACCCGAGGTTCCCGGGATGGACTCGACCGGCCCGCCCAGCGGCATCGATCCGAGCAGGATTTGGATGGCCCCGGGATAGGTGGATCCGGAGTCCGCGGCAAGAGTGAAAACGAGATCGTCGTCGGTGCCGAGTAACACCTGGGAATCGTTCGTCACATTCGTCGCATTGATCGTTTTCGCGGCGGCCGGCGCGATGGCCAGCAGCGCGGCGAGTAAGTATCGGGCTGAATGATTGCTCATAGGTTATGAGCTGATTCTAGGGTGAAAAATGGGGCAAATGACCGGGAAGGTTGTACCGGTACAGCGGATATTCGTAACAGTACAGGCCCGGTTTTTATAGGTTCAGGGGCAGGGAACGGAGCCGGGTTCCGTTCAGGTGGAAGATGGCGTTCGAGACGGCCGGGGCGAGGCCCACAATGGGCGTTTCGCCGGCGCCGGCGGAGGGCAGGTCGGGGCGGTCCACCAGCACCACGTCGATCTCGGGCATATCGGCAAACCGGGGTACGCGGTACTGCGAGAATCGCGGATTCAGAATCTGCCCGTCACCGAAACGGATTTGTTCGAAGAGCGCTCCGCCGAGGGCCATCGAGATCGCGCCCTGGATCTGGTTTTGCAAGTGATCGGGATTGACCACCGCACCGCAATCGAAAGCTTCGACCACGCGCACGATGCGGATGCGGCCGTTTTCTACGGAGACCTGGGCGCAGGTGGCGATGTAGCCGTTCTTCTCGAATCCGCCGGCGATTCCGATGCCTTGGCCATGCCCCCATCCGAAGCGGCCGGCCGCGGCCTGCAGGACCGCGCGCAGACGCTCGTCCTTGAGGTTCGTGAGCCGGAACTCGAGCGGGTCCATCTTCAACGCATGGGCCAGTTCATCGATGTGCACCTCGCGCGCGAAATGGTTGGCGGTGGCGGCCAGGCCGCGGTAGGAGCCCTGCCGAAGGGGCGATTTCGCGGGATGGAAGGTATTGTGCTGGGCGGGAATATCGTACTTCCCTACAAGGCCTGAGCCGCCGGAGTTGTAGTTGTGGCATTCCCAGGCGGCGATCGATCCATCCGGATGCGCGCCGCTGGAGATTTCGATGAGGCCGGCGGGCCGGAAGTACGACCAGGTGAATTCCTCTTCGCGGGTCCAGACCAGCTTGACCGGCTTGCCGGCGGCTTTCGCCAGGCGCGCGGCTTCGACGGCGCATTCGCCCGAGTGTTTGCCGCCGTAGGCCGAGCCCGTATCGGGCACGATGACGCGCACGCGATCCTCCGGTATGCCGAAGGAGGATGCCAACTCCGAGCGAACGCCGAAGGGCACCTGCGTACCGGTCCACACGGTGAGCTTGCCGGCGTCCCATTCGGCCAGCGCGGCGCGCGGTTCGAGCGGGGCATGCGCGATATAGGCGACGGTGTAAGCCGAGGCCAGTTTGATCTCGGCGGCGGCCATGGCGTCGGTAACGGATCCGTGGATATCGCTTTCGCCGGGCGACGCGGTTTGCTTCAGATATTCGAAGAAGCCCGGGCCGGAGGCTGCGCCGGGCGGGACAGGTTCGCGGTTCCATTCGGCTTTGATCTGGCGGAGGGCTTCCGCGGCGGCGGGCGCATCGGAGGCTGCGACGCCCACGAAGTTCTGCTCGTGGACTATGGTGACGCCTGGGATCGCGGGCGCGTCCAGACTGGAGAGGGTTGCGCCAAAGGCCGGTGGGCGCAGCACGCGGCCGTAGAGCATGCCGGGGCGCGTAAGATCGGGCGTGTATTTGTGCCGGCCGGTGACGATGTCGCGCGCTTCCAGCTTGGGCGCGGACTTTTTAAGGGGTCGCGCGACGGGCACATCGGGCGCGATGGTCTTTGCGATTTTACGGCCGTGGGTCAGTTCGCCGAAGCCGATCGGGGACGTGGCGGCGGCGTTTCCAGCGTCCGGGCACGCGATTTTGCCATCCACAATGGACAACTTCGCGCGATCCACGTTCCACTTTTCAGCGGCCAGATCGAGCAGGGCTTCACGCGCGGTAGCGGCGGCGCGGCGGACTTGCGGCGCCATGGTGGGGGTGGTCCGGCTGCCGAAAGTCCCCATGTCGTAGGGCACCAGCGCGGTGTCGGCCATGATCAACTTCACGGAAGCGATGGGGCAGTGCAGCTCTTCGGCGGCGGCCTGGCTGAGAGAGGTACGGATATTCTGGCCGACTTCGGTCTTGCCGGTGCAGATGGTCACGCCGCCATCTTCCGCGATGTGCAGCCAGGCGTTGAGGTCGGAGGGGAGGGCTTGGGAGCGGCGGCCGCGGCCGGATTCCTGCGCGGAGGCGGAGAAGACTACCAGCAGTCCGCCGCCGAGGAGGCCCAGGAAGTCGCGGCGGTCGACCGCGAAGCGATAAGCCGGCGGAGCGGCCAGCTCATAGCGTTCCGGCGCGATCGGGGCGGATTCGAATTGGGTGGGTGAGTCAGGCATGTTGGGCGGCCTTTTGGATCGCGGCGACGATTCGCAAGTAAGTGCCGCAGCGGCAGACATTGCCGTTCATGTGATGCACAATCTCGTCGCGGCTGGGGTGCGGCGTTTTTTTCAGCAGCGCGACCCCGGAAACGATCATACCGGCGGTACAATAGCCGCACTGCATGGCGTCCTCCTCCACGAAAGCGTCCTGCAGCGGGTGGTGGATGCCTTCGATAGTGGTGATCTGTTTCCCGGCGGCGGCCCGCACGGGGGTGATGCAGGCGCGCGTGGGTTGGCCATCCAGCAGGACGGTGCATGCGCCGCACTGGCCTTCGCCGCAGCCGTACTTGGTTCCGGTGAGGTCGAGCTGGTCGCGCAGGACTGTGAGCAGGGGGATGGTCCCGTCGGCGTCGATGGAGTACCGGGTTCCGTTAACGTTCAATTGGGTGACCCTGGGCATAATACAATTGTGCCACCGTCCGGGCCGCGTCTTAGGGCATAATATCAAAGAGGGGAATCCATGAAGCCCAGCCTGAATATTGGCATTGAGGAGGAGTATCAAACCATCGATCCGGAGACGCGGGATCTCCGTTCGCATATCGGCCTGGAGATGATCGAAAAGGGCAAGGCCGTGCTTACCGAGCGCGTGAAGCCCGAGATGCACCAGTCGGTCATCGAGGCGGGCACGCTGGTCTGCCGCGACATTAAAGAGGCCAAAGCGGAAATCTTCATGATCCGCCGCAATCTGATCGACCTGGCCAAACAACATGGTCTGCGGCTGGCGGCGGCAGCCTCGCATCCCTTCGCCGACTGGAGCAAACAGGAGATCTATCCCGACCAGCGATATCACACCATCGTCGAAGATATGCAGATGGTGGCGCGCGCCAACCTGATTTTCGGCCTGCACGTACACATCGGCATCGAAGATCCGGAGACGGCCATCCACATCATGAATGCCGCGCGCTATTTTCTGCCGCACATTCTGGCCATCTCCACGAACTCGCCTTTCTGGCGGGGCATGGATACCGGTTTGAAATCGTACCGCTGCAAGGTTTTCGACAAATTCCCGCGCACGAACATCCCCGACTATTTTCCGAGCTACGGCGAATACGAGAGCTTCATCAACCTGCTGGTGAAGACCAACTGCATCGATAACGCCAAGAAAATCTGGTGGGATATCCGCCCGCATCCGTATTTCAGCACGCTCGAATTCCGGGTGTGCGACATCCCCATGCGCGCCGAAGAAACCATCGCCCTGGCCGCGCTGATCCAGGCTACCGTGGCCAAGCTTTACAAGCTGCACTCCATGAATCAGGGCTTCCGCCTCTACCGGCGGGCGCTCATCATGGAGAATAAGTGGCGCGCCCTGCGTTACGGCATCGACGGCAAGCTGATCGATTTCGGCAAGCGCATTGAAGTGCCGTTTCGCGAGCTGATGGACGAATACTTCGAGATTATCGACGATGTGGTCGATGAGCTGGGCAGCCGCGAAGAGATTAATTACCTGCGCACGATCCTGCAGAATGGAACGGGCGCGGATCGGCAGTTGCGTGTCTGGAACGAAACGAAGGACATGAAGAAGGTTGTCGACTTCATCATCGAAGAGACCGAAGCGGGCATTTACGAAACCGAGGAAAGGCAGGCAATAGCCAGGTGAATTCTGTGATCAAAGAAGTGGCCGTGGAGTCCTCGCTGGTGGAAGGAGCGCACAACGCGGTGGTGGTCTGCCTGCGCATACAGCCGCACGAAAAAGTGACGCTGATTACCGACCACGCTTCCATCGATATCGCCGCCGCGCTGGCCGCCGAGCTCGACAGCGTGGGCGCGCCGTATCGCTCCTGGACGCTCGAGGAAGTCGCTCCGCGGCCGCTCGCCGATATGCCGCGCCCGGTGCTCGACGATCTGGAAACCAGCCAAGTGAGCATCTTCGCCGCGCAGGCGCAGGCCAACGAGTTGCGCTCGCGCATGCAGATGACCGAGGTGGTCACGCGCTGCCACATCCGGCATGCCCACATGGTGAACATCACCAAGCAAATCATGCGGGATGGCATGCGCGCCGATTTTCGCGAAGTGGATCGCATCAGCCTGCAGGTGATCGAGATCGCGCGCGCCGCCTCGCTGGTGCGCGCCAAAACGCCGGCCGGCACCGACTTGACCGCGGAGATGAATCCGGATTATAAATGGCTGAAGACCAGCGGGATCATCAGCCAGAATACCTGGGGCAATCTGCCGGGCGGCGAGATTTTCACCACACCCGGCGAGGTAAACGGCACCTTCGTGGTGGATGGCGTGGTCGGCGATTACCTGTGCGCCAAGTACGGGGACCTGCAGTTCGAACCACTGACCATCCGCATCAAAGGCAACCGTCTGACGGAAGCGCACTGCGCCAACCGCGCCCTCGAAGACGAGTTCTGGCGCTATACCCATACCGACGAGAATAGCGATCGCGTGGGCGAGTTCGCCATCGGCACCAACATCGGGGTGCGCGACGTGATCG
>JBEKIM010000442.1:0-7161 GCA_050011755.1 Bryobacteraceae bacterium | reverse complement strand
CACGGCATACGCATCAAACTACAACGCAAGCCGTTTCAGATTCTTGAATTCCTGATGCAGAGACCCGGGCAACTGGTGATGCGCAACGATCTGGCGCAATTGCTATGGCCTGGTATGCATGTCAGTTTCGACCGCAGCCTGAACACCGCGGTGAACGCTCTGCGCCGCGCGTTGGGAGATAATTCGCGCGACGCACGCTTCATTGAAACGCGAACGGGACTGGGATATATCTTCCTGGCATCCGTTGAAGCCGTGGAAGAGGTAAGCGGGGGCGCGCGCGTGGATGCCGGTATTCAACTGGTGCATTCGAATGCGGTCAGCGCGGCGAGCGACGTTCCGCAAGACTGTTTGAAGGGCCGGTATTTCTGCCACAAGCTGACCGAAGAGGATCTGCATCGGGGCGTGGCGCATTTCAACGCGGCGCTGGCGCAACATCCGCACTGCGCCTTCGCTTACGCGGGCCTGGCGGATGCGTATTGCCTGGCGGCATTGCTGAATATGGGACCGGCCGCCGACATTTATCCGCGCGCGAAAGAAATGGCGCTGAGCGCGCTGAATGCGCGGCCGGACCTGGGTGACGCGCACGCGTCGCTGGCCAGCGTGAAGAGACTCTTTGAGTGGGACTGGGCCGGCGCCGAAGCCGAGTATCTGACGGCCTTGGTTTTGAGCTCCAATTCCGCGATGACGCACCAGGCATATGGAGCGCACCTGGCAGCCACGGGCAAAGCCGAGGAGGCGCTACGGGAACTTCGACGCGCGGAGGAAATCGATCCTTTGTCCGCCGTGGTGAATGTGGGGGTGGCGTGGGGTCTTTATGTCACCCGCGATTTTCAGGGCGCGTCGGAACAATCCTGGAAACTGTTGGCGATGGAACCTAAGTTCGGCGCGGCGCAGTACGCGCTCGGTCTGGCGTATGCGCAGATGGGTTTGACCGAGGATGCCATTGTGGAACTGTCGAATGCGCGAACTTGTTCCGGGGATCAGCCGGCGGTGCTGGCGGCGCTGGCGTATATCCACGCGTGCGGCGGAGAATCCAGCGAGGCAGCCGCTATGCTCGGCCAACTGGAGGCCTTGTCGCAACATCGTTATGTGTCGCCGTATTGGTTGAGCCTGGTATACGTGGGTCTGGGAGATCGCACGCGCGCGTTGGACCTGTTGGACCAGGCTTATCAGGATCGCGATGTCTGGATGACCTGGCTGGGGGTGGAACCTCGCTTCGATGCTTTGCGCGGAGAGCCGCGCTTTCAGCGGTTACTGCGGGGAGTTGGGTTAGTGGAGGTCTCGTAGCGCACCGTTGAAAACCTAATTGGGGGGCGGGCAATCATGCCCGCAGCCGCCTTTCAGGCGGCCAAGCCGGCTGGAAAGCCGGCTGCGGCCAGGATTGGCCGCCCTCCAAATTGAGTTTTCATCACATTTGGCGGTCAGCGGCGGGACTTGAAAGTCCCGCCGGCACGCTAAAGCCGTGCGCCACGATAATTCTCTACAAACCGGCTACGGAGGAAATCGGGACCGTCGTAGGTTGCGGATTGGCGCCGCGAAGCGGGAGATTCCGGACAGCTTTGGATACGCCAAACCGATAGGACCGTCCGGCATCCAACTCGCGGATCACATAAGTTCCGTTCACGTCGTCCAACTTCAGGCAATCGTGACCGGAGGTTTCGCCGGCCCCCGCGGGCACGACGAGGGTCGCGGTAAAACCTTCGCTGCGGAGGGAAACCAATTCGACTCCCGAGATTCCCCGGTCCAGCGAGAAGGTATACTCGCCAGGCTGCAGTAACACGTCGTTCCAGTACGTTTGAGCGGGCAGTGTGAAAGTGCCCTTCTGAATCGTTTCGGCGCTGGCTCCCACCGCGGTCAGGGCAATGAGAGTCATGCACGCCAGAGTGAGTGCGCATCGTCTTTTAAAGTTCACAAGTTTTTCCTTTCATGGACCGCCACGGGGCGGGCTTTTCTGTCTACAAATCAGACGAACCGCGGGCCACGGGGTGTGCCGGCCGCAGATCAATTGTTTGTCAATTCGCACGGCGCACAGCAGCTACAATGGCTGGGGCGGGCCGAAACCGATGGAACATTACACGTGGGAGAAGATGGAGAAAGAAGTGCTGAATCCGCGCATCTGGCGCAAGGTGATCGCGGGTGAAAAAGCCATGGTGGCGCAAGTGTTCATCGCCAAGGGCGCCGTGGTTCCGGAACACCATCACGAGAGCGAACAGATCACTTATATTCTGGAGGGCGCGCTGGAATTCGAAATCGAAGGCCGCACCATCGTGGTTTCCGCGGGACAGGTGTTGCGCATCCCATCTCAAGTGCCGCATCGCGCGGTGGCGCTCGAAGATACCCTCGACCTGGATATCTTCAGCCCGATCCGCACGGACTGGCTGACCGGACAGGACGACTATCTCCGCCGCGGTTAGGTGACGAAACAGAGATGGACCTTGGAATCAAAGATCGGGTGGCGATCGTAGCCGCCTCCAGCCGGGGATTGGGGCAGGCCGTCGCCCGGGGACTGGCGAAGGAGGGCGCCATACTTGCGCTTTGCGCGCGCAATGCGGACGCGCTCGATGCCGCCGCCGAGGATATTCGCCGCGAGACCGGCGCCCGCGTGATGACACGCGCGCTGGATGTCACGGCGTATGAAGACGTCCGGCGATTCGTCTCCGAGGTGGTGGAACGATTCGGCCGCTTGGATGTCTGCGTGGCGAATGCGGGCGGTCCGCCGTCGAAAAGCTTTGCCGAAACCAGCATCGAAGATTGGCGCGCTGCGGCCGATCTGAATCTGATGAGCACGATTTATTTTGCTAAGGAAGCGCTGCCTAAGATGCAAGGGCAGCGGTGGGGACGTTTCATCGCGATCACATCGGTGGCAGTGAAGCAACCGGTAGAAGGATTGATTCTATCCAATGCGGTACGATCCGCGGTCAGCGGGCTGGTGAAGACGCTGGCCAACGAATACGGACCCTACGGCGTGCTGGTGAACAATGTTTGCCCCGGCTACACCGCTACCGCGCGCCTGGTGGAACTGAGCCGCACGCTGGCCGTAAGAGAAGGCGTGGACCCAGCGGAGATCGAGCAGCGCTGGGCGCGCCAGACCGCACTCGGGCGAGTAGGCCGGCCCGAAGAATTCGCGGACATGGTCGTTTTCCTGGCGTCGGAGCGGGCCGCTTATATTACCGGCACGTCGATCGCCGTCGACGGTGGACTGGTCAAGGGCGTGTACTGAGCGGACTCAAAAGTCCCGCCCTCGGGTTTGGACTTATCGTGATAACTGGCCTCTTGGCCGTGGCGCACGCTTTCAGCGTGCTGGGGCGAACTTCAAGTTCGCCCCAGCGGGACTTAAGAGTCCCGCCGGCACGCTAAAGCGCGCGCCACGGGGACCGTGGCGGCGCTCCAGAGGTACATCGACGCGTACGCCCGCCAGGGACGCCACGTTTCGGCGCGCTGCTCCAGGTCGCGAGGACTGGTGAGAGACAGCGCGCGCAACAGGCCCAGATCGCCGGATGGAAATGCGTCGGGTTCGCCCAACGCCCGCATGGCCACATATTGCGCGGTCCATTTCCCAATGCCGGGAATCTCGCACATGCGGCGCATGAATTCATCGGAGCCGGCGGCGCCATCGAAAGCGATCCGGCCATCGGAAACCGCGCGCGCCAGCAGGCGAATCGTTTCGGAGCGCGCATTCGTCAGGCCCAGGCCGGTGAGTTTGGAATCGGCCAGAACCTCGGGCGCTGGAAAGAGATACGTCAATCCTCCCGGCCCGGAAATTGGCTGCCCGAGCGTGCGCGCGAGGAGGCCCGACAGGGTGGTGGCGCCCTTCACAGTGATTTGCTGGCCGAGAATCGCGCGGACGGCCAGTTCGAAACCATTCCAGCACCCCGGCACGCGCAACCCCGGATTCGCGGCCGTGCGCGCCGCCAACACCGGATCGGCGGACAGACCTTGCGCGATGGCGGCCCAATCCGCGTTGAGGTCGAACATCGCGCGCACACGTTCGATGATGGTGTAAAGGGCGCGCGGATCGCTAAACTGAACGCGCACCGCGAGACCGTCATTTTCCCCGTCGAGTGAGACCTCCAGCCAGCCGGGGATTTTGTTTAAGGAAATCGTGCGGCGGTAGCAGCCCGAATGCACTTCTTCCACGCCGGGGATGGCGCGCGGCGCAAGAAACCGCAACATGCCATCCCAGTTGTAGGGAGGCCGGAAACGGAGGCGAAAGAAATACTCATTTTGGGCCGGAATCACGGTCTGCCGCGAGAGATGCCGGATTTGCGTAGGGGTTCGATGATAGACCTTGCGGATGGCGGCGTTGAATCGGCGTACACAGCCGAAGCCGGAGGCCAGCGCCACTTCGCTCATCGGCAGGCTGGTTTCGTCGATCAGTTTCTTCGCAAAGTGCATGCGGCGTGTTTGAGCGACCGCGCTGGGCGTGGCACCCAGGTGTTGCAGAAACAGGCGACGCAGATGCCGTGAACCGACCCCCAGACGTTCCGCGAGGAGTTCCACCCCGCCATCCGCCAAGCCGCCGTCGGCGATCAGGCGTAAGGCGCGCGAGACCGTGCTGGGTGTGCCCAACCAGGCTGGGGTACCGGGGGAGCATTCCGGTCGGCAACGCAGACACGGGCGAAAGCCCGCCTCCGCCGCGGCGGCCGCGCTTGAGTAGTACCGGACGTTCTTCTCCTGCGCGGTGGGAGCGGGACAAATCGACCGGCAGTACACCCGGCTGGTGAGCACGGCGATGAAGAATTTGCCGTCAAATCGGGCGTCGCGCGACAGCCGCGCGCGCGAACATACCTGCCAATCCAGATCCATGCTTTCTTTCATGATAGCCGCTCCGGCGGGAGAAACTGGACGTTTTCGGACCAGGCTCGCGCGGCCGCCTGCGAATGGAGAGCCGCGTCCTGAAACGTCCATCCGCGCGAGAGCGAGGTCCGCCAACGTCCAACGTGGCGCTCGATGGCGGCCTATCGTAATGAACGGGAATGCACTCGTTCCGATTAGAAAAGGAGATCGTATGAAACTTAGTTACATGACGGTTATGATCGCCATCAGCGCGCTGGCGCTTCCAATTAGCGGCATCGCGCAAAAAGCGACTGACAGTAACCAGGCGCCCAAGTACTTAATAACTGCCCTGGGCGCACTCGGGGGAACATCGGCGGCCGCGAATAGCATCAATGACCGCGGGTGGGTGCTGGGCGCGGGCGACCTGGCGGGAAATACCACTTCACATGCCGCGCTTTGGATCGATGGCAAAACGGTGGACCTGGGCACCCTCGGCGGCCCGAGCAGCTCCGTGGCGTGGTCGTCGGTGAAGAACAATAGCGGCGCCATCGCGGGTATTTCGGATACTTCCATTGTGGATCCGTTGGGAGAGGTCTGGAGTTGCGCGGGAGGAGGCTTTTTCCCTACGTCCAGCGGCCACACTTGCCAGGGCTTCGTATGGAAGGACCATATTATGCGCGCCCTTCCCACTCTGGGCGGCAATAACGGATTTGCGGCCGGCGATAACAACGCCGGCCAGATCGCCGGATGGGCCGAGAATACCACGCACGACCCTACCTGCGTTGCGCCGCAGGTATTGCAGTTTGAAGCCGTGGTTTACGGGCCGAAGCCCAATGAGATCCAACCCCTGCCTCCGCTCGCCGGCGATGTGGATGGCGCGGCCACGGCGATTAACAACCAAGGCCAGGTGGTGGGGATTTCGGGTATCTGCGGGACAGCCGTGGGCGGAGCGACAGCCACGCATGCCGTGCTTTGGGAAAACGGCTCGCCCATCGACATGGGGAACCTCGGGGGCGTGGCTTGGAACACTCCTACCGCTTCGGCCGCCAGCCCGAACTACCATGCGTTCATCTGGACAAAGGCGGGCGGCATGACTGATCTGGGAACTCTGCCGGGAGACTCGTTCAGCGTGGCCTGGGGTATCAATGAAAAGGGTCAGGTAGCCGGTCAGTCGATCGACGCCAGTGGCGCCAGCCGGGCCTTCATCTGGCAAAACGGCGTGATGACCGATCTGAACACGCTGGTCGAAAGCCCGTTGAGCTTAGTCTACGCCAACGATATCAACGACTCGGGGGAGATTGCCGGCGGGGCTTACAATGCGGCAACGGGTAACTCGCCGGCATTCCTGGCGGTGCCCGTAAAAACACCATGACCAATCTTGGTTGACATCCGGCGGGAACGGACGTAACGTTGTTGCATGATCCGCCGTTACGCTTTGCTCGCATGTACCATTGGGCTATCTCAGTTATTGGGAGCCATCGGTGAAGAATTTCACAAGTTACCGCTAGCTTTCGAAAAGAATCAAGGTCAGGCTGGGCCGTCCGTCGACTATCTGGCTCGTGGCGGCGGATACTCCGTTTTCCTGTCGGGCGGCAGTGCGCGTCTCACTGTGCGGCAAAGTAAATCGGCCGCGCCGGCCGCCGTGGATCTCAGGCTGGCCGGCGCGCGCCGCAATCCGAAGGTTGGCACGCGCAACTCTTTGCCGGGCAAAGTGAACTACTTCATCGGGAACGACCCCGCGCGCTGGCGGACCGAGATTCCGACATTCGGACGCGTGGAGTATTCGGCGGTCTATCCCGGCATCGACCTGGCATATTACGGCAACCAGGGCCGGCTGGAATACGATTTCATTTTGGCGCCGGGCGCCGATCCGAGCGCCATCCGGCTCGCGGTAGACGGCGCGCGGAATATCCGCGTGGACGATGGTGGCGACTTGGTGCTCGAAACCGCCGCGGGCGCGGTGAGTTTCCAGAAGCCGGCCGCCTATCAGGAGATAGCCGGGACGCGGCGCACGGTAGAGAGCCACTATGTTCTGGCAGCCGGTGATGAGGTGCGCTTCGCGGTGGGGACATACGACTCGAAGGAGCCGCTGGTGATCGATCCCTCGTTGGTCTATTCCACCTATCTCGGCGGATCGAATTACGATTCCGGCACGGCCATCGTATCCGACGCTCAAGGCAATGCTTACATCACCGGATCGACCGACTCGATGGATTTTCCGCTGGTCGGCGCGGAGCAGTCTTTCTTTACCGGCATTAATCCGATTTTTGTTGCCAAGTTGTCCGCCGATGGGTCGAGCCTGCTTTACTCGACTTATCTGGGGGGCCTGACCAGCGGAACCTATACGGATCAGGTGTATTCGATCGCGGTCGACAGCAGTGGCAG
>JBEKIM010000441.1:0-5872 GCA_050011755.1 Bryobacteraceae bacterium | reverse complement strand
CAGGTTCGAGATATCCATGCTCCCATGGCGGCGGTGACGCTCGAAAAGCTTCTCTGTCTCGAAGTGCTGGCCGAGCGCTGTGTGCACTACCTCACCGCTGATGAGTTCCTCGACAAAGTAGCGGGCAGGGGCGATCGGCTGCGGATGATCGTACAGGGGCGCGGTCTTTGGACTGGCGCCCTGGCCATTGCCGGTCCACTTCCTGTCGATGCGCGCGATGTGCCGCCGGAGCGCCGCGAGCTGTTCCTGAATATCCTCCACCATTCGCCTTTTATTTGCCTATCATAGACCCAATCGGCGCGCGGTTCAAGGTACCATAGCTTGGAATTGTGAAAAGCACCCGCCTCTTGTTCCCGACGCTGTTCGCGCTGGTGCTGGCGGCGCGCCTCTGCCATCTCGATATTCTGTGGGCGGAAGAAACCCTGCCGCTGGCCGCCGCGCGGCAGATGCTGCACGGCAAGGCGCTGTATAGCGATATCTGGTTCGACAAGCCGCCGCTGCTGGCATGGACCTACCTCGCCTGGGGCGCGCGCGACGGTTTACCGCTGAGGCTGGCGGGTGCGCTCTATGCGCTGCTGGCCTGCTGGGTTGCCTGGCGCTTCGCGCACGAGCTTTGGGGCCGCCGGGAGGCGCTCTGGGCGGCGGGCCTGCTGGCTTTTTACCTGATCTTCGATATCCCCTCGGCGGTGACCCCCCTGGCCGCCGATCTGCTGATGCTGGCGCCGCACATGGCCGCGGTCTGGCTAGCGTGGCGTGGCCGCGCCTTTTGGAGCGGGATGCTGGCCGGGATCGCTTTTCTGGTGAATGCCAAGGGCGTCTTCGTCCTGGCGGCTTGCGCCATCTGGGACCTGCGCGCGCTGCCCATGCTGCTGGCCGGATTTGTCATTCCCAACGCGCTGGCGGCCGTCCTGCTGTGGAGCCAGGGCACGCTCGGCGCTTACTACGAGCAAGTTTGGCAGTGGGGGCGCCGTTATGTGGCCGCCGCGACGCCTGCCGCCGGCCTGCTCCGCACCGCGCACTGGCTGGGCTTTCATGCGCCCATCGCGATCGCGGGGTTGTGGTTCTGGTGGCGCGATCCCAAGGCGGATCGTCTGCGTTGGGCGGTCTGGGCCGCCCTCGCTGCGCTGGCGGTGGCCGCCGGCGGGCGATTCTTTCCGCGCTACTATTTCCAGCTTCTGCCGCTGGCTGCGCTGGCCGGCGCGCGCGGATTCGCGCTGCTGGGCGGACGCCGCGCGCTGGCCCTGGGTGCGCTGCTACTGGTCCCGCTGGTGCGCTTCGGACCGCGCTATGCGCTGCTGGCGCGCGGCCTGGTGGAAGGGCGACCCTCGCGCTGGGCGGATCTGGCCATGGACCGCGACAGCCGTAACGCCGCCCGGTTTGCGCGCCCATTCAGTGCGCCCGGCGATACGCTCTTCGTATGGGGCTTTCGGCCGGAGTTATATGTCTACACAGGACTTCCCGCCGCCACAAGGTACCTGGATTCGCAACCGCTGACGGGCGTCCCCGCCGACCGCCATCTGACCGAGTGGCAGCCGGTGGAAGGCGAAGCCACGGCCACGCGCCGCGCCGAACTGGCCCGCTCTCACCCCGCGATCGTCATGGACGGCCTGGGGCCGATCAATCCGCGCCTGGCGATCGGCGCATACGCCGATCTGGGCCCATGGCTGGCCCAATACCGGGAGGTGGCCCGCACCGATCTGACCGTGATTTACATCCGGAAATGAGCGGCCGATCGGCAGCTACTCGGTCAACAGCCGTTTGTAGATCGCCCAAAGACGCGGGTAGTCGAGGTCCAGCATCACCCGCACGGGCGTGGCCTCCGGAGCCAGCTTGCGATCCAGCGGAACGGTGGCGCCGTAGGTCTTGCCAAAGTGCGTGTCGATATCCAGCCAGGACGTCTCGGAGCGGGTCACCCAGCCCGTATCGAGCAGCCATGCGGCGGCCAATTCGTCCCAAAGGAAGCCACTGGCCGACGGATTCTTGTGGAAGCCGGGATAGCGCTTGCCGTAATCTTCTTCGTAACGCCGGGTGAGCGGTGTTTGGGTCGCGATAATCTCGTCGAAACGCGCCTTGTTCAGCACCGCATGATTGCAGATATCCAGCGGGAACATGACCTTCTCCGGGATGCGCGACCGAAAAACGGCCTGCGCCGCTTCCGGATCGAACCAGAAGTTGAACTCCGCCGCTGCGGAAGCGTTGCCGGGCACGTGCACGTTGCCTCCCATGAAGACGATGCGCCGGATCTTCCCTTCCAGATCCGGATGCAGCCGTAGAAGCATGGCGACATTGGTCATCGGACCGAGCGCGAGGATGGTAATCCGGCCGGGATTCCGCGCGATGGTATCCGCGAGCACATCGAGCGCCGGCGGCTTTGAAAGCGGCGCGACTTTGAGCGGTCTGTCGAACGCCCCCGCAAACTCCAGGGGCGCTTCAAGCTTGGCCATGGCCGCCGAATGGATGAGCGGCATCTGCGCGCCCACAAATGGTTTGATTTCAGACCGGCCGAGCAGCCCCAGGATCTCCGTCAGATATCCGGCGCTCTCCGCGGCCCAGACATTGCCCGAAACCGCTGTGAGGGCAGCCACCTGCACCGCGGGACTACGTAGCACCATCGCCAGCGCGGCGCCATCGTCACCGAAGAAGCCGCAGTCGGTGTCGAAGACGATTTTATCGGGGGCAGGTGGTGCGGCGGCGAGCAACAGCAGCGGCCATAGGGTCATACAGCCATTATGGACCTGCCGCAGTGACCGCGGGCGGACCGCTTCCGCCTTTAGATGCAATCATCTGGGCTTTGATCGTTCGATTCGGGCCGCCACTCAACGCCCGATCACGATCCCCACCGCGGACGGCTGCACATCCAGCCGCTCGATCCGGTGGCCCAGTTCGAAAGGCTCGCCGACCTTGGCGTTCGGGTAGGCCTGCATCACATAGTTGTGAATCAGGAAATCGAGCAAGCGGCCCTCGATCGAGACGCCCGAGATCTCCACCTGCTGCACGTCGACCGTGGCTGTTCCGCCCGACGACCGGATGCGTGCGGTGATGGTGACCGGCCGCTCACCATCCAGCAGATAAGCCATGATGGGCCCAGACGTCTTCCCCTCGGCGCGGCGCAGTTTGCCGAAGTCGATAAGGGCGGTGGCGGTAGCGGTCCCCGGTCCCAACTCAAGCCGCGGATCGCGGACTCCGTCGGGTGCCACGGCCGCGACTTCCTGCCGGGCATAGGCGTTCAACTCGGCGGGCGTCAGCACGACGCGCGAGCCGGGCTTCAGACTGTCATGCTCGATCAGCGAAACCTTATGGACCACCGCCTGGTAGTCCGTTGAAGCGCTGGGAAGCAGCGGCACGGCAAGCGTCGCCAGTACCGCCAGGAGTCGTCGGCCCATACCAGTCTGACGCCGAAAGCAAGGTATTCGTTGCCCACGCCGGGCGGTGCGTCGGGGCAAGGCACCCACCCTGGTTGTGGAAAACGACGCAACGGAGGTTTGCGCGGCCTTTGAATTCCTGCACATACGGCGTGGCGACGGGCGTGCAACTGCCGCGCCGGAAGGTAGACCCGTATGCATACGTTCAGCCCGGATGTGCTTGTATGGAGCGGTTTTGTCCTGCTGGCGCTGGTGGCAGTGCTGGCACTCGTTTTCGGCCGCGCTTACCTGAAGTACCGCGGCGATCGCGTGATTACCTGCCCGGAAAACCGCCGGCCGGCGGGCGTTGTGGTGGATACCGGACACGTGCTACTGAAGACGCTGGAAGGTAAGACCGATCTGCGGCTCAGGTCCTGTTCGCGATGGCCGGAACGCCGGGATTGCGGCCAGGAGTGCCTGCGGCAGATCGAAACGGCACCTGAAGACTGCCTCGTCAGCAATATCCTGACCCAGTGGTACCAGGGGAAGAATTGCACCCTCTGCGGCAAGGCGTTTGAGGAGATTCATTGGGCCGACAACGAGCCCGCCCTGCTGAACTCGGAACATCGCACGGTCGAATGGCATGACGTGCCCGCGGCAGAGATACCGGACGTTCTGGCTTCGCACCAGCCGGTATGTTGGAACTGCCACGTCGTGAACCGGCTGGTTGGCGAGCATCCGGAACTGGTCGTGGACCGCGCACGGCACGCCTAGCGGACGGATCTTCTCGTACTCCCGTCACGAATATTCGTTGGACACATGCATCGATCCGATGTATTTTGAAGGTAGATTCCTGTCCCGAATGGAGATTATCTCGCGATGAAAACACCGCCGGTCGTGTCGCAGCAGGATTGGGAAGCTGCGCGCCAGCAGCTCCTCGCGAAGGAGAAAGCCTTCACCCATTCCCGAGACGCGCTGGCCGCCGAACGCCGGCGGATGCCTTGGCTGGCGGTGGACAAGAATTACGAGTTCGAGGGGCCGCAGGGCAAGACCGGCCTGCTCGATTTGTTCGAGGGCCGCCGTCAGTTGATCGTCTACCGCGCCTTCTTCGAGCCCGGGGTGTTCGGCTGGCCCGAGCACGCCTGCCGGGGCTGCTCCCTGGGCGCCGATCAGGTCTCCCACCTGTCCCATCTGAACGCGCGCGACACCACCCTAGCCTACGCCTCACGGGCGCCGCAGGCGGACATCGCGCGCCTGAAGGCCCGGATGGGCTGGGAGATGCCGTGGTACACCATGACCGACAGCTTCGACAAAGACTTCGGCGTGGACGAGTGGCACGGCCACAACGTGTTCTTCCGCGATGGCGAGCGGGTGTTCCGCACATACTTCATCAACAGTCGCGGCGACGAGGCCATGGGGAGTATCTGGAGTTACCTCGACATCACGCCGCTCGGCCGTCAGGAGACTTGGGAGGACTCGCCGGAGGGTTACCCCCAGACCCCGCCGTACAAGTGGTGGAACTGGCACGACAGCTACGCCGCCGAGGCCCCGCCCGACCCGCAGTGGATCGACATTATCACCGACCCGGCAGGCGCCGCCTCGCGGAGGCGCGAGGCAGAGGCGAAGGGCACGTAAAGAAGGGAAAAATTGTGGGGCGGGCTATCCAGCCCGCAGCCGGCTTTTAGCCGGCTTGCCCGCCCTCCTGCCTCCCCACGGTCTTCGTAATTCGATAAAATAATAAACGGTCGATCGGAGGGTGAACGCATGGCAATGCAAGTTTGCATGGGAGCCTCGATGATGTGCACATTCGGCGCGGCGCCGAGCTCCCTGGTGGTGCTGCCGGTAAACAAGACGTTTACCAGCGAGGTACCGGACGCCAACATCATGGACCACGTGCCGATGGAGAACATTATGCCATTCGGCGTGTGCATGTCCATCGCAAACCCGGAGGTGGCCTCGGCGACCGCCGCCGCCCTGGGAGTGCTGACGCCCATGCCCTGTGTGCCGAATACTCCGGCGCCATGGGTTCCGGGCGCGCCTACGGTCCTGCTGGGGAACATGCCGACCCTCGACAACACATCCGAACTCATGTGTATCTGGGGCGGCGTGATCACCTTCGTCACACCCGGCGAATTTACCGTAATGGTGCCGTAAGAGCCCGGCCTTTTCAGGTCGTGGCCTGACTGTCCGTGGACCAATCCGACGGATCGGGCGGATTCCCGCTATCGGTGTTTCCGCTATCGTTAGATGCCACCTGGCCTGAGCTGTCGGCGGTGCTGGAATCCGTGGACTGACTGCCGCCGTTTGAGCTGTCCGCGACAGTCTGACCCGGCGGCGGAAAATCGCCCGGCGCGCTGACGCAGCCCAAAGCAATGAGCAGCATCTGCTCGATGATGTTCCGCACGTCGTTGCTGGCGAATGCGGCGGCGTGGTCTACGCCGCTCACCTGGACCTGCTTCTTACTGCGGTCCATGATCAACTCATGGCCGGTCACGTCGGTGGATGTTTCGGCGGCGGAAAAGAGGGCGCTC
>JBEKIM010000440.1:0-5872 GCA_050011755.1 Bryobacteraceae bacterium | reverse complement strand
TTCCGTGGCACGGCCACACCCTCATCGGCACAACCGACACTCCGGTTGAAGACGCGGCTCTCGAACCGGTGGCTATGGACCAAGAGATCGAGTTTATCCTTTCCACCGCGTCGCTTTACCTGGCTCGCACACCTACGCGCGCCGATATCTTGAGCGTGTTTGCCGGCATTCGCCCTCTGGTGAAATCGACGAGCGGCGCCGCCACCGCGGCTCTATCGCGCGACCATACCATCCACATCGAGAAATCCGGACTGCTGACGATCTGCGGCGGCAAGTGGACCACGTACCGCCATATGGCGGAAGATTGTGTAAACCAGGCGGCCATGCTGGCGCGCTTGCCGGAGAAACCTTGCGTCACGGAGCACCTGAAGCTGCACGGATACCATCCCGGCGCGGAGGCCTTCGGCCATCTCCGCGTGTACGGCGCGGACGCTCCCTTGATCCGGGACCTCATGCGCGACGATCCGGCCCTCGCGGAGCCGCTCGATCACGCGCTTCCGTACACCGGCGCGGAAGTGGTGTGGGCCGTACGCCGCGAGATGGCGCGCACTGTGGAAGATGTCCTGGCGCGGCGCACGCGTGCGCTTTTCCTGAATGCCCGGGCGGCCATCAGGATGGCGCCACGGGTGGCCGCGTGGATGGCGCGCGAGCTCTCTCCGGCCGCGTCCTGGCAGACGCGGCAGGTGGAGAGCTTCGAAGCGGTTGCCCGCAACTACTGTCCGGCGCCCGACGCCGCGGCGCCTACTTCAAGTACTTAATAAACAAGACCTCGTTGCCCTTATCGTTGTAAATCAGCTCGTCCACCAGGTTGCGCGTGAGCAGAATTCCAAACCCGCCCGGCCGTACGCCCTGCTCCGCCCGGATCTCCAGGTGTTTGGCCGGCTCGCCGGGCGGATTCGCGATGGCCGCGTGCGCGATCGCATCGAACGAAAAGCCCTTGCCCGGGTCCTGAATCAGGTACACGATGGCCCGCGTCGTACGCACGTACGTTACCTGGACGCGCTTGTCGGGATCCGATCCGCCGCCATGCTCGATGGCATTCATCAGCAATTCGCGGAAGGCCGCCGCGATGTTCTCCCGCTCGTGCGGCGAAAAGTCCATCTCTATCTCGCGCACGAATTGCATCAGGCGGTCGGCCGTTTCCATCTTGCACCGCAGCCGGAGGCTGATCCATTCCGGACTCGCCGAAAGCACTTCGATATCGTCCTGCCAGTGCCCGGTATTCACGGCCTGCGCGATCATTTCGGCCACCGCGCTCGGCGAAAACGGCTTGCTGAAATAGCAAAACGCCTGGTCGCGGATGGCGCGCACGATGTTGGCCGGCGTGCTGTCCGCGGTCATCACCATCACTTTCGCCTCCGGCCGGATCTCGCGGATCTGGTGCAGCAGTTCGAGGCCATCCATGCCCGGCATGCGGACATCGGTCAGTATCAGGTCGTAAGCCCGGGCTTGCGCGCGGGCCAGTCCCTGCAGCCCGTCATAGGCGCTATCGATCTCCCACTCTCCCCGCCGCAGCACGGCCGCCAGCAACTCGTGTACGGCGGGATCGTCGTCCACCAGCAGCAGAGTGTGCGCGCTCATGCGGTTTCGAGCTCCAGAGTGAAGGTGCTGCCGCGTCCGTAGGCGCTTTCCACTTCGATGTCGCCCCCCATCAGCCGCGCCAGCTTGCGGCTGATCGCCAGTCCCAGGCCGGTGCCCAGATTCTGGTAAGGAGTCGGCAATTGCTGAAATTCCTGGAAGAGCAGCGGCACCTGGTCGGGGCGCAGCCCCATCCCGGTATCCGACACAGCGATGCGCGCGCGGTGCGGAACGGCGGCGTCGCGGAAGCCGCTCACCTGAATGTGGCCGTGCGCGGTGAATTTAATGGCGTTCGAAACCAGGTTGACCAGGATTTGTTTGGAACGCTGGCGGTCGCAGCGCACCATGAGCGGCCCAGGCGGCTCTTGGATCTCGAGTGCCAGCCGCTTGGCGCGCGCCAGCGGCGCCAGCATATCGGTGACCTCGCTGATCACTTCGCACGCATCCACCGGCTCAATCAGGCACTCAAGTTGGCCGGCCTCGACGCGCGCCACATCCAGCGCATCGTTAAGCACCGCCATAATGTGCTGCGCGCTCGCCGAAATCATGCGCACCTGGCGCATCTGCTCGCCGTTCATCGAGCCGGCAATTTGCGCGCCCAGCAGATCCGCGAAGCCCACGATGGCCGTCATCGGCGAGCGTAGCTCGTGGGTCATGGTGGCCAGGAAGCGGCTCTTGTGTTCGCTTGCCGCCAGCGCGGTGGCATGCTGCTGCTTCAGGCGGTCGTACAAACGCGCCCGTTCGATGGCGAGCGAAACCTGCTGCGCCACTACCTGTAGCAGGCGGACCTCGTGCGCCCGAAAACGGTGCGGCTCCGCCAGGTATTGATTCAGCGTGCCGGCGGGCTCCCCTCCCAGCATCAACGGCACCGAGATCAGCGCGCGCACTCCCTCGCCCAGGCTAATGTGCTTCCAGCTGGCGCACAGGGGATGGCGAGTAATGTCCGCTACCCAATACGGCCTTCCGGTAGAAACCGCGCGTCCCGAAGGGGACGTCGCGTCCGCCGGCAGCAGCCCGATTTCGCGAAACCGTTCGCCGTAATCCGCCGACAGGCCGTACACCGCGGCGAACTCCAGCCGGGTCTTATCGGACGAGAGCAGCGTGATCGAGCCGAACGGCGCGGACATGGCACGGCTGGTTTTTTCGAGCGCCACATTCAGCACCTCGTTCAGTTCCAACGGCGAAAGCATGGCCGAAGCGATGTCGGCCACCACCGTCAGTTCCTCGATGCGTTCTCGCAGTTTTCTGGACGTGTTTCCAGTCTAGCAGTGGCGCACGCCTTAAGGTATGGCGGGGCACGGAGCTTCGACGCGGCGGCCTACTGCGCTTGCTTCAACTCGCTCTTCATGTGCTTCAGCCCGGATTTCAAATCGTCGGTGGCGTCGGCCAGCGATGCCGTGTCGTAGATCACATGCGGTGTGAAGAACGCGATCAGCTCCGTCCGGCTGGTGCTCCTGGTCTTGGCGCCGAAAGCCGCCCCCAATATCGGAATCCTTTGCAAGAACGGGATGCCCGCGGACGTTTCCTGCAGGCTTTCCTGGATGATCCCGCCGATGCCGATGGTATCTCCATCCTGCACCGTGATCTGGGTCTGGAAGCTGCGATTCGAAAATGTGGGCGACTCGATCTGGGACGATGTCGCGCCCGGCGCGCTGACCTCCTGGTCGATCATCATGGTTACAATGCCGCTGGAATTGACGCGCGCATTAACTATCAGGGTCACGCCCGTGCTGACATTCGAGATATTGTTCGCGAACAGCGTGTTGCCGCCAGATTGCACTCCCGATGCCGATACGGAACTGAGCGTCGGCACCGTCGTGCCCACATTCATTACAGCGGGTACGCTGTCGGTCGCGATCAGGGACGGCTCGTTGATTGTTTTCACCTTGCCGGTGCTCTCGAGCGCGGTCAACGCCGACAGCAATTCCCGGCTGTGGCCCACCAGCAGACCGCCCGTAAGATTCAGCCCGGTACTCAACGCCGATCCGAGGAAGCCCCCTGCTTGTCCGGGCGCCGTGAACCCCCCGGGGACCGCCGCTCCCTTCGCTTGCAGATAGGATTCCACACCATACGAAAGGTCGCCCGTCAAGGTCACCTCGAAAATCTTCGCTTCCACCAGGATCTGCCGCGGCGGCACATCCAACTGCGCCAGCAGCCGCGAGATTTGTTCCCATTCCTCCGGGGTCGACTGCACCAGCAGGGTGTTGTCGAACGGATTCGGAATGATGTGCGGGCCGCGGTAATTATTGGCGCCCATGCCCGGGGCGCCCAGGTACGTGCCGGTCTGATCGCCGGTAGCGTTCGTCGTGCCGTTTTGCGTCCCCAGCGCCGTCACGCTGTTCCCCGCTGCGAAGGGACTCATGCCGCCGTATCCGCCCATGCCGCCGCCCATGCCCCCATAACCGCCATAGCCGCCCATGCCGCCGTATCCCGAGTTGCCATAGCCCCCCATGCCCCCCATGCCCCCGTATGCCGAGTTGCCATAGCCTCCCATGCCTCCCATGCCCCCCATGCCCCCGTATGCCGAGTTGCCATAGCCGCCCATGCCGCCCCCGCTCAAACCCGGCGCCATGTTGCCCATCATGCTGTTCATCATGCTGTTATTCATCTGGCTCAACGCCATCAGGGCCATCGGATTGCCGCTATACAGAGCCATCACGGCCATGGCTACGGAATCCGCGCGCCCGTATTTCAGCCGGTAGACGTAGTTATCCACCGAACCCGCCGGCGACTTCACCGGAATATCCAGCTTTTTCAGCCACTGGCCGACCTGGTCGAAGACTCCCGGATTGGGCGCCACGGCCACGATCGTATTGATGCGGTCGATCGGGACGAACTTCACCGCGCTGGTCTTGTCGGAAAGCGAAACCGCTTTGAAGATGGCGTCCAGTTGCTTCACCAGGTCCGTGGGCCGGCCGCTGCTCACCTCGAAAAGATGTACACGCTGGCTGACGAAGGCGTCGTTATCGAACAACGCCAGCAGGTCCATGGTGCGCTTCATGCTGCGATTGTTGTCCTGCAGGATCAGCAGGTTGGCCGGGTCGTAGGTGGCTGCCGCGGCCCCCTCGCCCAGGAATGGCTGGATCAGTTTCAGGATCTCGCCGGCGGTGGCATACTTCAGGAAGATCAGGTTCAGCGTCATGCGCTCATCTTCCGGGAAGTCCTTGCCGTTCACCAACGGAGCAATCGGCATCTGCGACACCTTCTCCACCGGCACCACGCGATAAAGGTCGCCGACCTTGACCAACGCCGCGCCGTTCACCCGCAGAATGGTTTCAAGCAGCGGCATCAGGTCCGTCTGCTTCACCTCGCCATAGGTGTGGATGGTGACGCTGCCTCCTTTGAAATGCGGATCCAGCAGGTAATTGATCTTTAGCCGCCGCGCCACGATATCGATCAACTCCGCAAGCGACACGTTCTCCAGCATGAAACCGCCGGTGTCGCCGACAGCCGCCCGCCGCGGACCGGTCTGCGGTGCAGTGGAGGGCGGAGTGGCGGGCCCGGAAGGCGCCAGTGGGGTACGCTGCTGATTGGGCGGTGGCGAGATGTTCTGCTGCGCCGAGGCCACCCACACCCCGCACCACGCCGCCAGGATCGCTCCCGTTAAGGCTCTGCTGGATTTCACCGCTTACTCCTTTTCCGCGGAACGGCTGGCCGCGCCGTTCTTCTTCTGCAAGTCCCAGGTGCGCTGCTCCGTCTCGTTCAGTTCGGTCTTCTTGCGCACCCAGGTCCGCTTTCCGAAAGGCGTATTCTCCTCGAAACGGATGGAATCCCCTTGTTCCACCGCGGTAATGCGCGAGCCTGCCGCATCCCGCTTATCCATAATGCTCTTCTGGACGTCCAACGAATCCGCCGGCCACCGCCGCACGCCAAAGGGGGTCGGACGATACGTCCAGACCTTGCCATCCTTATCGGTCCAACGGTAGAACCCGGGACTGGTTTCGACGGCGTCTTTGGGGATGCTCAGCGTCGCCGGCGCCTTCTGGGGCTGCGTTTTCGTGGCCGCCGGAGGCGTCGTTCTAGTGGAATCCTGCGCGGCCAGACAGCCTGCCAGGATACCCATACATATAAGAATTCTCATTTGCGTTTACTCCCTTTCCACCGCTTTTCAGAGCTGTGGATTTCTATTTGCTTGGGGTGCCCTTCTCGTCTTCCCAAAAACACCTGGAACCAAAAGGGGTAGCCTTGACTACTTTGCGCATGCCGTCGGTGACCGTGCCGGCCGGTGAAGAGTCGCCGGGGAGGCAGGCCTTCAGTCCTTCTCTAAGGTCGGCACCCGGTTTGGCGGGCGCGT
>JBEKIM010000439.1:0-5903 GCA_050011755.1 Bryobacteraceae bacterium | reverse complement strand
GCTGGCGCAGATGCGCGAGGGCTGGGATTATGTCCGTACCTTCCGGCCGATCCGCACCATCCTGTTGCTGTTTTCCCTGATCAGCCTGATGGGCTACCCGTACGGCGTGCTGCTGCCGATTTTCGCCGCACAGGTGCTGCACGGCGGCGCGGCCACTCTGGGCTGGCTCACGGGCGCTTCGGGAATCGGCGCGCTGGTGTCGGCGCTTTCGCTAGCGGTCCGCAAGTCGGTGGTGGGACTGGCGCGCATGCTTCAGGTCGCCGCCGCCATGCTGGGAGGCGCGCTGATTCTCTTCGGCCTGTCGCATACCTTGTGGTTGTCGCTGGTGCTGATGGTCTTCGCCGGCTTCGGCCTGATGCAGGGCGCCGCCGCCAGCAACACCATCATCCAGTCGCTGGTTCCGGAAGGCAAGCGCGCCCGCGCGATGAGCTACTACACCATGGCGTTCTTCGGCGCGGCGCCCTTCGGCAGCCTCCTGGCCGGCGCATTGGCTCACCGCTTTGGGGCTCCCCACACGGTCATCTTGACCGGCTTGTTCTGCATCGCCGGCTCGTTATGGTTCAGGCTCGAACTGCCCAAGATCGGCGCGATCATGCGGCCGATCTACGAACAGGCCGGCCTGCTGGTTTGATGCGTGCCGGATGAGGTAAGATTTCTTCAAAGGCAACCCCTGTAATTTATGGACACTACGTACTCGAAGGCCGTGGCGCTGGCGGTGCCCGTATTTCTGGCGCTGATCGCGCTGGAATTGACGATGGACCGCGTGAAACGGACGCGCTATTATCACCTGGCGGACGCCATCAACAGTCTGAGCTGCGGCGTAGTTTCGACCGGCGTGCGCGTATTCTTCGGATTCCTGGGCATCTTCTTCTACGAATGGGTGCTGCTGCATTGGGCGCCGTTTCACCTGCCGGCGAAGCACTGGGGCACCTGGGTATTCGCGTTCGTTTTTTACGATCTGTGCTACTACTGGAACCACCGCTGGGGGCATACGGTGGGGCTGTTCTGGGCGTCCCACGTGGTGCATCACCAGAGCGAGGAGTTCAACCTGACTACCGCGCTGCGGCAACCGGGCACGGGCGCCTTTCTCGGGTGGATCTTTTATTTGCCGATGGCGCTGTGCGGCATCCCGGTGGGAGTGATGCTGATGGTCGGGGTGGTGCAGCTTTTCTACCAGTTCTGGCCGCACACGCAACTGATCGGGAGGTTGGGATTCCTGGATCGATGGATCCAGACGCCCTCGAATCATCGCGTGCATCATGCGCAGAACGACATCTATCTGGATAAGAACTATGTGGGCGTGTTCCTGATCTGGGATCGTCTTTTCGGCAGTTTCCAGGAGGAACTGGACGAGGAACCGTGCATCTACGGGATCCGCGGGCAGTTGAACAGTTGGAATCCGGTGTGGGCCAACCTGCATTATTACGTGGCCATGGCTAAGGATGCGTGGCATGCGGCTGCGTGGTCCGACAAAGTGCGGGTGTGGTTCGCCCCGCCGGGATGGCGCCCGGTAGACGTGGCGGCGCGTTTTCCAAAGCGCCCTTACGATCCGAGGGTGGACTTCGTGAAGTTCGATCCGCCACGCAACGTAGCGCTAAGCGTTTACGGCCTGGTGCAGTTCGTGGCGCTGATCGCGGCTAACAGCCAGTTTCTGGCGCTGCTGCCCAAGCAGGCGCCCATGCTGAATATCGCGTATTTTCTGTTCATCCTGGGATCGCTGGTATGTTTGGGTGGCGTGCTGGAGAACCGGCGCGCGTTCTTGATCGCGGAAGGAGCGCGGCTGACGGCTACGGCGCTGGTGGTATTGGTGACCGGCGCGTGGTTCGGGGGCGTACGCGATCCGCGCGTGGTGATCGGCCTGGCTGCGTTTCAAGCCGTATCGCTGGGCTGGTTGTGGCTCGGAGTCAGGGGGCAGGAGCGAGGAATCGGAAGCCGGAAGCCGCGGTCAGTCGCGGCCGCCCGCTGATTCGGGCTCACGCATAACCCAGTTCGCGGCGTCTTCCAAAGTAGGCCATCGTCAGCAGCGCAGCCGCGGCCAGCAAATAGAGCGGCGTGCCGAAAGACGATCGCGCCACGCCGGTGAAGTCGAGGCCAGGTACGTGGTTCATGGGGCCCACATACCACCACAGCGTGTACAGGGCTTCAAAAAGGCGGCTCGATCCGCTCCAGACACCTAGGGCGAGGGCGAAGGCCGGCACAAAGAGCGCGCCGGCCAGCCAGGCGCAGAAGCCGGGCCAATCGCCGGCGGCGAGCGTATGAGTTCCCCATCCGGCGCCGGTGGAGATCGCCACTACGACGCCGGCTAACCAGACGGCGGGCAGTTGCCGGCCAAGCGTGCGAGGGCAGGAGAAGACCAGCTTCCGTGTATCGTAGCGGGCTTCGCGCGCACCCATCTGCGACCAGATCAGCACGGGCCAAAGCCAGGCGAATGCGGCGAACGCCCGGCGCGCTTGCGCATCCGGCACCGCCGCGCTGGTGGCCAACAGGCCCGCCGCGATCAGATACCACCACCAACGGAGCCCGTTCAGCATCAGGCGCAACTCGCAGACGACCAGGCGCGGAAACCGGCCGGCGGGCGCGGTTCGCGGCAAGGGTGTTAAGTGGATCTCGGCAATCCGGGGGAACGCTGCGACCGGCACATCGTCCGGATCTATGGCGGTGGCGGGCGTTTCTTTCTTGCGCCCACGCCGCCAAGCCTCGCGCGCGGGATCGAAGCGATGGAAGAAGAGCGCGGAGAACCAGGCGATGCCGATGGCGATCAAGACCCACTGCAATCGTGCCAGGACCACCTGCGGAGTCCAGACCACGCCGGTCCAGAGAAACGTTTTGGTGGCGTGGGCAAACGGTCCGGCCTGCAAGTTGAAGCTGCCGTTGTAAGTTGGGTCGAAGCGCTTCAGCGCGCCCACCATGGCGCGCATGAAAACGCCGAATCCCAGATAGTCGTTGATGCCGGCGACGCCGCTCGCTCCAATATAAGCCGCCCAGGCAAAGAAATAGATCACGTTGCCGGCGCCTCCGCGCAGGACCGGCAAGGTCTCAAACAACACGGCGAGCGCCGCGGTCATAGCCATCGCCGGCAAGGCCACCCAGACGAATGGCGCCAGCAGTTTGCCGGGTTCGAGTCCGCCCTCGGCGCGAAGCAGTTGTAAAACGACGGCCGCCACGGCCAAAACGCCGACCATCGCCGACAGTACGGCGAAGTTACTGAGCGCCTTGCCTATCGTGTAGAGGCTCTTGCCGATCGGGGTAGTGGCGAGCACCAGCCCTACGCGAGTTTGCTGGTCGCGCTGAATGCTGTTCTTCACCACATAGAAGCCGGCCAGGGTGATGAATGCCGTACTGACCAGCGTGAGCATGCTGCCGACCCAGGCGGAGTTATAGATGCCGCGGTACTGATCCAACTGCAGGGAGATGGTCCCCGAGTATGTGAGGAAGGCCAGTCCGGCGGCGAATGCCAGTGTGAGCAGGAAACTGTACCGCCGGACGCGCTCCAGGAAATCGGCGCGGGCCAGATGATAAAGAACGTGGGCGCGCATCATCGGGCAACGGCCTCCGCCAGATGCGCGCGGTGCGCCGACAGGCAATGCAAGTACGCGTCCTCCAGCGTGGCGGCCACCGGTACGGCGCCGCGCGGCCCGGATTCCGCCAACAACCGCACGTGTACGCCATCCGGCCGGCGCACGGTGCCGCTGATCAGATAGCGCTGGCGGGCGGCGCCCAGATCCGCGCTGGGAATGACCCACTCCCACACGCAGCCCTCCGCGGCGCGGAGCAAATCTTCGGGCGGCGCGTGCGCCACCAGCGTGCCGGAGGAAATCAGGGCGATGTCGGTGGCCGTAGCTTCCACGTCGGAAACGATGTGCGTGGAGAGGATCACGATGCGGTCGCCGGATAGATCGGAGAGCAGATTGCGGAAGCGGACGCGCTCCTCGGGATCGAGCCCGGCGGTGGGTTCATCCACAATCAGCAACTGGGGATCGTTCAACAGCGCCTGAGCGATGCCGACGCGCTGCCGCATGCCACCCGAATAGCCGCCCAGTGGGCGCTTGCACGCGTCGGTCAGGTTGACCAGTTGCAGCAACTCGTCGATGCGTCGGCGTGCGGCGGCGGCATCGAGTCCCTTCACGGCGGCGAAGTATTCCAGAAACTCGATCGCGTTCAGATTGGGATAAACGCCGAAGTCTTGGGGCAGATAGCCGAGCACGGCGCGTACGGCGTCGGGATCGCGCTCGAGATCGGCGCCGTTCCAGGTGACTGAGCCTTCGGTCGCGTGCGTGATGGTGGCGATGATATTCATCAGGGTGGTCTTGCCCGCGCCGTTGGGGCCGAGCAAGCCCAGAACGCCGGGCCGCAGTTCGAGGCTGAAGTTGCGCAGGGCCCACGCTTTGGCAAGCTTCCCCGGGTAGCGCTTACCGGCTTTGTCGATGATGAGTTGCAATAGGTTTTGACCTTCCCAATCGCAATAACGAGAAAGGGCAGGGTCAGGTTCACTCGAATAACGGATCAATCGAAAAGCGGAGAGCGGACACACTTCTCCCCTTGTGAGAAGTGTGTTGCGGGATTCCGGCGCGCCTTAAGCTTGCTTGGCCGCCAGATCGCCGATGACAGGCAGCACGACCTTCTTACCCTGATAGGTCTGGATCAAGAGGTAGATCCACAAGACAAAGAAGGCCAGATCGACGATGCTGATCAGAAACCACATGCTCCAGGGGAGTATGCTGCGGAAGGCGATCCAGACGACGATCACGGCCACATGCAGAAAAATCGACTGGAACGCGTGGAAACGAATCAACTTGTTCTTGTTGTAAGGTTCCAGAACCAGGAAGATGATTCCGGTTACCAATCCTAAAAGGTAGCAGAGTGCCGCCGCGGTATTTTCCGGCAATCCGGCAGCCGATATCGGCGGCAGGTTTACGGCCGGTGAGGCCTTGGCAGCCTCCGGATCGACGGCGGTGCCGCACTTTGCGCAATAACGTCCTTCGACTGCCGCACCACAACTCGGACAAAACGCCATAGTTCCTCCGTTTTCACCTTAAGTGCTCAGGCGGCCCGCCCGACACGCGGGGCGGCGATGGAGAAAACCAACCCTCCCAGGGCCGCTCCCAGGATAATCGCCAGGTTGCCCACACCCGCCAGGGCTACCCCGAGGCCGACAAGCGCACCCATCGCCATGCCGACCAGCGCCACCACAAGTCTTTTTACCATATCTTGCTATGCTCATATTAGCTGTGAGTACTGGAATTGTCATCTTTGCGCATGGCTCCAGCGTTCCATCTGCCAACGCAGCCGTCAAAGCGGTAGCGGAAGCCGCGGCGGCGGCGGGAGGATTCGAGCGCGTGGAAACGGCCTTCCTGGAAGCTCAACCGGGGCTGGCAGAAGCGGTGGCGCGGCTAGCCGATTCCGGCGCGACACGAATTCTGGTGGTCCCATACTTCCTGACGCTGGGCATTCATCTGCAACGCGATTTGCCGGCCATGGTGGATCAACTGGTTCAAAAACATAGCAATATGGAGATTCGGGTAACGCCCCCGCTGGACGGTCATCCGGCCTTGGTCGGGGTGCTGGTGGAGCGCACGAAATCGGCCCTTATTGATTGGAAATAAAGTACTTGTATCGGATTACCGAAACCTGCCGAGAAGGACTTGACAACAACACACTAAAATTTGATAATGGGACTGTACTAATGAGTATTAGGAGGATCTCAGAAAGATGGGAAAGATAATAGGTATCGACTTGGGAACCACGAATTCCGTGGTTGCCGTGATGGAAGGCGGGCAACCGACGGTAATCGCCAACCAGGAAGGGAATCGCACGACACCGTCGGTCGTGGCGTTCACCAAGAGCGGGGAAAGGCTGGTCGGACAGGTGGCCAAACGGCAGTCCATCACCAATCCCGAGAACAC